>JAEURK010000288.1 GCA_016789175.1 Anaerolineales bacterium
AACGTGTGACCACGTCAGGTCATGGAGGGTGACCACGCCGGGAAAGCGCTTCAAGGGCTCATACATGTACCAATGGAACTCAGAGGCGCCCATCTGGTACAGGATGACGTCGAAAGGCGCCTGGGTATTCCGGCGCTCAAAGGCCGTGAAGTGTTGGATCGTGCTGGTTTGGCGGAGCGGATAATCGGGCAAATAACCGTCGTCGACGAAGACCTCGACCTCATACCGTTGCGTCAGATGCTCCAGCAACTCACCGGCATAATCGCCGGCACCTGTTGGGAGCGGCGGCAACGGCGTCCAGAGCGCGACTCGGGACCGTGCTGGCCGTGTCTCAGCTCGCTTGGCCTGATCGTAGGCAGCCAGGGTGGCGCGCCCAAGCTGCTCCCCCGTGAATTTTTTGGCCTGGTCGAACCCTTTCGCACGCAAAGCTTCCCGGAGCGTCTCATCGTCGGCCAGCCGAGCCACGCCCGCCGCAATCGACTCCGGATCGTTAGGCTCAACCAGAAGCGCTGCGTCACCCACGACCTCGGGCAGCGACGACGTGGAGCTGGCCACCACGGGCGCCCCGCAGTGCATTGCCTCGAGCGCTGGGAGGCCAAAACCTTCGTACCTGGAGGCGTGCAGAAATACTGTCGCGTCGCCATACAGGGCAACCAGTTCCGCTTCGCTGACGAAACCGGTCAGGCGCACATTGTCGGTGATCTCGTACTGGTCCGTGATGTTCTTGACCTGCTGAAACTCGTCGTCATTCAGGTGGCAGACGATCACCAACGGCAGTTGTCGCCGTAGCGCAGCGGGCAGGCGGGCGTAACCGGCGACCAGGTTCTCGAAGTTCTTGCTGTAATGCAGATGAGGCACGCACATGACGTATTGGCCGCCGATCTCCAGTCGCCGGCGGATCGTGGCGAGCGCTGTTGCCTTATCGCTCGGGTCCAACGGTCGAAACCAGGGATCGGCGATCGGGTAGGCGACATCGATGCGCTCACCCGGATAACCCAACACGTTCATGGCGTCGCGACGCGCGGAACCTGAGATCGCGATCAAGCGATTGGATCGCCGCGTGAACTCGTTGGCAAAGACAAACTGATCGGCGACCGGCGTGCCCGCCGGGAGGTAGCGCGGTGCATACAGGATCGGGATGGCATCGTAGTACGTCGAGACGAACGGGCACGCATCGAAACCAAGCAGCGGCGTGTCCAGCCACAGATAAGGAGTTGTCGCGTGATAAAGATCGACGTGTTGGTGGTAGATCCAGTTTTGATAAGCCTCTGCATGGCGAAGCAGGGTGGCTGTATCGGTGGCCATGCTCGGGGTGCGCCGCTGCACGTCGCCCATGCGGATCTCGGCGATCGAAACTCGGCGCGACTGCCGAATCTCGGGCAGGATGAGCTCCTTTTCGGCACCCGGTAGGCAAAATAGGACGTATTCGTTGGTCTGATCGACTGCAATGGTTTCACGGAGCTGTTGCTGCGTGTATCTGCCCATGCCGCGGTTGACCGTCAGAACACCTGATGACAGAAATCGATAATCCACGCCAATACGCATAGAAAGCCCTGTATCTGGGTCGAAGGTCGGTTTGAATCGTCGACCCGGCCTGGCGCCGACGGATCGTTTAACGATACCAGACCATGATCCCCCCATTACGCCCTGTCCCGACCGGTATCGGTCGGCATCCCCCTCTGGTCAGGGCGCTCAGCAAGGACTGGCAGAGGCTTTGAACGGTGATGCCCGTCAAACCAACCTGTAGGCCTGTTTTGCCCGGCCCAATCCCGATAGGGTCGTCCAACCTGCGATGCTATGGCATAGGCATGCACTGGCCGCAGTTGGAAAGGACCATGATCTCAAGACCACCGGTATCGGCGGTCTTACGGCGCGCACCGCGCAAATTGAACGGCATCGATCGGGTCAGGGGTTTGGGGTCAATCCCATAGCGCGCCATTGCCCATGATCGAGATAGTCGACCGGTGCCCTCACGGCGACTGCGACCTTGCCGTGTGTGAGGACCCGGAACTCGACCCCGAACAGGGTCTCCGAGCTCTCGAACGTCAGGTCAAATCGGGTCAGTTTGCGGAGCTTCAGGTCCCACGACGATAACCAGCGCTGAGCGATGGTCCGTGTGCCCATCTCGGCGCTTACATCGATTAACAAAGCCTGACGCTCAGGCCGTTTGGGTGGTTGTGTCAGCCCAATATGAAAGTGGGCGCTATGGGTGCCGGGTCGCAACGGGATGTATGGACCGAAGACCGGGTATCCGATCTCACCAGTGGCGACTTTGACCAGCCTATTGCGTCCCTGCCCAGAGGCTGTGCCTACACTGTGCCACCAGCGATTGAGCGCGGCATCAAAGGCCTGGTCGTAGATCGACTGCAGCACAGCCTCGATCGCAGCTTTTGGTTGAGACGGTGTGTCGTCGGCGCTGGCCTCCAGCCACCAGATGAAGCTGTCTTGTGGGCGATCCGCCGCCGCGATGACACGGGGATCCGTTGCGAAGTCGAACGTGTCGTAGTTCTCGGGTTCGAAGGGGTAGGCCAGGTGTTTCTCGCGGTCGTAGCAAAGCCACATGCCTTTGACTGCATCAACCTTGAAACCGGCCATCTGTGTGACCTTGACGATCTCATCGACGCGCAGTTCTGCAGTGTGCTGAGGTTGATACCAACCTGTCATGTGCGTGACCAGCCGGTTGGGGCTGTCCATCACAAGTGTGCCGCCGGGCCGCAGGACGCGACGAGCTTCTAACAGGAAGCCGGCAAACTGGCTGGGCCAAAGATGCTCGATGGTCTGACCGGCGAATACCAGGTCCGCCGAGCCGTCCGGGATGGAACGCATCGAGTCGATTTCTTCTTTCAGCCAGATGGCATTTTCCGGCAGGTCTTGAGGTTGGGGAGAATAGGCCTCGACGCCGTAGTGCTTAGCCACCGGTCCGTATTGCTCAGTGACCCAATCAAAGTACCAACGGCCTGAACATCCGGCGCTGACCAGGACTTGTGCGCCAGCTGGCATCGCCTTGAGATAGTCGGTGCGAAGTGCGTGAATGATGGCGTTGAAATCTAGTTTGGGCATGCCGTTACCTCCCGACGTTCAAGCGCCGTCCACCCTCCACTCCTGAGCAAATCGGCCGAGGATGCTCGCCGACCAGACAGGCCGTTGATAGCTTGCCGACGAATCGATCCGGTTGGGTTGTTCAGCGCCCGGTGAGTGCTGGGCAGTGGGGCTAAAGAAACTATCGTAGAAGACGGTTGCGGATTCGTCAATGGCCGCATCCGCCCGGTACTTTCGGACGGTGTGCTCCGATCATCGGTTAAAGGCGTGGCCCGGGAACCGTCTTGCGATTGCCTGGCAAACGTCCGCGCTCAGCGCGGCAGGATCTTGCGGCCCAGCTCGGCAAACGACGCGCCGATCTGTGTGACGCCGATTGCGCCGATGGTCGTGGTGGCGGCGTAATAGCCCACCCAGCAGGCCATGGCACAGGCCAGGGCCGTCGCCGCGTCGTACTTGGCCCCGAACGCAGTCGCCAGCGCGAACTGCCCGGCGGCCTGATACACTCCGAAGAACCCCGGGCTCGAAGGCACCGTGATCGCAAAGGCCAGGGTGACGATCATGAAGGTCGCCTCGATCAGCGTCCCCTCGGGCTGAAAGACCCACAACCCGCACACGAACATCATGACCGAGAACGTCCATGAGATGGCCGACCAGAGCAGGATCTGGGCCGCCATCGCCGGACGCGTCAACGGCTGCAGGCCGATCACGAACTCGTCCCAGCGTTTGAGCAGCCCGCCGACCGGCAACCAGCGCACGCGCTGTCCGGCGGCGGCCACCAGCGTGGCGATCTTCTTCTCGAAGCGCACGACGATCGGCAGCGCGACCAACCCGATCAGCACGACCACACCCAGGGTCAACCCGGATTGCGCGACGATCGGCGGCACGTCCATAAAGGGCAGCACGAAGAGCAGCAGCAAGACCGTGGTTGCCACATCTAGCGCGCGCTCGATCACGGCCGTCACCGCAACCTGAACCAGCGGAAGCTTGGCGCGCTCAGACATGACCAGCACTCGGGCCGGCTCGCCCAGCCGCAACGGCAGGATGTTGGTGAACAGGAAGCCGATCCCCTGCGCCCAGAAGGCCGTCCACAGCTTGCCGCGCAACCCCAGCAGAGCCTGCCAGCGTTGAGAGCGCGCGATCACCGAGAGCGCCTGCATGGCGAAACCGACCAACAGCCAACCATATTGGCCTTTGCCCAGGTTGGCCCAGAATTCACTGAGCGCTTCGCCTTGAAGCGTCTGCCAGATGTACACCAGTGACGCGATGGTCACGATCATGCCGACCCAGAATCCGGGGGAGCGAAAAAGCTTTGCCATAAGGTCCGAGTATAGGCCCGGCCCGCTATCGGGGAAACAGTACCACAAGGCCATCCGGCGAGCGCACGTTAAGCAGTTTTGCGGTCGCCGGCAGCCAAGCGCAGCAGCTTGCGGTGGATCGTGGCGTCCAGTTGCTGAACGGTGCTCGACTCGCCGAGCGTGTCGACGCCGGCGGGGCTGAGGTTCAGGACGATGGCGCGCCGGTGCGTGGCGATCAGACCGTGGAGCCAGGGGGCCGCCAGCATCGCCGCGACGTTGGCCGAAGGGTCGCCCGGCCCCAGCACGATCACACGGGCGCGTTGCAGGGCGCCGCCGACGGCGTCTGAACCCTCGGCGTTGACGACCAGCATTCGCCCGTGCAGGCGCAGGGCGGCCTGCAGGGTGTCAAGATCGCCAACCCAAGGATCGCGCAACGCGCGCTCGACCACGGGAGCGACTGCCTCAGCCGGGTCACCCAGGGCGCCCAATAACGCCGCCACCTCGAGCCGGGTCGGCGCGCGCCCGGGCTCCGCGCCGTTGGGCGCGGCGACCAGAACCGTCAGATCCTGGCTGAGCCCGCGCAGCACACCGGCCGCCTCGAGTGCCGTCGGCCCGCCACCCGGGATCCACACGATGGCCGGGTCGCCCGCCAGCGCAGGCTCGACGCGCTCCAGCCAGGCCAGGGCCGTCAATCCGATCAACACGCCTGCGGCAAACACACAATTGGCCTGCCAGGGCGGCAGCGTGATGGTGAGCGTCGCCAGCGCACCTAGCGCCAGGGCTATGACGTACAGGGTCAACACGGCGCGCGGCCGACTCAAACCGAGTTGCACCAGACGATGCGAGGTGTGGTCGGATCCACCGAACGAGATCGGCACGCCTCGCCGCCAACGCGAGAGCGTGACGAGCGTGGTGTCAAAGATCAAAACGCCCAACACCAGGATCGGGGCCATCCAGGTGCTGGCCAGCGGCAGGTTCCTGAACTCGAGTTTGATGGCGAGTGCCGCCAACAAGAAGCCGAGGGGATAAGCGCCGGCATCCCCCATGAAGCTGACGGCCGGCGCGAAGTTGTAGAACAGGAAGCCCAGGGCGCTCCCGAACAACGCCGCGGCCAGGCTGGCGACCAGGCCCTGGCCCTGCGCTGCCGCCAGCCCAAAGAACACGGCCGCGCCGGTGGCCGTGATCCCGGCTGCCAGGCCGTCCATGTTGTCCATCAGGTTGACGGCGTTGGTGATCCCGACCACCCATAGCAGCGTGATCGCCCAGTCCAGCGGCCAAAACCCGAACAGCTGCACCTGCACTCCGAACCCGATCAGAAACAAGCCGGCGACGATGTTGGCGCCCAACTTGACGCGCGGCGGCAGCCCGAACCGGTCATCCCACAGGCCGGTCAAAAACATCAGGGTCGCGCCGCCGAGGATGCCGATCCCTTCGGTCAGCCAATCGCGTCTCCCAAAAAGCACGAACGCCAGCGTGACCCCCAGGTAGAGCGCGATGCCCCCCAGTAAGGGCACCGGCGAGCGATGGACGCGCCGGATCCCGGGCTGGGCCACGGTCCCCCAGCGGCGCGCCAGCCAACGAGTCAGCGGCGTCACCGAAAAAGCCAGGGCCGCGCTGACCAGGATGATCGGAAGGTACTGAGACATGGACGTGGAGTGTAATGCATTTAGGATCGGCGCCCGAATCAAATCCCCTCAGGGCGCAAGCACGAGTTGTCAGCGACAGAATCTGGCCACGAAATTGACGAATTGAAACAAATTCGCACGAACGCTCACTGAAGACGAAACCCACAATTCGTGCTTATTCGTGAAATACGTGGCAAAACTCCCGCGGATCCACGTTGGGTGCGATGATCCTGTGCCAAACGCTCTGCCGATTACGGCAGACGCCGCTCGATCACATACGCATCGTCGATCCCGGCCGCGCCGACCAACGGATAGCGTTCGCCCGTGAGCCGGTTGTAGATCCCGACCCGGATTGTGGTGTCGCTGCCCGCCGCCAGCCGGCTCAAGTCGAGCCGGCGGCGATCGATGATCAGGTCACCCGGCCGCCAGGTCCACAGCGGGATCAGGCCCCCCAGCGCGTCCCCACCGACATCGGCCACGAAGACGCCGCCGCTCCAGATGTGAATGAAGAGCGCATCGTCCGGGCCCGGGGCGCGCAGCGGCGCCCAGCCGAGTTCGAGCAAACCCGTCGAGTCGAGTTGCGCTGTGCGCAATGCAAGTTGATCGCCGAAGGCGGCGAGGGCCGGTCCACCCGGGTCGGCCCGGATATCGCCGACATCGCTCAATCGGAGCGCGCCGCCAGCCAGGTATTCGGTCAGCAACACCCGCTCTGCCGGATGCGCCGCCTCGACCAGCCCCTCGGGCCCGGCATTCACGCCGCGCAGGTCGACCCGATACGGCCAGGCGTCGCGCTCGAGTGCGCCTGTGACAAATGCCGAGAGCGAGTGATCGACCCCGCTCTGCCCGGTCTCCGCGATCGCATAGTCCCGCAGATCCTGGACCACGGGCGCCAGCACGATGCCCCAAAAACCCAATGGGTAATAGGGCTGGCGCAGCTCGTAGCGATCGGGGAAGTTGACGAACAGGAGCGCCTGCCCAGGGGCGGCGCCGAGCGCGCCGATGGCCGCCCGCAGATGGCGCGTGCCGGCCGCATACACGGCTCGATAATCGCGCAACTGCGCCAACGCGAGCCCGGCATAGGCGCACAGCCCAAGCGCGGCGGTCGTCGGGAGGACGATCCGAGCCGCCCAGGCTGACCAGCTCGGGGTTCGAGCCGGACCCGCCGGGATCAGCCAGGCGCCTAACCCGGCCCACAACACGGCCATGCCCGGGCTCATCATGTAGGTCAGGCGTTCGCCATAGCTCACGTACTCCCATGAGAGGCCGACAAACGGCGGAAACAACCCGACCAGGATCCAGGTCAAGGCCAGCAGGGCTGCCTCGGGTTCGCGGCGGGCGATCAGGCTGCCGGCCAGCCCCAGGGTCAGGGCGCCAAACACGGCGGCCAGGCTCAGCGCCGGCCAACCGGCCAGCATGGGCGCCAGGCTGCGCGCGATCGGCCAGACCGAGACCTGTAGGGAGTAGGCCAGCACGCGCAAGTCGCGGCCTTCACCGGTGACGTTCGGGTCGCGCGGAACACTCAGCCAGATCGCCAGATAGGCGCCGACGATCATCAGGACGGCGCCTGTCAGCAGCCCGGCCGAGCGGGCGTGCCGAAGAGTCTTAACAACGGCGCGAACGCCGATGCGCCAGGCTCCGGAGATCGGCCATTGAGCGCGCCAGGCGGGCCAGATGACGACCACGCTCAATGGCAGCGCACTCTCCTGGAAGAGGAGCGCGGCTGCGTAGGCGCCCACGGTCGCCAGCAGCCACCGGGCTCGCCCCTCGGCGGCGAACCGCCCCGCGCTGACGACCGCGCCCAGGACGAGCGCCAGAACCCAGGGCCCCTGCGGCGCCTGCCAGGCCACGGCCTGAAAGGCCGCCGGGTACAGCGCAAACGCCAGAGCGCTCAAGCGGGCATGCCAGCCGCGCAGACCAAGCGCGCGCAGCGCCGGCGCCAGCAACAACACTGCCGCCAGATGGGCCGCGAGCTGCGCGGCATGGGCGGCCCCGGCCATGACCCGGCCGTCCGCTGTAATGAATTGTTGGTTAAGCAGCAGGCTGAGCGGGCGGTAGAACTGATAGGTCTCCAACCCGAAGAACAACTGCGTCAACGTTTTCCCGGCCGCCTGGCCGTACCAGCGCGGATCATCCCAGATCAGGCCATAGCCGAGTGAGGGCGCATAGATAACCAGGGTCAGCGCGCCCAGAAGCGTCGGCCAGAGCAGGCTCGACAGCGGAACCCGTCGCATGCCGCTAAAGCTTCACCACGCGCGCGGCCGTTGAACGGGGCGCCAGGGCATTGCGCGTGTCGATGATCAGTCGGGCATGCGTGGCGATCAAGTCGTAATCGATGTCCTTGTGCGCGGTCACCACGATCACGGCCGCGGCGTTGGCCAGCCGCTCGGCCGTCAGGGGCTCGGAGTGCAGGGCGAGGTCGTCAATGCGCAGCGCAGGGACGTGCGGATCGTGATAAGCCGGCCGGGCGCCGCGGCGTTCGAGCTCGATCAGCACGTCGAGCGCCGGGCTCTCACGGACGTCGGAGATGTTGGGCTTGTAGGCCGCGCCGATCACGAGCACGTCCGAGCCGCGCAGCCGCCCGCCGCCTTCGTCAAGGGCTTGCGCGGTGAGTTCGACCACGTGAGCCGGCATCTGGCTGTTGATCTCGTCGGCCAGATCGATGAAACGCGCGTTGGCGTTCAGGGCTTTCAGCTTCCACGACAGATAGAGCGGATCGACCGGCAGGCAGTGGCCGCCGATCCCAGGACCGGGCGTGAACGTCATGAAACCATAGGGCTTGGTCGAAGCTGCCGCGATCACCTCCCACACGTCGAGCTTGAGCGCCGTGCACATCAGCGCGACCTCATTGACCAGGGCGATGTTGACGGCCCGAAAGGTGTTCTCGAGCAGTTTGGTCATCTCGGCCGCCCGCGGTGACGACACCGGCACGACCTGATCGACGGCTGTGGCATATAAAGCCGTAGCCGCCTGCGTGCACGCCTCGGTGACACCACCTACGACCTTGGGGGTGTTTTTGAGGCCGAAGCGCTTGTTGCCGGGGTCGACGCGCTCGGGCGAAAATGCCAGGAAGACATCGACCCCGACCGTCAGGCCGCGCTCGGCCAGACGCGGTGCCAGGATCTCGTCGGTGGTGCCGGGATAGGTGGTGCTTTCAAGCACAAACAATTGGCCCGGACGCGCCAGCGCCACGGCCCGATCCGACGCAGCGACCACAAACGACAGATCGGGCTCGCGCGACTTGCGCAACGGGGTCGGCACGCAGATGATGATGGCGTCCGTCTCGGCCAGCGCGGCGGCGTCCGTGGTCGCGCTCAATCGGCCGGCGCGCACCAGCTCCGCGATCGTCGCCGCCGGCACGTCTTCGACGTAGCTGCGCCCGGCCTGAAGCTCTGCGACGCGTCCGGCATCCACGTCGACGCCGATCACGCGTAGCCCGGCCTGGGCGAAGCCGACGACCAGTGGGAGGCCGGCATACCCCAGCCCGACGACACCGACCACGGCCGTTCGCTGCTCGATCTTCTCAAGAAATGACGCTAACATGTTTGCTCTTTGGGCCGTTCAGCCGGCAAAAAGGGTGGCGATCTCGGGCAACCGCCAACCCGAAGCATTCAGCCCCCGCAGAATTCGCGAATGACGCCAGCTGCGTGAATGTCGGCGACCCCTCAGGCGTGCAGCCGGAAACACCGCACAATCCGCATGCCTGCGCCGTTACTTCAATTCGCGAAACGCATGGCAAGGATCGGTCCTCGCGAACACCGTGCGATTGCCGTGGTCGTGCTGGCTGAGCGGCGCTGGAACCTGCGCTATAATAGTCTAATCATCGGCGCACAACCTGTCGCCGATTCTATAGCAGAACCTTCGGGGCAGGGTGAGGGTCGAAGCAAATCAACGCTTCGAGTCCAATTCCCGATCGGCGGTGTGCCTGTTCGCAGGCGAGCCCGCGAGTTGGTCTGGCGCAAGCCGACCGGCATGACCCGGTGCAATCCCGGGGCCGACCGTATAGTCGGGATGAAAGAAGGTCACGACCGCACGGCGCTGAAGCGCGCGTGCGAACTCGTGCGCGCCCCGTTGTCCCATTCTTGTGGCAACGGGTGTTTTTTCGAATCGCCGGCAGGGCGCTTCGAGGTACGGCATTGCCCCGTCTTCTGCTGGAGATGGGGTTTTTCGTTGTGACTCAGTCAAAGACGGTCCACTCGGTCCCTCAACCTCGAGCAGCGTTCAAGTTCTCCTGGCGCTGGATTTGGGGCCCGATCTCGCTACTGGCGTTTTTGCTGATCTGGTCGGTGGCTGCGGCCTGGAGCGGCCTGCCGGCCTTCATCCTGCCGGGGCCGGCGGCCGTCGGCGAGCGCTGGACCGCGATCGCGCTCGACGGCACATTGTGGCGCCATACCTGGGCGACCCTCAGCCAGATCCTGGTAGGTCTGGCGTTGGGTCTCAGCGTGGCGTTCGGCCTCGGGTATGCCATCGCCCGGTCGCGCCGGCTCGAGCGCGCTCTGACCCCGTACATCGTGGCGTCTCAGGCGGTTCCGGTGGTGGCGCTGGCGCCGCTCATCGTCATCTGGTTCGGCTCCGGTCTGCTGGCCAAAGCCCTGATCTGCGCACTGATCGTGTTCTTCCCGGCGCTGGTCAATACGCTGGTGGGTCTGCGCAGCATTGCGCCCGAGTTGCGCGATCTGATGCGCGTATATCGGGCGACGCGCTGGCAGACCCTGGTGGCGCTCGAGATCCCGGCCGCGATGCCGGTGTTGATCGGCGGCCTGAAGATCGGGGCGACGCTGGCCGTGATCGGGGCGGTGGTGGGCGAGTACGTCGGGTCGGATCGTGGTCTCGGCTATCTGATCAATTTCGCGCGCGGCACGTACGACACGCCGCTGGTGATCGCGGGCGTGCTCACGCTGGTGGTGTTGGCGCTCGGCCTGTATGGTGCCGTCGCCTGGTTGGAGGCGCGCACTGTCGGTTGGGCCCGCCACCCGCAGCGTTGATGGTTTGTCATTCGATAGTCACCGCGCGACCCGGTCGGGAAGCGCATGACTGTTGATAGTCGCGCGGCCCAGGCGGCCGCCGCGTGTGATCGCAAAGGGGAGCCTATGGTGAGGAGAAGTCTGTTCCTATCGGTCCTGAGCCTGGTGTTGGCGGCCTGCGGGCCGGCGCTCCCGGCCACGCCCACGGCGGCGCCGGGCACGTCGCAGACCGCGACGCCGTTGCGCGTCATTCGGTTGCCGATGGGCTATATCCCAAGCGTGCAGTACGCCAATTTCTATGTGACGGCCGCCAAGGGCTATTTCGCGGCCGAAGGCCTCGACGTTCAACCCGACTACAGCTTTGAGACCAACGGCGTGCAGCTGGTCGGCGCCGGCGAACTGCCGTTCGCGGTTGTCTCGGGTGAACAGGTGCTGTTGGCGCGGGCGCAGGGCCTGCCGGTGCGCTACGTCATGACCTGGTTCGACAAGTTCCCGGTCGCCG
>JAEURK010000306.1 GCA_016789175.1 Anaerolineales bacterium
CTTGCTCGCCACCACAGTGGCGAGAGTATCGCCGCTCAGGACGGTGTAGTGCCACGCTTCCCCGTCCGGTCCGAGTTCGACGATCTTCTCCCATGCGCCCTGTGGGTTGCGGCCAAAGGCCTCACCGGCCGCGTTGATGCAGACCACGCGATTTTTGTCATGCACTGAGACCGCCACCGCCTTCGCGGTCGCATCTTTGCGCCAGTTGCCGCCCTCCAACCAGTACAGCGATCCGTCGGCCTTGCCATACCAGATCGTGCCGTCCTGGCCGACTGAGATCATTTTGGCTCCCGACACGCCGCCTTCCTGCTTCCAATCTCTTCCGCTCAAGTGGTAGACGGCGCCGGCGGCGTTGACGCACCACACCTCGCTCTTGCTCACCGCTGCGATCAGGGTGGCCCGGCCGACCGGGTCCTTCACCCAGCCCTGATTCTCGCGGCGATAGAGCGCGCCATCTTTCGTATCTGCGTACCAGACCGTTCCATCCTTGACGCCCACCGAGATGGTGCGGGCGTCTGCCAGGCCGCTGGCCGTCGCCACCTTCGTCCACTGCGTGCCCGTCTGCGAGTGTGCGTCGGTCGCGTGCCAGATCTCGTGGGCCTTGTTGACACACCAGGCTTCGAAGAAACTCTCCGGAGCCACCGTCTCCGCCTTGCCGGTGCGGTCCGTGATCCAGCCCATGTAGCCGGCGTCCCCGTACAGCGTCAAGACTGAGTCGTCCAACTTACCAATTCCCCAAAGTGAGCCGTCTCTGGCGATCGCGATATGTTTCATGCTGGGCATGATTGGACCTCCTTAAGGTCAGGAAGATCGGTCAGTGGTAGGCCGTGCGGAGAATGTGGGTAACGACCGGTCTGATTACACTTCTATCTCGCCTATTACCACCGTATCACACATAATTCGGAAAGCCAGGGGCAATCACCTGCAGGAGGCACCATGGTCCTGACGACGGATCGACTTATCATGCGCGATTTCGAGGAATCCGATTGGCCGGCCGTTCTGGGTTATCAGTCGGATGCCCGCTATCTCCGCTACTACGATTGGGTCGACCGAACCCCTGCAGCCGTCCAGGCCCTTGTCGGCCTGTTCCTGGAGCAGCAGGCAGCGACGCCGCGGATCGCGTATCAGCTGGCGATCACGCTCAAGGAAACCGGGCAGTTAATCGGCAATTGCGGGATCCGGCTCGCGCACGCCGAGGCCCGCCAGGCTGACCTCGGATACGAGCTGGATCCTGATCACTGGGGCTACGGCTACGCATTTGAAGCGGCCCAGGCGGTGGTGGCGCACGGCTTCCTGGCGCTCAAGGTCCACCGCGTGTGGGCCAGTTGTGTGGCGGACAACGTCCGTTCGGCCCACCTGCTCGAGAAACTGGGGCTGCGTCAGGAGGGGCGACTACGTGAGAACGAATACTACAAGGACCGTTGGTGGGACACGCTCCTGTACGGCCTTATAGAGGATGAATGGCGCGCACGCGGGTCCGAGGCGAGTTTCAGCCCCGACCGGCCCTGAAACGCTCTGAGGCCCGCTGACAAACCGCGCAGGTGCGCAGGGCAGCGAGTCTTGATTCGCCACGCTGCAGACCTGCGCGGTCTGAGTTGGTCCGAGCCCTGGCGGGCCGTCGGCCCCGTCAATGCTGGGCGGCCAACGGCTGCGCCTGCTCGACGGGGTGGACCGGTGCCTGGGGCGTTGCGGGCTTCTGCAGCTCGCGCAACAGCACCTTGGCCGCCGCCTGCAAGCGCAGGGTGCAGGTGGCGCGCGCGGCCCAGGCCAGCTTCTCGGCCGTCAGAAAGCCCGAGTCGAGCAACTCGCCCATTGGCCGAGGATCCTCACTGATCCAGAGCGTCCGCCGAGCCTCCTCAAGGGTCATGCCCAGTTGAGCGGTCATTGGTTTCGTCACGGGAATAGCGACTGTTTGGGTCATGGTCATTCCTCATGGCGGGCTGGTCCCGCCACTCAAAACAAGCCGACTCTCGCGACCTGAGTCAGCCCCAAATGTAACCGCCGCAAGCGCCCCGGCGGCAAGGCCTGGTTGGTGAAGGTTAGGGAATGGTTAGCCCGAGGATCTCGGCTCGGCGTCCCCGGATCAACCGTTGTGCCCGCGCCCCCATTTCAGGCCGGACGCCCATCGGGCCCGGCCCGCCAACTCGGATAACGGATCGGGAGCACGTTTCGTGCCACGGGTAACCGCGCGCCGCTTCTTCTTGCCGTTCTTTACTCGACAGGGCTGACCGGTCATCCCGATTCGCCGTTATTGTGAAAGAGCCGGATCCTCCATTACAAGGGGCGAATCCGTCGCCAATCTAACTCGCTGATGCTGGCGAAGCCGCCGTATCGGCTACAATCCCGCCAGGCGTTGCGTGCTGGGGCGAACGATCGGATTGTGCGATGTCCACGCCCGTGTTGACGACGAAGCTCTATATCCCCCGCAGCCGGGCGCAGGTTGTCCTGCGGCCGCGCCTGCTGGCGCGCCTGGACGAGAGCCTCGCGCGCCCGCTGACCGTGATCTCGGCTCCAGCGGGATGCGGCAAGACGACGTTGCTCAGCGAATGGGCCGCCGGTTGCGCGCGCAGGCGGCCGAGCGTCCCACTCGCGTGGCTGTCACTTGATGAAGAAGACGCCGACCTCCACCGGTTCCTGACTTACCTCGTCGCCGCCCTGCAGACCGTCAACCCGAGCATCGGTCAGGCGCTGTCGGCCGCGTTCCAGGGCCTCCAGCCGCCGCCGACCAAATCAGCCCTGACGGCGCTGGTCAATGAACTCGTGGCGTGCGAGGGTCCGTTCGTCCTGGTGTTGGACGACTACCACCGGGTCGACTCACGAGCAGTGGATTGGGCCATCGCGTTTCTGCTCGAGCATCTGCCGCCGGGCCTGCACCTGGTCATCGCCACGCGTGAAGACCCGGATCTGCCGCTGGCCCGGCTGCGCGCCCGCAACCAGTTGGTCGAACTGCGCGCCGCGGATCTACGCTTCACGTCGGCCGAAGCCACCGAGTTCCTGCAACAGGTCATGGGCCTGACGCTCACCGAACGCGACGTGGCAACGCTGGAAGCGCGCACCGAAGGCTGGATCGCCGGGCTGCAACTCGCGGCGCTCTCGATGCAGGGCCGCGACGACGCCGCGTCTTTCATTCAAGCCTTCGCGGGCAGCCATCGCTTCGTGTTGGATTACCTGGTCGACGAAGTCATCGGGCAACTGGCTGAACCGATCCGCACCTTCCTGCTGGAGACTTGTCTCCTCGATCGCCTGTGCGCGCCGTTGTGCGCAGCCGTCACGGGCCGGGACGACGCAAAGGAGAGGCTGGCGGCCCTGGAGCGCAGCAACCTCTTCCTCGTCCCACTCGACGACACGCGCCATTGGTTTCGCTATCATCACCTCTTCGCCGACGTCCTGCGAACGCACCTGGTTGAGTCGCAGCCCGAGCGAGTCGCCGACCTTCATCGGCGGGCCAGCGCGTGGTACGAGCGCGACGGCCAACGTCCCGACGCGATCCGCCATGCCCTGGCCGCCGGCGAACTTGCGCGGGCGGCGGACCTGATCGAGCTGGCCCTCCCGGCCTTCAGCCTCAGCCGCCAGTTCACGCTGCTGTACGGCTGGCTCAAGCAGTTGCCCGACGACCTGGTGCGCGCGCGGCCGGTGCTCAGCACCGGGTATGCCCTGACGTCCATGGCCTGCGGCGAAATGGCAGGTGTGGAGCAGCGGTTGAGCGACGCAGAGCGCTGGCTTGATGAGGCCGCCGCCAGGCGTGAGCCCGCGGCCATGGTCGTTGTCGATCAAGACGAGTTCCGCCGATTGCCGGGCCGGGTGCCGCTGATCCGGGCCGGGCGGGCCCTGGCGCGCGGTGACGTTGCCGCGACCGTGGCCCTGGCGCGGCAGGCGCGCGACCGCGCCGCCGACGATGACCGCCTCACGCGGGGCGGGGCGTCCACTCAGTTGGGCATGGCGGCCTGGGCCGGCGGCGATCTCGTGACGGCGGTGCAGATGATGGTCGAGGGCCTGGCGGACCTGCGGCTCGCGGGCTACATCCCGCCGGCGATCGGGGGCGCGATCACGCTGGCCGATATCCAGATCGTGCTGGGCCGTTTGCGCGATGCCCGGGTCACCTTCGAGCGCGGCCTGGAGTGGGCGGCGCTTCCGGAGGGCCGGGTCCGGCAGGGCGGGGCCGACATGCACGTCGGCCTGGCAGCCCTGCTGTACGAGCAAAACGAACTGGACGCTGCCGAGCAGCATCTGCTTACGAGCCGATCCCTCGGTGAGCTGGCCGCGCTGCCGCAGAACCCGTACCGCTGGCGCGCGACTCTGGCGCGCATCCGGCAGGCACAAGGCGATTTGGACGGCGCGCAGGCGTTGCTCGACGAGGCCGAACGCCTCTACGACGGCAACTTCTCGCCCAACGTGCGCCCGATCGCGGCGCGCAGGGCGCGCCTGTGGGCGGCTCAGGGCCGCCAGAACGACGCGGAGCGTTGGGCGACCGAGCGGCGGCTCACCGTCGCCGATGACCTGACCTATCTGCGCGAGTTCGAGCACATCACGCTGGCGCGCGTCCTGCTGGCGCGCGGCCGCAGCGATCGCGCGTCGCTCGACGAAGCGTTCGGTCTGTTGGACCGACTGCTGAAGGCCGCCGAGGCCGGCTCGCGGGCCGGCAGCGTCCTCGAGATCCTGGCGCTGCAGGCGCTGGCCCGGCACGCACAAGGATCACTGCCCGACGCCGTCGTCTTGCTGCAGCGCGCTCTGGCGCTTGCCGAGCCCGAAGCCTACGTGCGTCTGTTCATCGACGAGGGCGCGGACATGGAGGCGTTGTTGCGCGAAGCGCGCGACCGCGACATCCTGCCGGACTACACCTGCACGTTGCTGGCGGCCTTCGCGTCCCCGGCGCCGAACGACGGCACGCCGCGCGGGGGTGTCTCCCCACTGGTTGAACCTTTGAGCGCGCGCGAACTCGTGGTCCTGCAGCTGATCGCGACCGGGCTCTCGAATCAACAGATCAGCGAGCGCCTCTTCCTCGCGCTCGACACCGTCAAGGGCCACAACCGCAGGATCTTCGAGAAGCTGCAGGTCCAGCGGCGCACTGAAGCCGTCGCCCGCGCCCGCGGGCTGGGTCTGATCTAGGCGCCAGGACCATCGCGTCCGATTCGTTCCAGGTTCGTTTTCTGCCGCGGATTTCGCGGATTTCGCAGATGACGGAATGGACTGCGTCGAGCAGAATCCTCCACAGTTGAGAGACGTGCCATCCGTGCAATCCGCGAAATCCGCGGCTTAACCTCTCCCGACAGAACCACACTTCAGCCCACACTGAAGTGTCTACCGCCTGCGTCCGGACCGAGGCATAGTGTCCGCAGATCGAGCGAGGCGAGATCTAATCGCCCACCGACACGCTCGGCATTCGAACGGAGCAGACGGACATGACTCACACCACTGTGCCCTGGGGTCGCGCGACCCGGCTGACACTCGCGGGCGGCCTGGCGTTCTGGGTTGCCAACTTCGCCATCTCGCTGACGCCCATCGCCGCCGCGTACCGGGCCGCTTTGTCGATTTCCTACTGGCCCATGACCGTTGCCGCGCTGGCCGGCGGCCTGCTCATCGCGGGCTGCGTCAGCGGTCTGTTGTTGGCCGTTGAAGATCGCCTCCCGGGCGGGAACGCGATGGTCAGGGGCATGCTCCTCAGCCTCATGGCGATGGGCGTCATCGAGGCGTTCTCGATCATGGTCGACATCGATCACCTCTCCATTTTTCACGTGATCGGAGTCGCCATGAACGTGCCTCGGTTCGTGGCGCTCGGCGTGGCGATCGGCTGGCTTTTCGAACGGAACGCGCCCATCACCAGAATACAGCGGGAGCCGGCGGATCGGATTGCCCGTTTCGTGGAGTAGCGATCATGTCAAACGTTGAGGCACCCGGGCCCGAGCCCGTTCGGCCGCCGGCTTACGAGATCCGTCTCGAGGGTCACCTCGGCCCGGAGCTGGCCGGCTGGTTCGAAGGCCTGAGCGTCACCACGGAAGATGACGGCACGACGCTGCTCGCCGGGCTGATCGCCGACCAGGCCGCGCTGCACGGGGTGCTCCGCAAGATCCGGGACGTCGGCCTGCCGTTGATCTCGATCGCTCAAGTACAGCTCGGTGAGGCCCATCGGCCCCGCTCGAGCAAGGAGAAAGAATGACCTCACCCCGAAAGAACGCTCTGGCCGCTGGGCTGTTGTTCGTCGTCGCCGATGTCGCCGGCTTCCTGACCTTCCCGGCTCTGACGTCGACGACGGGCCCCGACTACCTGGCTCAGGTCGCGAGCCACAGCCAGGCGGTGTTCACCGGAGTCCTGTTGATCTTGCTTATGGAGCTGGCCTGCTCGGGCATCGCGGTCTGGCTTTACCCGGTCTTGCGCAGGCAGCACGAAGCGATGGCGCTGTGGGCCGTCGGCCTGCGCGGGATCGAAGTGGTTTGCGGGACCATCGCCGCGTTCGCGCTCCTGGCCCTGATCCCGCTGAGCCGTTCGTACCTTGCGGCGGGGGCGCCGCAGGCGACCTACTTCCAAACAGTGGGCGACATGATCCTGACCACTCGAACGTGGATACGCGACGTCGGGATGCTCTTCGCCTGGGGGCTGGGCGCGATCCTGTACAACGTCATCTTCTATCGTGCCCGATTGCTCCCGCGCTGGCTGGCGGGCTGGGGCATCGTCGCGATCCTGTTGCACCTGGTTGCATGTCCGCTGACCCTCTTCGAAGTCATTGCGCCTTATTCGCAGGTGCAGCTCCTGATGCTTGCGCCATCCGCACTGCAGGAACTCGTCCTGGCGATCTGGTTGATCGTGAAGGGGTTCGATCCAGCGGCGGCTGCCCGCCTTTCCACGCGCGGAGCCGCGCCGCTTGGACAACACGACACGGGTTCAGACACGACCCACACCGGCACGCCGCAGCCTCACGCGGCCCTTTGATCCCGTTGGCTTTTTAGCACCAAGGAGTTACGCGATGGACACCCTCACCAAGACCGCCCGGACTGCCGGGGCACTGTATCTCGTCTACGTCATCGTCCAGATCGTCGCGGATGTCATAGGCCGCTCCGGCACGATCGTCTATGGCGATGCGGCGACGACTGCCGCGAACATTGCGGCGTCGGCCGGGCTGTTCAAAGTCGGTTTCGTGATCGACCTGATCGCGGCCGCGCTGTTCCTGCTGACGGCCTGGGCCCTGTACCGGCTGTTGAAGCCCGTGAACCCGGATGTGGCTCTGCTGTTCCTGCTGTTGAACCTGACCGGCGTCGCCATCCAGTGCGCCAGCGATATCTTCCTGATCTCCAGCTCGGTGGTGTTGAGCGGCGTCGACTTCTTGAAGCCGTACGGCGCCGATCAACTGCAGGCCCTGGCCATGGCCTTCCTCTATCTCTACCATAACGGCTATGAGATCGCCCAGTTCTTCTATGGCCCCTGGCTCTTACCGCTCGGTTATCTGATCTACAAGTCCGGCTTCCTCCCCAAGGCACTGGGCATCCTGGTGATGGTGCATTGTTGCACCTGGTCGGCGACGGCGCTGCAGTTCTTCCTCTTCCCGGGCTTCACGGCCATCACCTACGTCAGCTGGCCGCTCGGGTTCGCGGCCGAGGTCGGGCTGTCGCTGACGCTTCTGTTCATGGGCTTCCGGGCGCGTCAACCGCAACGCGCCGCGATCGCCTGAAGGACGGACTTTCGATCAGGACATGATCAATGAACGGGGTGCTCCGAGGGTCTGGGTTCTGCCCGACAGCCGGGGCACCCCGTTCATTGCTTTGTTCGTGCTGACACAGCACTTCCAGGAGGAGGGAATATGTTGAAGACAGGCTCCTGGTTTCTTTCGATCTGGTGCGTGATCAACGCAGCGCTGGCGCTGATCATCCTGGGTTATGTGATCGTCCTGGGGAAGGACTCGCCGATCCTGCAGGTGGCGGGCTTCTCGACCGGCGAGATTGCGGCCCTGAGCGCCCGGACGCTGGCATCGCTCAACGCCTTCACGCTGCTGTACAACTCCTGTTCGCTGGCCGTCTCGATCCTGAGCTGGCCACTGATCCGGGGTGGGCTGGTCGCCGGTGACCGCCGGGCCTTCTGGACGCTGGTCTTCGTGATCGGCTGGATCGAGGTCATGGCGTTCTGGTCCTCGGCCTATGTCGGGCACGGGCGCTGGCAGGTGAACGTCCTGCAGACCGCCCTCTACCTGGCCGGCATCGGGTTGAGCGCGTCGGCCCTTTTCGCGCCGACCGGCCGTCAGCAGGTCCGCACAACCGGATGAGGAGGACGTGTCGTACGAACGCCCACAGCTGCTGCGCGCCGGATAGCGACTCCTGACGGACGAAGGGTGGGGCGGTACGATTGGGTCAGGTGAGCATCATGACCAAACATCGAATCTTTACCACGAGCGTCGCCAGCGTCTATCCCCACTACGTTACTAAGGCGGAGAAGAAGGGCCGCACACAGGCCGAAGTCGACGAGATCATCCGTTGGCTCACCGGCTATAGTCAGAAGGAATTGGGGGCCCTACTCAAGCGGCAAACGGATTTTGAAACGTTCTTTGCCCAGGCGCCGCGTTTAAACCCGGCGCGGGCTCTGATCAAGGGCACGGTCTGTGGGGTCCGGGTGGAAGACATTGAAGAGCCAACCATGCAGGCCATCCGCTATTTGGACAAGCTGATCGATGAGCTGGCCAAGGGCCGGCCGATGGAGAAGATCCTGCGCGCGTAGCCGGTTGTTGGCGGGCCAGAGCGATGCCGCGTCGGTCGTCCAGCCCCGAAGCGACACCCGGGTGATCGTAGTGCTTGACGGGCGCGGACCGTCCGCTGGTGAGGCTGATCGATACGGCGATACCGTGCGGTCGACCACTCCGGTCTGAGACTTGTGACTGGTTCTGATGGACTTACCTCGAGGGAGATAGCCATGCGGACCAACCGGGCACTGGTTCTGATCGGCGCAGCGCTGTTGATCGTCGGCGCGCGCCTGCCATGGATGTCCGTTCCCGCCCTGTTCGGTGTAGAAGGCTCTGGCTACGAGGCCATTGAGATCGGCTGGGAGGACAATGGCTTGACCACTGGCGGTATCGGGCTCGTCCTTCTCCTGGCCGGGATCGTATGGAACCGAATGCTGGGTCTGCGATACGCCCTGCTGGTTTCACTTCTGGCTACCGTGGCCGTATTGGTGGTCATGGGCTGTGTTCAGAGTGTGCTTGAGCTCGATCCCGAGGTCGGTTTTGTTGCCGCCACAAAGGCGGGCCTCTACGTCACACTCGTCGGGTCTATACTGGCGCTCCTGGGCGCCGTGGGCGCGGTGATCAGCGCTCTTCGGAACAAGCAACAGCTCGGATCAAGAGCGACCCCGGCCGCCTGAAACGCCGGACAGCTCCCGGCTCGAGGCCGCGCTCCCGGATCGTTTCGGCCCCCGGTGTGCCCCATCCAGGTGGTCTCATGATTCTTCCCAAAGTGCGCGACCCACGCTTCATTACCATCCGGCGTGGCGGATCCCTGACCGATGCGGACCACCGGTTGCTCGCGACCTGGGCGGCGGCCTGCGCCGAGCATGTCCTGCACCTGTTCGAGACGGCCCGGCCGTCGGACACTCGGCCGCGTCAGGCGATCGCGTTGGCACGCGCCTGGGTGCGGGGCGAGGTCACGATGTCGCAGGCGCGCACCTCGGCCGGACATGCCAACGCTGCAGCGCGCGATCTGCGTGGGGCCGCCCGGTATGCCGCGTATGCGGCCGCCCAGGCCGCGAACGTCGCGCATGTCGCCGCGCATGAGCTCGGGGCGGCCGCCTATGCGATCAAGGCGGCCCGCGTAGCCGTGCCCGGAGAAGCCGGCGAAGCCGCGGGGCGACACGAGTGCCGGTGGCAGCGCGACCAGCTGCCAGAGGCGATTCGCGACCTTGTGCTTGACGACCAGCGGTTGCGGAACGCGATTTGCTGGTCAGTGTTCGATGGCTAGAGCTCGTGCAAACCCGATCTGCCCCTTGAGTTCCTCCGCCGCTATGTGCGCGGCGCTTCAGATCTGGTCGTTACCCGGGTGCAATTGCTGCAGGGCGTTGGCCGACCCTCTGGTACGATCGCGTCCAACTGACGCGGAGTGTCATCCGGGTCACACTGAAGGACAAAGTGATGAGCCAAAGCATCCTGGCGGAGATCGCCAACCGGTATCGGCAAAATCAGGACAACCTGCTCGAGCTGGTGGGCGGCCTCACCGACGAACAGATTGCGTGGACACCGAACGGAACGACTCCGTCCGTTGGCTTTCATATCTGGCACATGGCGCGCTGGGCCGATTACCTTCAGGAGTTGTTTAACGGGCGCGGAAGCCAGATCTGGGAGCGTGAGGGGTTGGCGACCCGCTGGAACCTGGCGACCCAAAGCCTGGGATACGCCCAAACCGGCATGGAGATGGACCAGGCGAGTGCGCTGGCCCTTCGGTTGCCCGCGAAGGACGTTTTACTGGACTACGTGCGGCGGTCATTTGCGGCGGCCCAGCACGCCGTGACGCAACTCGACGACCGGGATTTCTTTGCGGTCTATGCGTGTTTTCACGGCGAGGTCTGGCACGATGGCCAGATCGGGCCGATCGTGGTGACGTGGATGACCCACGACAATCGCCACCTTGGGATGATCGAGTGTCTGATCGGCCTTCAGCACAAGACGGGCAGCGCGGACGCTTGAGCGTCAATCGGCCGAACAACGGGCAACTGCGGCACATCGCGCGCCAGTTCGGCAGCCTGGCCACCCGCAACAGGTACAGGGTCCGGCCGGTGTGTCGTGTGTAAGGTCCGCGCGTCACGGAGGGCACAATGAAAGAAACCAAGCCGTTGACCCGCAAGATCCTGGTCCGTCCCGCTACGTCCACGGACTGGTCGGACCTGGAGGCTTTGTTCGGTCCAAAAGGGGCTTATGCCGGATGTTGGTGCATGTTCTGGAGACGGGACCGAGCTGAGTTTAAGCGCGACAAGGGCGAAGGCAATCGAAAGATGCTCGAGCATCTGACGAAGACCGATCGCA
>JAEURK010000346.1 GCA_016789175.1 Anaerolineales bacterium
ACAGATTGGACCATTGTTGGCGGTGGTGGCAGCCAACATGTCTTTGACGACGTCGAAGTCGATCTTGTCGGGCCGGGTGTAACGGATGCAGCCCTTGCCCAGGCTGATCCCCTTCAATCGCTCGCGATGCGCATCCAGCACTTCCTTGCGCAGAATGTAGAGCGAGATGTACTGCCGCTGACTGGCGAAGGCAACTTCTACGATGCCCTTGCGGCTGTAACACGGCATGCCATAGGCCATGGACTCCTCATAGCCCTTCAGGCTGGCCTTACAGAGTTTGCGCAATCGATCAAGTGTCGCGCGGCGCTCGTCAGGCACCTGCTTCAAGTAGGCGTTGATGTCTTTGGCGTTGCTCTGCATGGGGTAGTCGGGTTGTCAAGTAGTCGAGTAGTCAAGTCGTCGGGTAGTCGACTACCCGACGACTTGACTATTTGACCAAATCAATCGAGCTCGAGATCCTCGCCCTCGCCCTCCTCGCCCGGTTGAGCAGCCGGGGCGGGGGTGGTGTTGGCGGCGTGCGCGGCGCGCACAGCCACGTCGATCTCGGTCATCATCTCGGGATGGTCGCGCAGGTATTGCTTGGCCTGCTCGCGACCCTGACCGATGCGGGTGTCGTTGTAGGAGTAGAACGCGCCGCGCTTGGTCACGATCTCCATCGACTCGGCCAGGTCGAGCACGTCGCCTTCGGTGGAGATGCCCTCGTTGTAGAGGATGTCGAACTCGGCCTCGCGGAAGGGCGGCGCGACCTTGTTCTTGGTCACACGCACGCGCGTGCGGTTGCCGATGACCTCGCCGCCGTCCTTGAGCGCCTGGATGCGGCGCACGTCGAGGCGGACGCTGGCGTAGAACTTGAGGGCGTTGCCGCCGGTGGTCGTCTCCGGGTTGCCGAACATCACGCCGATCTTCTGCCGCAACTGGTTGGTGAAGATCATGGCGGTGTTGGTCTGCTTGATCGCGCCGGTGAGTTTGCGCAGCGCCTGGCTCATCAACCGGGCCTGCTGGCCCATGGTCGCGTCGCCCATGTCGCCCTCGATCTCGGCCCGCGGCACAAGCGCCGCAACCGAGTCGACCACGACCACGTCGATG
The DNA here is from genome assembly GCA_016789175.1 of Anaerolineales bacterium. Lineage (GTDB taxonomy): Bacteria > Chloroflexota > Anaerolineae > Anaerolineales > UBA6663 > UBA6663. The sequence continues at coordinate 1,087 of JAEURK010000346.1, forward strand.
GCGCCCGAGCGCACCAGGGCTTCCGCGATCTCCAGGGCCTGCTCGCCCGTATCGGGTTGTGAGATGTACAGGTTGTCGACGTCCACGCCCAGCTTGGCCGCGTAGATCGGGTCGAGGGCATGCTCCATGTCGACATAGCCGCACACGCCGCCCTTCTTCTGGGCCTCAGCCACGATGTGCAAGCACAGGGTCGTCTTGCCCGAGGCCTCCGGGCCGTAGATCTCGATCACGCGCCCGCGCGGCACGCCACCAATGCCGAGTGCGATGTCGAGCGACAGCGCGCCGGTCGGGATCGCCTCAACCGCCATATGGTTGGCATCGCCCAAGCGCATGATCGTGCCCTCGCCGAATTTCTTGGTCAGATCGCCCAAGGCTTTGTCGATCGCGGCCCGCCGGGCCGGTGTGAGCTTGAGCTTGCCGTCTTTGACGGCTTCCTCGGCCGCGGCCTTCCCGCGCTTGCGGGGCTTGGCCTCGTCGATCGGCGCATCCAGCACCGCCACGGCCTCGGCGCCTTCCAGCGCGCCGTTCAGGTTCTCGAGATCTTCGCTCTTCTTGCGTGCCATGTTGTCTCTCCTGTAAGTCGGGCGACCGGCCGGGGAGGGGCGCCCGGATCAGTCAAACAGATGTTTGGAAAACTTGTTCTGATTATAGGAAAAATGTTCTGGTTGTCAATACCCCAAGATGTTGGGGGTGGCGATCCTTCCGTGGGGTAGAAGCCTATATATGGGGCGAAGAGGGAAGAGGGAAGAGGGAGGAGGGAAGAGGGAAGAGGGAAGAGAGAGGAGAGGGGAGGGCCGGTTCGGGGCGTCGTTGGCTGGCGATTTACATCTGGCTTACAACGGTCGCGAACGGCGCTGACAGGGCTGCGGCAGAGTGTGGTCATGAACACTGCTACCACCGAAACGGATCGGTTGCCGAGGGCGCTCGATCGACGGGGCTTTTTGCGGGCCGGCGGCGTCCTGAGCCTGTTGACGGCCCTGGCTGCCTGCGGTCCACGGCCGACGACGCCGGCCGGCACGCCCACGGCGGCGCGTGATCCGGGTGAGATCGACCGGCCGCCGGCACCAGGTCGGGCTACGGACCCGCCTGAAGCAGCGGCCGGGCTGCCGCATATCCTGCGCCGCCTGACGTTCGGTCCAACGCCGGCGCTGACTGCCGAGGCGCAGTCGCTTGGCGCCTCGGCCTGGCTCGAGGCCCAACTCGCGCCGGATCGGGCGCCCGGGCCTGAGGTTGAGACGCGCCTGGCCGGGCTGACCACGTTGACGATGTCGCCGGCCGAGCGTGCCCAGCTCGAACCAAAGGGTCAGGCCGCTCAGGAGCTGGTGGCCGCCACGCTGGTGCACCTGCGCTACAGCGATCGACAGGTGTATGAGCTGTTGGTGGACTTCTGGTCCAATCACTTCAACATCTATCTCGGGGGCCAACCCGAGATCTTCCTCAAGACCGATGACGATTTGGCCGCCATCCGGCCGCATGTGCTCGCGACCTTCGCCGACCTGCTTTCTGCGTCGGCGCACAGCCCCGCGATGCTGGCGTATCTTAATCAGGCCGAGAGCACCCGGGTCGCGCCAAACGAGAACTACGCGCGCGAGTTGCTCGAGCTGCACACAGTCGGTGTCGACGGCGGCTATACCCAAGATGATGTGGAGGCGCTGGCGCGGGTGCTGACCGGTTGGTCGATCGTCGGGCCGCGCCGTCGTTCGCCGACGATCGAGTCGGGCCGCTTCATCTTTCGCCCGGACGATCACGACGACGCGCCTGCGCAGGTGCTGGGTCTGAGCCTCGCGGCCGGCGCCGGGCAGCAGGCCGGGGAGGACGTGCTCGCCTACCTGGCGGCACAGCCCGCTACGGCACGCTTCATCGCGACCAAACTGGCGCGCCGCTTCGTCGCCGACGATCCGCCCGGCACGCTGATCGATGCGCTGACCACCGTCTTCGCGGCCACCGGCGGCGATGTGCCGGCGTTGATGCGGGCCCTGGTGACTGCGCCTGAGTTCACGGCTTCAGCCTGGTCGAAGCTCAAGCGCCCGCTCGAGTTCGTGATCTCGGCCCTGCGGGTGACTGACGCTGCCACCGAGCAGCCGCGCCCGATCGCGGTCGTGCTGCGCGCGCTCGGCCAGGTGCCCTTCGGCTGGGAGGCGCCCAACGGCTACCCCGACGTCGCGCCGTACTGGCAGACGACCAGCGGCTTGCTCGGGCGCTGGAACTTCGCGCTCGACCTGACGGCCAATCGCGTGCGCGGCACACGCGTCGACCTGGCCGCGCTCACCCGTGAGGCCGACACGCCCGAAGATGTGGTCGACGTGCTGGCGCTGCGTTTCGTCGGCGAGCCGCTGCCGTCCGAGGCGCGCGCGATCCTGGTCGACGTCGCGCGCACCGGCGCGCTCGAGCAGCAGTTGCCGCTCGTCGCCGGCCTGATCCTGGCTTCGCCGTTCTTTCAACGCCGGTAAGGAGGATGAGATGACCCATTCACGACTCAGGAGCGTCGCTCGCCGCCGGCCGTCCACGGTCTCGCGCCGCGCGTTCCTTCAGACCGGCGCTTCAACCCTGGCGGCGGCGGCATTGCCGGCCTGGATGCCACGCCTGGCCTTTGCGCCCGAAGGCGTCGAGCCGGGCGGCGATCTGCTGGTGTGCGTGTTTCAGCGCGGCGGCATGGACGGATTGAGCGCGGTCGTGCCCCACGCCGACGCCGACTACTACCGCAGCCGGCCGACCCTGGCCGTGCCCGAGCCGCAGTCCGGCGCTGAGACGACAACGATCGACCTCGACGGCTTCTTCGGTCTGCACCCGGCGCTGCGGCCGCTCAAGGATTTGTGGGATGCGCAGGTCCTGGCCATTGTGCACGCGGTCGGTTCGCCGGACCCGACGCACTCGCATTTCGATGCGATGGACACGATGGAGCGCGGCACGCCCGGCGAGAAGAGCATCCCGACCGGTTGGATCGGCCGACATCTGCAGACCGCGCCCTGGCACAACGACTCGCCCTTCCGCGCGGTGGGCCTGGGTGGCGTCGCTCCGGCAGCCTTGCGCGGCCCGGTGCCGGTGACGACGCTCAAGTCGATCGCGGACTTTCATCTCGCGGGCCGCACCGAGGAATTGGCGCAGATCCAGCAGGCGTTGAGCGGCCTGTACACGCTGGCGCCCACGTTGGGGCCGGCGGCGGTTGACACCTTCGCGGCGATCGAGACCCTGGCCAGGGTCGATGTGCGCGGTTACACGCCGGAGGGTGGGGCGGTGTACCCGGAGGGCGATTTCGGCCTGGGCCTGATGCAGATCGCGCAGCTCGCCAAGGCCGAGGTCGGGCTCGAGGTCGCCTGTATCGACATCGGGGGGTGGGACACGCACGCCGATCAGGGCGTCGACGCCGGGCGCCTGCCGCTCCTGCTGGCCGAGCTGAGCCAGGGCCTGGCGGCCTTCTATGCGGACCTGGGCGAACGCGCCAAACGGGTGACCGTGATCACCATGTCCGAGTTCGGCCGGCGCGTCGCTGAGAACGGCAGCGGCGGCACCGACCACGGCCACGGCAGCTGCATGTTTGTGTTAGGCAGCGGCATCCTCGGCGGCCGGGTCTACGGCACCTGGCCCACCCTGGCCGGCGAAGCGCTCTATGGCCCGGGCGATCTGGCCCTTACGACCGACTATCGCGACGTGTTGGCCGAGCTGGTCGAGACGCGCCTGGGCAACCCCGGTCTGAGCGAGGTCTTCCCGGGCTATACGCCGACCCGGCTGGGCCTGGCACGCGGGCGCTAGACCCGGCCGGGCGCGAGTCGGCCAATCGATCGGGCGGTGCCGGGCACTCCGGGCTCACCGTCGGAGGCTCGGCAGATGCAGCCGCTCGGGCAATACCGGCGTCAGAGCATCGACCAGGAACCAACCGGCAAGACCCGAAACCATGATCTCGCGCCCGTTCGGCGACACCGCGGTTATTCGGCCGAGGAAGCCGACCGACGGCCCGGGCAGGCGCGGGCCGTCGACCAGGGTCGAGTCGACCACCTGAAGCACGTGCGGGTCTAGCGTCAAATCAACCACGGCCACATAGCGCCCGTCGGAGAGCGGCGCCCAGAGCATCATTCCGGGGGAAGGGGTGGCAGCCCAGCTGGCGATACGATGGGCCGAGGCGGAACCGTCGACCGGCACAACATACAGCTCAACCAGCGTGCTGTTGTCGTTACCAACCTCGAAGAACACGCGCGTCCCGTCACGCGAAAGAACCACCCACGTGATCCTGTAGGTGCCGCTATTGCCAGCGCCAGGCACTGCAGCCAGCTGTTGCGCCGGCGTTGCCCCATCGAGCGCGACCCGGTAGAGCCACTGCGAATTAGTACTGACGCCGACCCAAGGGACGATCATGCACGCTCCCGCACAGGCCGTCACCGGTGTTGGCCCGCTTCCGGGCGTCCTGTAGGCGCCTTGCGCGCCGGCGGGCAACGGCGCCACCGCGTCCTGTGGCGCGCTGCTGCCATCGACCGGCATGGTCGTGATGTTGGTATTGGTGTATGCCAGAATTCGGGTGTCGTTGAGGACCAGTTGCTCCCCGCGGGTGTTCCGGACGAACTGCCAGGTCGGCGCCGAGCTATTGAGCGGCACTCGATACAGGCCCGTCGCGTTGGTTGTGTTCAGAGATAAGTACGAAAACTGCAAGTCGCGAGTGATCAGCCCGTGGCATTCGTAATAGGACAGCGCGTAGTCCGCACAGGGTTGAGGGGTCAGCCGCCGTGGTGCCGATTGGCCGTCGATGGCGACCGCGTACAGGTTCCACTGGTATGCCGCGCCGTCCTGATCCGACACATACAGAAACGTGGCGCTGTCGGGCGTGAATCCCTGACCGAGCACGTATTTGGCCGGGTCGGCCGGCTGGATCGGTAACTGCCGCGGCGGCGCGGAGCCGTCCGTTGGCACGATGTAGAGCCCGAGCTGGCGCTCGATGTAGTTCATGCCGGACGCGATATGCCGGATGTCGTACACGATCCAGCGCTTGTCGGGGCTCATATAGATGACCAACACTTCGTAACCGGCTGGCGGTTGTCCGCTCACCGACTGCGTCGGCTGGGAACCGTCGAGCGCCGCCCGCTTCAGTTCCCAACCAGTTGTGCTGCTTGACCTGGCGAGGAAGAAGTAGTTTCGGAAGTCGGCGGGCGCAAACACCCTTTGATAGTTCGCGCAGAACGACTCGGTCGTTTCAAAAAGCTTGACGCCGACTTTCGTCGCTGCGTCAACCGAGATCAAGGTGCGCGGGCCGGTGCCGGAGTTCGGCGCTGTGCAGAACAACCAGTATCGGCCGTTCGGCGTGACCGTCGCCAGGCTGAGCGCGGTGTTGGGTTCATTGCCGAAGACGATCGGCGTGTCGTCGGCGCCGATGGCCTGCGGGGCAAACGGGGCAATCAACTGGAGCACGAACGCGAGCGCGAGCAACAAGCGCAAGTGACGAAACGGAAACACGAGCTGTACCTCACGTGCGAAAGATATGCAGTCCCGATTGGGCGAACACAAACGGGTGACCGACCCAAAGCTAACATAGTTGGAGAGTCGGCGTACAGCCTAATTGTACAGGCCGTTAAGCAACCTGTCGCACGCGTAGGATCTTGCTCTCCTGATGCCCGAGCGCGATGGTGAGACCGGCGCGCATCCAGGCCAGGCCGGAGCGCACGGCGCCCTGACCCGTGATCTTGTAGCGCGCAGCAGGGTCGAGGCCCTGGAGCTGGATCGCAGCCGGTTGGCTCGGGTCGATGGCGTGGTAGCCGTCGAGCATGGCGTCGGCGCCGCCGCCGATGCGCCGGAACGCGAAGATCACGGCCTCGCGCCGATCCTCTCCCACATATTGCGTCACCACGTACGGCGAGCCGTCGTTGGGGCCGATCAGTCGATAGACCTCACCATGCTGCACGATCGGCCGGATCTCCTTGTACTGCGCCACAAACCGGGCGGCCTTCGCGCGCTCCGCCGGCGACCAATGCAGAAGGTTGCCGCCGACGCCGAGCACACCCTGCATGGCGACGTGAAACCGGAAGTCGAGGCTGATGCGTCCGGCGTTGATGTCGGTGACCCAGGCCTCCATGGTGTCGGCCGGCAGCATTTGCGAGTAACCGTGCTGGATCTGCAGCCGCGAGAGCGCGTCGGTGTTGTCGCTGACCCAGACCTGGTCGGCGAGCCGCAGGATCCCAAGGTCCGCCCGACCGCCACCGCCCGAGCACGACTGCCAGACCACGTTCGGATGCCGCTCGCGCAGCGTGCCCCAGACCCGATACAGGCCCTCGACGTAGCGCACCCAGATCTCGCGCTGACGATCGCCCGCACCCGGCCAACCCGGCTCGCTGACGTTGCGGTTCATGTCCCACTTGATGAACGTGATGTTGTGGTCGCTCAGCAGCGCGTCGATCGCGGTGATCAGATAATCCTGCACGTCGACGCGCGCCAGGTTGAGGATCAGCTGGTTGCGCGACTCGGTCCGTGCCCGGGTGGCGAAGTGGATGACCCAATCCGGGTGGGCGCGGTACAGGTCGCTGTTGGGGTTGACCATCTCGGGCTCGAGCCACAGCCCGAAGTCCATGCCCAGCGCATTGACGCGGGAGATCAGGGGCGTCAGCCCATCTGGGAACTTCTTGGGGTCTGGCCACCAATCGCCCAGGCCGGCGTCGTCGCTGGTGCGGCCTTGAAACCAGCCGTCGTCCATGACGAACAGCTCGGCGCCCATCTCGGCCGCGAGCTCCGCCAGCTTGCTCTGTGACTCGACGTCGACGCTAAAGGTCGTGGCCTCCCACGAGTTGTAGAGCACCTTGTGCGGGCGGCGGCCATGCGGCAAGACGTTGTCGCGCACATAAGCGTGCAGCCGGCGGCTGGCCGCGCCGAAACCATCCCGCGTGTAGCCGCCCAGACAAGCGGGCGTGGTGAAGCGCTCACCCGCCCCGAGCCGCCAGGCGAAATCCCAATCGTTCAGACCCAGGCTCACCCGGGTGCGACCGAAATCGGTCACCTCGGCCGCCAGCTTCCAGTTGCCGCTCCAGGCCAGTGCGCCGAACCAGACCTCGCCATGCGTCTCGCTGGCGTGATCGTCAAGCGCGAACCACGGGCTGGCGTGGTGGCTGGACGTGATCCGTCGGCTCTCGCGCACGAACACACCGGGGCTCAGAGGCTGCCGGTGCAGCTGGAACTCGTCGATCCAGCGCCCGCTCAGATAGCTGAGCCGGTACGACCTTCCGATGGGCATCTGCCACTGCGCTGAGAACACGCGCTCGAGGGTGATGGGCGCGCCGTCGTTGTGCACGACCGCCCAACGTTCGATCAGGTCGTGGGCCGCGTAGGCCCTGTAGTGCAGCTCGACCCGGAGCGGGTAGTGGGCATCGCGCAAGGTGACCACGAGCGTGTCGCCCGCAACCGCGCCCCCGACCACCTGGAGCACCAGATCGCGCACGCCGTCCGCGAACGACACGCTCAAGGCCGGCTCGACGTACTTCAGCCCGGTCAACCCGGCGTATTCCTCGGGCCACATGTGTCCGGCCCCGGTGAAAGAGGCATGGAAAATGGCGTCCGGCGCAGCCGGATAGTCGGTCGGGGCGGGCAGTCGTTCGCCCCAGTAGGCGTGGACCAGGGCGCCCGCGGTGTTGACGCCGAGGGCATAGGCGGTGTGATCGGTCTCGAGGACCCAGTAGTTGTTGTCCAGGGTGTGGATCGGCATGCGCGGATGATCGCACAGCCGTGGTTAGGACGCAAGGCGCGAGGGCCAAGGTGCGAGGGCGCGGTAGCGTTCGCTCCTCGCTCTACGCTCTATGGTTTGTACGGCGCCGGGCTGGTCATCGTCGCGACCGGGTTGGCGTCGACGGCTACGGCCACAGTCTCGCCGACGCGCAGGACGACGTAGGTCGTCTGGCCCGAGACGACGTCGACCACGCCGGTCAATTCGGTGATCGGCTTCTGCTCGGAGCCGTCGGGCGGTGGGGCCACGGGCGTCGCCGTGGGCAGCGGCAAGGGCGTGACGACCGGCACGGCCGCCGCGCCTTCGAGCGGGTCGCTCGGGTGCGGCAGCAGCGGCGTCGGGCTCGGGTCGATCGATGGGTTGAGCGACGGCTGCGGGGCCGGGATGTCGGCGCCGACCAGCGCGCGCAGGTAGTAGCGGCCGGCCGGGAGATCCGAGATGGCGAAGTTCTCGCGAATCGAGTCGTCGGCGCGCACCACGCGTTCGGCGTAGGTGTAGACGGTATAGACCCAATCGCCCTGTTCGTTGTAGATCTCGATCGGCGTGTTGTTGATCACGCGACCGTTGACGTCGACCAGGCGGCCGGTCAGGATGCCCCAGCCCGAATAGGGCGCGATCCACAGCTCAGGGTTGCGTGTGCTGTAGTAGTCGTTGCGCCCGACCCGGACCTCGAAATGCACGTGCGGGCCGGTCGAGTTGCCGGTGCTGCCGACCCAGCCGAGCACATCGCCGGTCTCTACGTGCTGTCCGATGAAGCCGACGTTGTGCGCTTCCATGTGCGCATACAGCGTGAACACCGGCTGGTTCTCGTAGCCGAAGTCGTGACGGATCGCGACGGCGATGCCGTACGGGTCCTTCTCGTTGGTTGAGTCGAAGCTGAATAACCCCCAGCCGGCCCAGATCACGGTGCCGGGTCCGGCCGCGACGATCGGTGTCCCGGGCGGGGCGTCGACATCGATGCCGGCGTGGATGTTCATCGCGCCGAAGTAGGTCGACCCGTAGCGGTACGTGCCCAGCGGCCAGTTGACGCTGTCGGACGCGACCGGCCGGATCATCCAGAAGTGATCCTGCGGTCGGGATGCCAGCGGCACGGGCTCGAGCGGCGGACGCCAGTTGACCGGCGTGGCAAAGGCCACGGGCGACGGGAAGATGAAGCTCTGCGGTTGCACCCGCGGCATTTGCGGCATCACCAACGGCTGGTTGACCCGCGTCGGCTGGGCCGCGGGCTGGAGCTCGGCCTCGGTCGGGACGATGCTCTGGGCCGCGGCCAGTCCGACGAAGGGCGTGTAAGTCGCCAGGGGTGCGGCCTGCATCTGCACCAGGCTGCCCGGCGCGCCGGCGGCCGGGGCATACAGGCTCGCACCGCCGTCGGTGGCACAGCCCGTGATGATGGCCGTCGGCAGCACAAGGGTGGCGGCGGCGCGTAGCAGTCGCGTGAGAGGGTGTCCGGTCATGGTGTGGCCGTCCCTGTTTCCGGCGTCAGTGTCGGCGTGCGTGTGATGGTCGGAGTCCGCGTGATCGTCGGAGTCCGTGTGAGTGTCGGTGTGCGCGTGATCGTCGGCGTGCGGGTCGGGCGCGGCGTCTTGGTCGGCTCGACGGTCTCGCTGGCGGTTGGCGTCGGTGAGGGCACGGGTGTGAATGTCGCGAATTGGTCGCCCAGGTAGATCTCGCGCATGGCTTCCGACCAGCTCAAATCGCCGCGATGCTCGAAGCGCCAGTACTGGATGCCGTCGAAGAACGAGCGCCAGTTGTTTTGGGCGGGCACGCGGGTCCAGCCATAAGTCTCGGCCAGGGCCGTGAAGTCGACAAAGTATCCGGTTGGGATGCCGCCGAGGTATTCACCGCCGGCGTCATACGGGGCCGGGCGTCCAGAATAGCGGGCGTTGAAGTCCCAGGGCATCGCCCGCAACGGCTCACCCATGGTGCCGTCCTGCTGATAGGCCCGCACCCAGACGCGCCAGTACGTGCGGTAGCCGCGATCTTCGCGGGTGACCACCACCCAGCCGGCCTGATTGGCGGCCTGGATCACGTCGAAGCCGCGCCCGGCCTTGAGGAAGGTGTCGGGGTCCACCGACGGCGGCGCCGGCGCGCGCGGCGCGAGCAGCATGTTGTCGACCGTCTCCAGGAATTTCCAGCCGGCCTTCTGGCCAATGGCGTCGCTGAGCGCCAGGAAACTTTCATCCACCTTGTCCGACAGCCGCGGATCTGCGACGCGCACGCCCGGGACCTGAACCAGCGCGACCGAGGGGTCGCCGGCCAAGGGCTGGCTGATCGCGGCCCGGTACGGGGCCGCGTCGGCCGCCTGCGGCACGGTCGCGAGCGCGCCCGGGAGCGGGTCGGGGAGCGAGGTCGGCGCCCAGGTCGCGGAGTCAATCCGGCCGGCCGCCGAGCGATACAGGATGCGGGCTTCGCCAGGATGTCCGACGGCGGCCCAGGCCAGCGTGTCGGTGCCGTCTTCGCTGTGCAGGATCCCGATGAAGCCGTCTTCGGCCCCGGCCCAGGTGAGCGAATCGCCCTGGCCGGCCTCGAGCGCCGGAGCGTCGAGCGCGTCGAGGTGCAGCACGAACGCCTGGTTCAAGGCCGAGGCCGTATCCGTGAACAGCAGACGACCGCCCTCCGGGCTGAATGCCGGCCAGGCCGGATGGATCGCGCCGTCGCTGGTGAGTTGGAGCGCATCGCTTTCGTAGGGTTTGTCGAGCGATCGCAGCCAGAGCTCGGGTTTGCCCGAGCGGGTCGACACGTACGCGATCGTGCGGCCATCCGGGGACCAGGTCGGTTCGTAGTCGCCGCCTGGGTCCGCGGTAAGGAAGTGGCTTTCGCCGCTGCGGATGTTGAGCAGGCGGATATCAAGGTTGTTGTCGCGGTACTGCTCGAAGACCACCCACTGGTCGTCGGGGCTCCAAGACGGATGCCCTTCATACTCGGGGCCGGTGGTGAGCTGGCGGGT
>JAEURK010000368.1 GCA_016789175.1 Anaerolineales bacterium
CGTCGGTGCCGTCGGCTTGCGCAGCCGCGCGACCTGTCGGTTGGCCGTGTAGCCGCAGGCCGAGCACAAGATCAGCGTGTCCTCGCCGATCGGGGTGAGCACCATGAACTCGTGGGCTTCCTTGCCGCCCATCATGCCCGTATCTGATTTAACGGCCACGACTGGCAGCTCGCAGCGGCTGTAGATGCGCTCATAGGCTGCGAAGTGCGCGTCGTATTGTTTGGCCAGTCCTTCCCAGGAAGCGTCGAGGCTGTAGCTGTCCTTCATCGTGAACTCGCGCACACGGATCAGCCCGGCCCGCGGGCGCGGGTCGTCGCGCCACTTGGTCTGAAAGTGATAGATCAGCTGGGGTAGCTGCCGGTACGACTTGATCTCGCGGCGGGCCAGGTCGGTCACGACCTCCTCGTGTGTCATCGCCAGGACCATGTCGCGGCCGTTGCGGTCGGTGAAGCGCCCCAGCTCATCGCCGATGGCGTCATAGCGCCCGCTCTCGCGCCAGAGCTCGGCCGGATGGACGACCGGCATCTTCATCTCTTGCCCGCCGATCGCATCGATCTCGGATCGGATGATGGCCTCGACTTTGGCTGCGACCCGTTGCCCGAGCGGCAACAGGCTGAACAAACCGGCTGCCAGCGGGCGCATGTAGCCGGCTCGCAACAACAGCTGATGGCTCTTGGATTCCGCTTCGGTTGGCGGCTGGCGCAGGGTCGTGGCGAAGAGACGTGAGAGACGCATGACAGAGATTTCCTTGTGCGCAGTATGCCCGATGCCGGCGATTTGTGCTACCGGTACCCTGCGCCGAAACCATAAGGCGCCGCCGCGATTTAGCGGGCGTTCACCACCAATTAAGCACCCATTTACTGACGGCGTTCGATTCGCGAATTAGCCTGTTTATGGAGCCCGGCTATGTCGCGGCGATTTTGTTATTCCCGCATGCCGATGGGCCGGCGACTTTGAAGCAGGGTGGCACGCGTCGCAAACTCTGTCGCGCGCCAGGGAGCACTATGGTTTCCGTCAAGCACGCACGATCACGGCTTCAGCATCGATTCTGGCAACTGGAGCGCAGCCTCTTGCGCCGGGTACCGCTGCCGGAGCACATCAAGAACTCGCTGCGCTTCGAGTTGACGATGCGGCTGCTCCCACCGATGGTGATTGGCTTGGCGCTCCTGACGAGCTACGTCGTGGCCGCAACCTATAGCCGGGTTCTGACCGAGCGACACCGAGACAGCGAGATCCTGGCGACCACCGGTTCCCGTCTGGCTGAAGACCAGTTCACGCAGCTCAAGGAGCAACTGCAATCTATGCATGCCGTTCTGGCATGGCGCTTTGCCGTTGAGCCTTTGACGATCTCGCCCGATGAGGTGCATCGTGTCGGAGTCGCCGACCCCGCGACCGGCGCGATGGTGGTGCTCGATCTGCCGATCTGGCGCCTGGGCGATGAAACGCTCACAGGCGAGCACGGCTTCATCGATAGTGTGCAAAAGCGTGTGGGCGGCGTGCAGTCGGTCTTTGTTCGGGTTCCGCAGGGCCTGGTTCGGATCACGACCACGGTTCGCGGCAAGGACGGCGAACGCACCCTGTGGACGTTGGTGCCGAACAGCAGCCCGGTGGCCGTCAAGATCCTGGCGGGCGAGGCGTATAGCGGTCGGTCGCTGGTCGTGTCTGAGTGGTATGTTGCGACATACACCCCGATCCGAGATGAAAGAGGCGCCGTGATCGGCATGATCGGCACGGCGGTTTCCGAGGCTGCCAGCACCGCCCGCCTGAGCGAGGCGCTGGGGCTGCTGGATAGTTCCGGCTTGCATGACTTTCTGCTGTTCGACGGCCAGGGCACAGTGCTCGACCATCCGACGGCGGCGCCGGGTCAGGATGGGCGTGAACTCCGGGACGAGGCAGGGCGGGCCTATGTTCAGGAATTACTGGACTTGAAATCGGGCTGGGTGAGCGGGATCAGGCTCGAAACAGAGGCTGGGCCGGTGGTCTATGACATCTACCTTGCCCACTATGAGCCGCGCGATCTGTACATCGGCGTGGCAGAGAATACGGGTGGCCTCGCGGCCGAGTTGTTGAAGGAACACGGCACGACCGTAGCCCTGGCGCTCGGCCTGGCGGTGATCGTGACCGGGCTTGTGACCCTGATCGCCGGACAGCTCTCCGGAGACATGAACACGGTGGCTGCTGCGGCGGCCGGTGTCTCGCGCGGCGAATTGGATCAAGAGATCCTCATCGACCGCTCGGATGAGGTTGGCATGATGGCCTCTCAGGTCAACGGCATGATCGCTTACCTGCGCGACGTGGCGGGGCAGGCGCGGGCGATGGCTTCCGGCGATCTGAGCCGAACCGTGGTGGCGCAATCAGACCGGGATGAGCTCGGCCAGGCCTTCGCGCAGATGTCGAACGGCCTGCGGTCGATGGTCAGCCAGCTGCAAATGAGCGCCGAGGGGGTGGGCAGCGCCTCCGAGCGCATCCTGACGGGGCTCGGCGCTGCGACCGACTCGGCCCACCTGATCGTGGCCGGCGTCTCCGAGGTGACCGACGGCGCGACCCAGCAGGCCGCGACAGCCGCCAAGGTGCGTGACAACGTCGATGGTCTGCAGCGCGCGATCGAAGGCGTAGCCCAGGGTGCCCAGGATCAGGCGGCGTCGATCTCGCGTGCCGCCACCTTAACCGCCGCGATCACGACCGCGATCCAGACGGTATCCACCAACGCGCAGCGCGGCGCGGCCCGCTCGGCTGAGGCCGCCGACGTTGCGCGCAACGGCTCGACCCGAGTTCAGGAGAACTCCGACGGCCTGATCCGGGTCCAGGCCCAAGTGGCCGACACCGCCGAAAAGGTGCGCGCAATGGGCGAGCGTTCGGTCCAGATCGGCGCCATCCTCGAGACCATCGACGAGATCGCATCGCAGACCAACCTGCTGGCGCTCAATGCCGCGATCGAGGCGGCCCGCGCCGGCGAGCACGGCCGCGGTTTCGCGGTGGTGGCTGACGAAGTGCGCAAGCTGGCCGAGCGCTCGAGCCAGGCCACGCGCGAGATCAACGGTCTGATCCGTGAGATCCGGGCGACTGTCGATCAGGCCGCGCGTTCGATGAACGACACCACGGCTGAGGTCGCGACGGTCAGCGCGGGCGCGCAGGGCAACATTGCGGCCCTCAACGCGATCATGGCCGCGGCCGATGATGTTCATCAGCAGGTCGAGCAGATCGCCGAAGCGGCGCTCGAGATCACCCGCTCGTCCGGGCAGTTGGCCGAAACCATGGAAAGCGTCAGCGCTGTGGTGGAGGAAAACACGGCGACCACCGAAGAGATGAACGCCGGCGCGCAGGAAGTGACCGAGGCCGTCGGCAACATCGCCACCATCAGTCACGAGACCTCAGCGACGACCGGCGAGTTCCAGTCGATCGTGCTGGGCATCGCCAACGATGTGCAGAACGCCGTCGACGACGCCAACGTGCTCGATGTCATGGCTCAGAACCTGCGCGCGTTAGTCCGTGAATTCAAGATGGAGACCTCGGCTGCGGTGAGCGGCGCTGAGGCGACTGTCGACGTCGGGGTCGCCTCCGGCGTACTGGCCGCGATCGGCTGACGACGGCTTTACTCGTTTTTACGGCCGTTTTCAGTGTGGGTTTACCGACACAAGACCGGCCGGGCGTTAGGATACCGTTGGTGTTGCGCGCCCGGAGTGGCGTTTGGATAGGGATGACTGCATGGATCAACGTTCCCTTGTGCTGATCGTCGACGATGACCGACTGATGCGTCGCATCGCCGCCGCGGCATTGGATCCGGGCCGGTTTCGTGTGCTCGAGGCCGGCGACGGCCGGGAGGCCCTCGGCCTGGCTGCGATGCGTCCACCGGACGTGGTGCTGCTGGATGCCCTGATGCCGACCATGGACGGGTACGAATGCTGCCGTCGCCTGCGCCAGATGCCCGGTCTCGAGCAGATCCCGATCCTGATGATCACAGGGGTCGAGGACGACGAGTCGATCGACCGGGCGTTTGAGGTCGGCGCGACCGATCACATCACCAAACCGGTGCGGCCGCGCAGCCTGCGCAATCGCGTCAACACGTTGATCCGCGCCCTCGAAGTCGAGCGCAAGATCCGGCGCGCCAAACGCGAATGGGAAGCCACGTTCGATGCCGTCAATGACCTGATCTTGCTGACCGACGATCTCGGCCAGGTAGTGCGCTGCAACCGCTCGGCACTCACCCGCCTTGAGTTGACGTTCAACGAGTTGCTGGGCCGGTCTCTCAAGGAACTGCTGTGGGGCGAACAGCCCGAGGATATAACTCCGACCGAGCACGAACCGGTGGATACGCAGTTCCCGCAATTGACCGGTTGGTATCGGCATAGCATCTACGAGCTCCCCAGCGACATCGACGGCGTGCGGCGCGTGCATGTGTTGCGCGACATCACTCTACGCAAAAAGGCCGAAGACGACCTGCGCGCCAGCCAGGTCCGCTTCCGCCGCCTGTTCGAGGAAGCGCCGGTGATGTATCTGCAGGTGCGCGACCAGGACGGCGAGCCGATCATCGAACAGGTCAACCAGGCCTTCCTGGCGGCTCTGGGTTATCGCAAAGAAGAAGTGCTTGGCCGCTCTCTTACTGTGTTCTATGACCAGGAGTCGCAGGCGGCGTTGATCGGTGGCTGGCGCGTCAGCCGCGATCAGGCCTTCACGGCCGAACGTGTGTTGGTGCGTAGCGACGGCGAACGCATCCAGGTGGTGCTCAAGACCCAACCCGAGCGCGACCTGAACGGCGACGTCGTCAGCGTCCGCGCCATGTTCACCGATGTGACCGAGCTCAAACAGCTCCAGGTCAAGATCATGGCCTCGCAGAAATTGGCCGACCTGGGCACGCTGGCCGCGGGTGTGGCGCATGAGATGAACTCGCCGCTGCAGGTGATTACCGGGATGAGCCAGAGCCTGCTCAAGGCGCGCGAACGCGGCACGCTCACCGACGAGCGGCTGCAAACCAGCCTGGAGACGATCAACCGCAACGCCTGGCGTTGCGCCGAGATCGCCCGCGCGCTGCGCACGTACGCGCACTCCGCCGGCGGCACGATGGAGCCACTCGATCTGAACGTCGTGATCCGCGATGCTTTGCTGCTGACCGAGCACCAGTTGCGGTCATGGTCGAACATCGACATTCAAACCGCGTTATTCGAGTTGATGCCGCCAACTCTGTGCGATCGCAACCAGATCGCGCAGGTGCTCATCAACCTGTTGACCAACGCCCGTGACGCCATGCCGGACGGCGGCCGGATCACCATCCGCACCCGCCTGGCCGAGGATGGCGGCGTGTTTCTGGAAGTGGCCGACACCGGCCAGGGCATCCCGCAGGCGGCGCTCGCAAAGATCTTCAACCCGTTCTTCACCACGAAGCCAGTGGGGAAGGGCACCGGGCTGGGGCTGTCCATCATCAAGGGCATCGTGCAGGCCCATGGCGGGCGGATCTGGCTGGAGAGCACCGAAGGCGTCGGGACGACGTTCTTCCTGGCCTTCCCGTCGTACATCCAGGATCGAACGGTCGCCGTGCCGACCGCCGAGCCGGTCGGGCGGTTCGAAGAGGGCCGCTCCCTGGGTCAGTAATATTCGGGCGCCACGCGCTCAAGGAGGACGATCACAATGCAGAAAATACTCTTGGCCGATGATGAACGCGATGTGCGCGCCCTGTTGCAAGGCGAGCTGGAGACCGCCGGATACCGCGTGACCGCGGTGGGCACCGGGGCCGAGGCCGTGATCGCGGCCGCCGACGGCGGCTACGACCTGTATCTGCTCGACATGATGATGCCGGGCATGAACGGCGTGCAGACCATCCAGGTGCTGCGCAAGATCACGCCCAAGATCCCGATCCTGGGCCTCACCGGATACACCGGCCAGGGCTATATGGCCCAGGCTTCGGCCTATAACGTCACCTGTCTGGCGAAGCCGATCGACATCAACGATCTGCTCAATGAGATCAAGCTCAAGCTGGCCAACGCCGCGCGCACTACCGCGCCTGCGGCCGCCGGCTCGACGTCGTCGCGCTTCGGCCGAACGAGCTGAACGGCGGATTTCGACAGGTACTTTCTTCCGTCAACGGTCACCGAGTTGAGGCACAGTCCGGAGCCGCTGCGGGTTGCATGAGGAGAACGAATATGTTGAACAATCTCAAGGTCGGCACCAAGCTCTATCTGCTGATCGGCCTGTTCATCGGCGGCTTGATCGTCTACGCGGCGATCGCCT
>JAEURK010000369.1 GCA_016789175.1 Anaerolineales bacterium
CGCGAGGCCTCGCTGGTCGAGCTGACATCCTATATCTCTTATCGCTGCGCGCTCTTCGCGATCAACGAAAGTTTCCTCTAGGGTTGGGAAAGCGAAACCGGTCAAGCGTCGTTTGTCCGGTCGTCAGCCGCGCGCTCGATCACTCGATCTCGCGAGCCAGCAAACCGCGATAGACCGAGACGATCTGTTCGGCGATGGTCGACCAGCCGTAGTTCTGGGCATGGGCGCGGGCCTGTTCGCTCATATGGGTGCGCAGGTCGCGGTCGTTGATCAGCACGCAGATCCGGTCGGCCAATGCCTCCGGGTCCTGATCGGGCACCGTAAAGCCGGTGACCCCGTCCTGGACCAGGAAGGCCAGGCCGCCGACCTCAGAAGCGATCACGGGCGTGCCGCAAGCCATGGCCTCGAGCGCGACCATGCCGAAAGACTCGTAGTGCGAAGGCATGATGACACAATCGGCGGCCGTGTAGTACTCGGGCAACGCATCCTGATCCTGCTTGCCCAGAAACGCCACTAATTCGCTCAGGCCGAGCTCGTCCCGCAAGGCCATGACCCGCCGCATCTCGTCCGACTGGCGCTCCGGAGGCAGGTCGGGGTCGCCGCCGATGATGGCGAGCGAGAGTTGGCCACAGTCGCAGGCGCCACGCGCGCGCAACACCGCGACCGCGCGCAGCAGCGTGTCGATCCCCTTGAGTGCCTCGATCCGCCCGACAAACAGCAGCAGAAACGTGTCCTGCGGGGCGTGGATAGCGCGCTTCGACTCGCCACCCGGGCGCGGATAAAACACGTCGAGGTCCACACCGGGTGGGATGATGGCGGCGCTGGCGGTCTCGACCCGGTACAGCCACTGCAGCTGGGCCTGTTCGGCCGGGGTGGCCAGGATCAGACGGTCGGCCGCATGCATCAGCTCGGTCTCGATCTTGACGCGTACGTCGGGCTCGCGCTCATCGGGCCGTTGCGCGATCCGGTTTTTCATGATCCCGAGGGTGTGGAACATCTGCACCACCGGCGTCCCCCAGGCCTCGCGCAGGCTCAGGGCCGCGACGCCCGACAGCCAATAGTGGGCATGAACGACGTCGTAATGCAGGCCGTTGGCCCGCGCGTACTCGCGGATCCCGCCCACGAACTCCGGCACGTGGCGATACAGCACGTCCTTGGGCAGCGGCACCTCCGGCCCGGAGGGCACGTGCACGACCAGATTTCCGTGCCCCAGGTCCTCCTTGACATGCGGTTGGTGTTCGTCCTGAGAGCGCGTGAAGACATCGACGTGCAGGCCGCGCCGACCCAATTCGCGGCTCAGGTCGCGGACGTAGACGTTCATGCCGCCGGTGTCCTTGCCGCCCAGGGTCGCCAGGGGGCAGGTGTGATAAGAGAGCATCGCAATGCGCATGAACGTCAACCGTGTGTTGTTGGGGGTGGATTTGGGACCGAGTAGAGCAGATTATAACCGGCGGGAGGCGCCCGCCCCGCCTCTGCCTAAGCGCGACCAAGCGCCGCGCAACCGGTCATCTCTACGAAAGCCAACAGAATGGCGGTTGCCGTGGAGTCCCCGTCGTAGTACACTCGCGCAGACATGGGCACGAAAATCTTGATTGCCGACGACGATCTCGAGACTCTCAAACTCGTCGGCCTGATCCTCGAGCGGCAAGGATTCACCATCATCGCGGCCAATAATGGTCGGCAGGCCGTGGCGAAAGCCGCGTCGGAGCGTCCCGCCCTGGCCATCATCGACATCATGATGCCCGACCTGGACGGCCTGGATGTAACGCGCCGCCTGCGGCAAGACGTCGACAACGCCGCGCTGCCCATCCTGCTGTTCACGGCCAAAGCCACGGCCGAAGAGCGCGCCGCCGGTTATGCCGCCGGCGCCGACGACTATCTGGTCAAACCCACGCATCCGCGGGAGCTGGTTGCCCGGGTCCAGGCCTTGCTCGCGCGGGCCGTGGAGCCCACCGATGCGACCCCGGCCGGGCTTGTGATCGGCGTGTTTGCCAGCCGACTGCCGCTGCTGGCGAGTTGGCTGGCGCTCAACACCGCCGCCGTCGTGCGCGAGCGGATCGCACCGGTAATCGTGGCCGACGCCGTGCCGGGCGCGATCGGAGCCAGTGCTCTGCTGGGATTGTCGACTCGCGGGGGCCTGGGCGCGCTGTTGCGCCGCCCGGTCCCGGAGATCACGCGCGAAGAGGTGCAGGCCGAGCTCTACGAGGACGCCACCGGCCTGCTGGCTCTGGGCTCGGCCAATTCCCCGCGCGAGGCCGAGCTGAAGGCCCATACACTTCAGGCCGAGGCCGTGCTGAGCCAGCTGCGTCATCTCGCCCCGCTGACCGTGTTGGATTTGGGCACCGACTGCGACCCCAACGTCGCGCGCCTCGCCCCGCGGCTCGATCTGGCTCTGATCGTGGCCGAAGACCGCAGAGCCGGAGCCGCCCGGGCCGTTGGCCTGATCGAGGCGCTGGGCGAGTTGGGTCTCGATTCGGCCCGCGCGCATCTGGTCTATGTCCTTCCGCCCTTCGAGCCGGTCATGGACCCGGCCCATGAGCTCAGCCTTGACCTGGCGGCCCTGCTCGCCGGGAGTGACCCCGAGCCGGTCGTCAGTCGCCAACCGACCAGCGCCGCGGCTCACCAACTTCGGAACTTCGTCCAGCCCCTCCTGGTACGTCTCGGTCTGGCGGATTCTGCCCCCTGAAACCGGTTTCAATGGATCCTGGCGCCGAGCCGGAGGCCTTTGGGGCCGCACGCACCTTTTGTCAACCGATCACAACTGTCCCAAACGCACGCGCCCAGCACTTTTCGGTACCATGGGTGAGGCTTGACAGAAGGAATGCGCCGGCCACGCTGATCCGTTCATGATGGCTCCGCCCCACTACCCGGTCCAGCAGACGCGCCTCGAGCGCCTGTTGGAAATCAATCGCACGCTTGCCTCGACCCTCGAGCAGGCTTTGCTGTTGCGCAACATCATCAACGCGGCCCGCGAGCTGATCGGGGCCGAGGCCGCGTCGATCATGTTGGCCGACACGCAGTCGGGCGAGCTGCGCTTTGAGGCGGCGACCAACATGGAGTCGTCGCAGATGGCCGGGCTGGTCGTGCCGATCAATGGCAGCATCGCCGGCTGGATCTTCACCCACCGCGAGCCCGTGATCGTGCCCGACACCAGCATCGACACGCGCTGGCACCGCAAGGTCGACGACAAAACGGCCTTCGTCACCCGCTCGATCATGGGCGTGCCGCTGATCCACCGCAACAAGGCGATCGGCGTGGTGCAATGCCTGAACAAGGTCGACGGCACCTTCGACGAAGGCGACACCGCCACCCTGCAGGCCCTGGCCGATCAGGCCGCCATCGCCATCGTCAACGCCCGCCTGTTCCAGCAATCCGACCAGATCTCGGAGCTGGTCCATGAGCTGCGCACGCCGCTTGGCGCTATCCTGGCCACGACCCACCTGCTCATGCGCAACATCACGGAAGAGAAGCGCACCGAGCTGATCAAGACCATCCAACGCGAGACCGAGCGCCTGAGCACGCTGACGACCGAGTTCCTGGATATCTCACGACTGGAATCGGGACGGATCCAGTTCAAGCGCGAGCCCTTCGCCCTGCCCGAACTGTTGGCCGAGAGCCTCGAGGTGGTCCGTCACCAGGCCCAGGCGCGCGCGCTCGGCCTCGAGCTGCGACTGGCGCCCGACGTCAGCCTGGTGGTGACCGACCGGGCCAAGATCAAGCAGGTCGTGCTCAACCTGCTGACCAACGCCGTCAAGTACAACCGCGACGAGGGCCGGATCACACTGTCGGCCGGGACCACGCCCGAGGGGCTGTACCGAATCGCCGTCACCGATACCGGGCGCGGCATCCCGCCGGATTCGCTCAACAACCTCTTCCAAAAGTTCTATCGGGTGCCGGAATCCGAGGGCTCCGCGTCGGGCACGGGGCTGGGCCTGTCGCTGGCGCGCAAGATCGTCGAACTGCTGGGCGGCGAGATGGGGGTCGAGTCGACCTACGGCGTCGGCAGCACCTTCTGGTTCACGCTTCCCGCGGGCGGCGAGTGATCTCCAGCAACGCCTGCAACCCCAGCAGATACGAGTGCCAACCGAATCCCCGAATCGAGCCGACACAGACCGGCGCCGTGATCGAACGATGCCGAAATTCTTCGCGGGCATCGGTGTTGGAGAGATGCACCTCGACCGTCGGCAGCCCGATCGCCGCGATCGCATCGCGCAGGGCCACCGACGTGTGCGTGTACCCGGCCGGGTTGATGAGCACACCCATAGCCCAGCGGCGGGCGTCGTGCAGGGCATCGATCAGCGCGCCCTCGTGGTTGCTCTGGTAAGTGCGGACCTCGGCGCCCTGGCGCTCGCCCTCAGCCCTGAGCGCGGCGTCGATGTCGGCCAGGGTGGTGTGCCCGTAGACCTCCGGCTCGCGGGTGCCGAGCAGGTTGAGGTTGGGCCCATGCAGCACCAGGATGGCGTGCGTCAATCGAGCTGTGGCGCGGCGTTGTTTTGGCATGTCTTCGGTCCTCCGGCGGGTGGATTCTAACCTTCGACCTGTCAGGTCCACCCGTGAATCGCTTGCTTTCGGGCCATCCAAAAACCATATTCAAAAAAAACAGGTAAAAATTCTAACCAACGGGCTTAGGGTCATGGCTGCGTCAAATGCCGCAGCTCGGCCGCGAGCAGCGCGTCAGGCACTTCGATGCCCCAGCGCACGTCGCCGATCGCGGCCGGCAACGCGAACTTAAGCCGCCCGCCAGTCTTCTTCTTGTCGCTGCTCATCGCCAGACGCACGTCCTCCGGGTCCAGCCCCGGTGCCGCGACCGGCAGACCCGCCCGCGCCAACACCCCGCCCAGGGCCTCGCCCAGCCCGGCCTCCGCCAGGCCCAACGCGACCGCGAGTCGCGCCTCGGCCACCAACCCGACCGCGATCGCCTCGCCATGCCGCAGTCGGTACCCCGAGGCGGACTCGACTCCATGGCCGATGGTGTGCCCGAGGTTAAGGGTCGCGCGGCGGCCCCGCTCATACGGATCCTCTGACACGACCTGCACCTTGACGGCTATGGCGCGCTCGAGTTGATCGACGCCACCCAACATCGGGCGCTCGACATACTGTCGCCACAGCTCGGGGTCGGCGATCACGCCGTGTTTGATCGCCTCGGCCAGGCCGGCCCGACGCTCGGCCTCCGGCAGGGTGTTGAGGGTGAGCGGATCCGATACGATCAGGGACGGTGGATGAAAGGCCCCGACCAGGTTCTTGCCCTGCGGCAGGTCCACGCCGGTCTTGCCGCCCAGGCTGGCATCGACCATGGCGAGCAACGTCGTCGGCACGTTCACCCAACGCACACCACGCATGAACGTGGCCGCCGCGAAGCCGGTCATGTCGCCGACCACGCCGCCGCCGACCGCGACTACCAGGCTGCCGCGATCGAGGCCGAGCTCAAGAAAGCGCTCGTACATGAGCCGGATCGTGTCAAGGGTCTTGTGCTGTTCCCCGGTCGGCACGATGACCCGCGGCGCATCAACGGCTCTCAGCCAGGGCTGCGCGGCGACGACATCGTCGCACACCAGGGCAGCCGGCCGACCCAGCCCACGATCGGCGAGCAAGGGCGTCAGATCGCCCAGCAGGCCATAGCCGAGCGCGACTGTGTGCTCGAAGCCCGGGGCCGTAATGCGGAGATCCCGCGCGGCCAGCCGCCCGGCGATCAGGTCCGCGACGGCGGCCACCTTGAGGTCGGAGGTATCGACCTGCTCGACGATGGAGTCGTACAGCGGCGCGCGTTCCGCTAACAACGCCGCAAGCCGCGCAGCCGGGTCGCCCTGCAGCAGCGGCCGATCCGAGCCCGCCACCCGACTGAGCAAAACCTCCGGGCGCGCCCTCAGACAAAGTAGCACCCCGCCCCGCTCCAACGTCGCCCGGTTCACGGCGTTGAGCAGCGCTCCGCCACCCGGCGCGATGACGTGCCCGCCGCGAGCCGCGACCAGGGCAATCTGCTCCTGCTCGTAGCCGCGGAACGCGGCCTCCCCGTCCTCGGCAAAAATCGCCGGGATCGGCTTTCCGGCCCGGGTCGCGATCAGAGTATCGACGTCGACAAAGGGCCAGCCCAATCGCGCGGCCAGGGCCTTGCCAACGCTCGTCTTGCCCGCCCCGGGCGGACCAACCAGGATCACATTGAGGTTCGCCATGAGAATCAGGGCCAGAAGATTGTCGGCGTGTTATCGAGGTCGAAGTCGTCGAGCCGGGCGCGTTTCAGGCTCTCGAAGCGCGGCAGCATCTCCTGGAGCGAGTCGCCGCCAAGTTTTTCGAGCAGGGCGTCGGCCAGCACCAGACAGGCCATGGCCTCGCCGATCACGCCGGCCCGCGGCACGGGGCAGAAGTCGGACCGTTCGTACTCGATCGGGCGCGGCTCTCCGCTCGCCAGATCGACCGAGGCGATCGGCGTCAGCGTGGTCGCGATCGGCTTCATGGCGACGCGCAACACGATCGGCTCGCCGGTCGTGATCCCGCCCTCGAGCCCGCCCGCGCGATTGGTCGAGCGCGTCAGGGCCTGATCGGCGGCCCGGTAGATCGCGTCCTGTACCTGCGTGCCGGGCTTCGCGGCGTTGTCAAAGGCGTCGCCGATCTCGACGCCCTTCATGGCGTGGATACTGAGCATGGCCTGCGCCAGTCGGCCGGTCAGACGCCGATCCCAATGGACGTGGCTGCCCAGGCCGGGCGGCAGGCCCAGCGCCACGACCTCGAAGACGCCACCGAGGGTGTCACGGTTTTGCATGGCCTGTTGGATGTGCGCGACCATCGCGGCGCTCGCGGCCGGGTCCGGGCACTGCACGTCGGACATCGCCGCCCCGAGCAGCCGCTCCGCGAGCGTGAGCGTGCTCAGGTCGGCGCGCACGGACCCGATCTGCACGACATAGCTGCCGACGCGCACGCCAAAGGCGGCCAGCAGCTTGCGCGCGGTCGCGCCGGCGGCGACGCGGGCCGTGGTTTCGCGCGCCGACGCGCGCTCGAGGCTCATACGAAGGTCACGATGCGCGTACTTGACGGCGCCGGTCAAATCCGCGTGGCCGGGGCGCGGCACCGTCATCGGCGCGACGGACTTGCCCTTCCACTTGTCATGATCGCGGTTGGCGACCTGGATCGCGATCGGCGCCCCGATCGTCACTCCGGCCATCACGCCGCTGAGCAATAACGCCTCATCGCGCTCGAGCTTCATGCGCGGGCTGGCGCCGGGATACGGCCTGCCGCCGGCGTTAAGGCCCTGCCGTCGGGCCAGGTCGGGGTTGATGTCGTCGGCGCCGAGCGGCAGACCGGCCGGGAGCCCCTCGACGATCACGAGCTCGGCCGGGCCGTGCGATTCACCTGCTGTGAGAAATCGGAGTGGCATATGATCCGTTCGTTGCGCGTCAGGCCGCGCCGGCCAGTTTCGTTTCGGCCGCGGCGCGCATGACCGCGCGCGGTGCCGGTTTGCCGGTCCACAACTCGAAGGCCAGGGCACCCTGTTCGACCAGCATGCCCAGCCCGGTCGTGGCGTTTAGGTCGTGTTCGCGCGCCTGGCGCACAAACAGCGTCTCGGCCGGGTTATACACCAGGTCGTAGACCAGGCTCGCCACCGGCCAGGGCGTGCCCTCGAGCCACGGGCTGGCGTCGACGTTCGGGTGCATGCCCAGCGGCGTGGTATTGAGCACGACCGCGACGTCGTCGCTGGCCTCGATGAAGCCAATCGGCGTCCATGGGAAGACCTCGATCGACCCCAGCGTGCGCAGGTCTTCGGCCTGCTCGGGTCGGCGCGCGATCACGCGCACCTGCGCGCCGACGCCCAGACAGCCGGCCACAGCCGCGCGCGCCGAGCCCCCAGCGCCAAGCACCAGCACCCGCGCGCCGGTCAAACGTGCTCCGTGCAGGGCCAGGTCGGCCAGCAGCCCGGCGGCGTCGGTATTGTGGCCGATCAGGCGCCCGCCCTCTTTGACGAGCGTATTGACGGCGCCCATCGCCAGCGCGGTCGGCGTCAGGCCGTCGAGATACGGGATGACGGCCTGTTTGTGCGGCACCGTGACATTCGCACCGGCGACGTCCGGCCTGCGGACGTCGGCCAACACGAACCCGAGGTCTTCGGTACGCACCGGTCGGATGTTGTAATGCCAGTCGGCCAGGCCGACCTCGGCCAGCGCTGCGTTATGCATCGCCGGTGACAACGAGTGCCCGAGCGGGTAACCCAGCAAAAAGAGACGCATCGTTTGATGATAACCCAGGGCGGCTTGGAGCGAAAAGCGGAGACCGTGGCGTATGCGAGCCTGTGCTGTCGGCGGCCTTTTTTGCCGCGGAGTACGTGGGTTCGGCGGATTTGAACAGTGGAGCCCGGCCGGCAAGGGTCCCGCTTCTTTCCTCGCAATCCGGGTTATCCGCGGTCAGAATCCGGGCCTGACAATGCGGTCAGGCACACCGTATGGAGCAAAGGCTGCCGCGATCTGGCTCGGTAGCGTTCGCTCTACGCTTCGCGCTCCGCGTATCCGTTGGCCGCCATCGCGCGCCGATAGGCCACGGCCACGGCGTCGAATTTCAGGTGCAGCTCGGCTGCCAGGTCAAACGGCACCATCTCAGGGCGCTGTGATTCGACGATGCGTTGATCCTGATTGAAGATGACGTCCTCAAAGCTCTGCAGGACGCGGTCAGGCTGCTCGAAATCGTAGTTGCGGGCGATGATGCAGTAGCCGATGCAGCGCTCGGGCGCAACGGGCTGCGAGACGAAGAAGTACACCATGCCCTTGTCGGCGCCCCAGCCCAGGCGCAGCACGATCGTGTAGGGCAGATGCACTTCGTACCGGCTTCGGCGCAGCGGCTGTTGCTTTTCTTCGTTGGCGAAGACCGGGAACTCCTCGGTGTTGGCGGCCTCGGGCCGGACGATGGTGTAGTGCAGGATGTGGCCCTGGGTGGTGACGGTATGCTCGGGCACTTCCGGCCGAGACACATCGCCAAGCAGACCCGGGTGAACCCAGGGGAAATGGCCGAAATCCGTGAAGTTTTCGAGCTGGCGCGAAGCGTCGGCGTTCCACGCAAACGGGCCGGTGTTGACCACCTTCCAGGCGTCGCTCTCGAGCTCGGGCACTTCCGGCAACGGATGCTGCGGTTCCGCGAGCGCGACCCAGATCAGGCCGTACCGCTCCCGGCAGCGATAGGCGGTCACGCGCGCCTTGGTCGGGATCGAGTCGAACCGGCTCTGCGGGATCAGCGTGCAGGCCCCGTCAGTGTTGTAGCGCCAGCCATGGTACGGGCACATGATCTCGTCGCCCTTGACCTCGCCGAGTGACAGGGCCGTGCCACGATGAATGCACAGATCGTCCATCGCCTGGGCTGCGCCCGAGGCCGTGCGCCAGACCACAAGATACTGGCCCAACAGCTTGACGGCCAACGGACGATCGGTCAGGTCATGTGCGTATACGACGGGGTGCCAGCAGGCACGAAGGGTGGCCGGGGTGGACATGCGGCATTCTAGCATGCGGCCCTGGCGTCGGCGACGATACAATCCACCTGATGTCTGCGCCGCAGCGAAGTTGATGCGCCATCCACACACCGACCCTCACCACTGACCGCCTCCGCCTCCGCCTACGCGGGCTGCGCGCCGGCGACGCCGCCGACGTGCTCGTATTCCGCGGCGATCCCATCGTTCAGCGCTTCGACGATCCGCCGATCCAATCGGTCGAGGAGTCCGTGGCGTTTATCGGTGAGATGCTCACGGCGGCCGAGCGCGGCGAAGTCTTGCACTGGGCAGTCACTGAGGCCCGCGT
>JAEURK010000359.1 GCA_016789175.1 Anaerolineales bacterium
GAGCGTTTTCACGCGATCTTCGACCGCGACGGCGCGAGAGTGTACGAAATCACGCCGTAAGCCGGGTGGCGTCTCTACCCCACCGTCTTCAACTGAACACTGACCTCAAGCGTCTCTCGCCCGGCGCCCTTATAAACACCGCGCGTGGGGGGCACGTCGGCGTAATCGCGGCCGATCGCCAGCCGGACGTAATGGCCGTTCTGGGCCGCGTTATGGGTCGGGTCAAGGGCCAGCCACCCGCGCCCGGGCACGAATACGTCGACCCAGGCATGCGAAGCCGCCATGTCGCCGTTGTTGTAGAGATAGCCGCTCACATAGCGGGCGACCAGGCCCTGGCTGCGCGCGGCCGCCAGGAAGATGTGCGCGAAGTCCTGGCACACGCCGCGCGCCAGATGGAGCGCCTGGGCGGCCGTGGTCGTCACCGTGGTTGCGCCCTTCTCGTACTTGAGCCCGCCGAAGATCGCGCGCATCAGCCCGACCGCCGTCGCAGCCGGATCATCCTGGGCGAACTGCGCCCGGCCAAAAGCTGTCAGGTCAGGCGTGAACGGCGCATAGGTGGTCGGCTGGGTGAAGGACCAGGCATCCAGCGGCGACAACGCGCGCACCGGCTCCGTGAACACCTCGGTTGTGCTGACCTCGCTCTCGGCCGTCACCTCAAGCATGGCATGCGGCTGCAGGACGTCAAAGTGATGCACCAGGTTGCCGAACGGGTCGGTGTAGGTCAGCACCTCCTCGCGCGGCTCGGTGTGTAGATGAAAGCCCAGGCAGCGTTGCCCGGCATGATCCAGCGGCCGCAGTCGGACCTCGGTATAGGCCTCGCTGATCGGCTGGTCATAGATGAAGCTCGTGGTGTGCGAGATGTGCAAACGCATATGAATTGGAATAAAGGGTGATCGAATGACGGGGTGATGGCGACGCTGCCGCGCCGATCACTCCGTCACGCAATCACCATTGCTGTTGCTGTTGCTGCTGTTGCTGCCTCGGCCGGCTGTCGGGCAGGATGACGCGCGCGTTGAAGTAGTTTCGAGCGACCTCGTCAGCGGCCGCATTCAGACGCAGCAGCAGGTCGGTCAGGAAGGCGTCCATCGGCTCGCCGAGCACATCGGCGATGTCGAGATACTCGAGCTCGGCTCGCATCCGCCCGAGGATGCGCCGGGCGCCCTCGGGCCGGGGCGGGGCGCCCTCCGAGACGATATCAAGCGATTGCAGCGCGCGCGTGATGCAGAACAACACAGCCCGCGGGAGTTGCTTGTCGAGCAACAGGTACTCGGCCACGGGCTCGATCTCGAGCGCGGCGCCGCGGCCGCGCCGGAAGGGCTCAAAGGCGCTGCACGAGCGCAGCAGCGCGATCAACTGGAGCGAGGTCTCCGATGAGACGACCGGCAGACGGCAGATGTACGCGTATTTGGCGGCCAGGATGCGCGTGGTCTTGTCGGCGCGCTCGAGGTGGTGGCCGAGCCGGATGAACTCGTACCCCTCGCCGTGCGACATCGTCGTCAGCGTCACGCCCTGGAAGGCCTGCGACCCGTCGCGGACGACAAGCGAAAACTCATGCGGGTTGCGCATGACGGCGGCCCGGTCGGCGTCTTTGACCTTGAAGTACAGGCGGTTGATGCGTTCCCACATCTCGCTACTGACCTGCTCGCGCACCGAGCGGGCGTTTTCCCGGGCGCGTGTGACGCAGGCGACCACGGCGTTCGGGTTGAGCGGGTTCCAAAGCAGGAACTCGATCACAGCGGCGGCGGTCGGCTGGCCGTAGAGCTCGGTGAAGAGCGCATCGTCGCCCGTAACAGTGACGATCGGGGCCCACCCCTGGGCGACGGCGTCGGGCTGCGCCTCGAGCAGGGCATTGAAGTTGACGGCCAACAGACGCGTCAGATCCTCGGCGCGCTCGATGTAACGGGCCATCCAAAACAGCGACTCGGCGACGCGGCTGAGCATGTGGGCTGACATATCAGGCGAGCACCCAGGTGTCTTTGCTGCCGCCGCCCTGCGACGAATTCACCACCAGTGAGCCGCGCCGTAGCGCGACCCGCGTCAGGCCGCCGGGCACCAGCGTGACCTTCTCTCCATGCAAGATGTACGGGCGCAGGTCGATGTGGCATCCGTATAGTTCGCTGTCGAGCACGGTCGGATGCCGACTGAGCGCGACCACCGGCTGGCCGATAAAGCTGCGCGGCGACGCGCTGATCCGCTCATGAAAGGCAGCCAGTTCGGCTCGGCTGGCGCTCGGCCCGATCAGCATGCCATAGCCGCCGCTCTCGTTGACGGCCTTGACCACCAGTTGATCCAGGTGATCGAGCATGTAGCGCCGATCCTCTTCGCGCCAGCCGAGATAGGTGGGCACATTGGCCAGGATCGGCTCCTCGCCCAGGTAGTACTTGATCATCTCGGGCACGTAGGCGTACACGGCCTTGTCGTCGGCGACGCCGGTGCCGAGCGCATTGGCCAGGGTGACATTGCCGGCCCGATACGCGTTGAGCAGACCGGCGACGCCGAGCACGCTGTCTTTGCGAAAGGCGAGCGGATCGAGAAACTCGTCGTCGATGCGCCGGTAGATTACATCGACCTGCTTGAGGCCGCGGGTCGTGCGCATGTAGATCTTGTCGCCGCGCGCGATCAGGTCGCGACCCTCGACGATCTCGACGCCCATCTGGCGCGCCAGGAAGGTGTGTTCGAAGTAGGCCGAGTTGTACAACCCCGGCGTGAGCAGCACGACCGTGGCGTCGGCATAGCTATGCGGCGCCACCGAGCGCAGGGTCTCGAGCAAGGCCTGCGGGTAGTGCTCGATCGCGCGGACATCGTAGCGGGCGAACAGGTCGGCGAAGGTGCGCTTCATCACAGCCCGGTTCTCGAGCATATAGCTCACACCCGACGGCGAACGCAGGTTGTCCTCGAGCACCACGTACGCCCCGTCGGCGCCGCGCACCAGGTCGGTGCCGACGATGTGCACATACACGCCGCCGGGTGGTTTGAGCCCGATCATCTCGCGCCGGAAACCGTGCGCGCTGAAGATCAGTTCGGCCGGGATGCGGCGCTCGCGCAGGATGCGCTGGTCATGATAAATGTCGTTGAGAAAATGGTTGAGCGCCGTGACGCGCTGGGTCAACCCCTGTTCGAGTTGGGCCCATTCGGCGCTGGGGATGATGCGCGGGATCAGGTCGAAGGGGAAGATGCGCTCGACGCCCTCCTCCTCGCCGTAAACCGTGAACGTGATGCCCTGATACAAGAACGCCGCGTCGGCGGCGCGGCGTCGCTCCGCGAGGGCCGCGGGCGTGAGGGTCTGGAGTTGTCGATAAAGATGCGCGTAGTGATTGCGTGGGCGGCCGGGTGCCGCGAACATCTCGTCAAAGAACCCGCCCGGGTCGTAACGCCCTGTCAACGATCCATCCGGCATTTGCGGAGTCTACCAAAACGAAGGGCGAATTCTATGGTCCGGTTGGGCCACTCCGTCCGGCGTCCTCGACCTGGGCGGCACTCACCGGTCGCGGCGGCTGGATCGTGATCCGCGCGATCCGCAGGCCATCGAGCGCCTCGACCTTCAGTCGCGTGCCGTCCTCGAGGTCGATGCCGTCGCCGACCTTGGCCATGCGTCCGAGCCGGCCAAGCACGAAACCGGCGATGGTGTCGTAGTAGTCGTCGGTCAGCTTCAGGCCGAGTCGTTCATTGACGTCCTCGATCTGGGTCAACCCCTCGACCAGGCATGAGCCATCGGGCAGGCGCTGCATCTCGGGCGTTGAGACGTCGAAGGAGTCGTGGATCTCGCCGATGATCTGCTCGAGCAGGTCGGCCAGGGTGACCAGGCCGGCCGTGCCGCCGTACTCGTCGAGCACGATCGCCAGGTGCTGGTGCGTGGTTCGCATCTGCGCCAGGAGTTTGTCGAGCTTGATCGTGTCGGGCACGAACAGGGCCTCGCGCATCATTCCGCGGATGGTGGCCGTCCGCCGGGAGTCGTGCTGGACGCGCACCAGGTCCTTGACGTGCGCGATCCCGACGATGTGATCCAGGTCGTTCTCATAAACCGGGTATTTCGAGCGCGAGTGTTCGCTGGCGAGTTGGATCAAATCTGCGAGCGGAGAGTCGCCGTCAACCGCCTGCATCTCCGTGCGTGGCACCATCACCTCGCGCGCCGTCAGGTCGCCGAACTCGAAGGCCGCGGTTACCAGCTCGCGATCGGCCTCTTCGATCAGGCCGCTCTCCTCCGAGGCTTCGACCAGCAGTTTGAGTTCCTCGACCGAGTAGGAGGACTCCTCCATGCGCAGGTCGCGCACGCCGAGCAGCCGCAGGGTCACGGCCGCGGCGCCGTTGAGGAGCCAGATCAGCGGCCGAAATATGACCTCGATGAAACGAGTCGGCCCGCCCAGCATGAGCGCCGCGCGCTCCGTGTATTGGATGGCCAGATTCTTGGGGATGAGCTCGCTCACTACGACCGTGATCGAGGTGACGATCAACAGGGCCACGATGGCCGAGATCGTCCGGCGCACACTCTCGTCGAGGGCCTGGAGCCCGCTGCCGATCACGGGCTCGAGCAAGGCCGAGAGCGCCGGCTCACCGACATACCCCAGGCCGACACCCGACATCGTGATGAGCAGTTGGGTCGCGGCGATATAGCGATCGAGACGTTCGGTGATGTGTTTGGCCGAGGCCGCACCGGCGGTGCCGCGTTGGATCAACTCATCCAGCCGGGTCCGCCGAACGCGGACAAAAGCGTATTCCGCCGCGACCGTCAATCCGTTGATGATCAACAGAAGAATCAGGATCAGAAAACTGCCGAGGTTGAGCGTACTGTCAGAATCGGGCATAGTGGCCAAAAAACCGGTGAACTACTACTTTACCCCAGAATCCCGGGCAGCGCGTTTGGCTGTAACCAGGCCAGGGCGATGTAGGCTCCGGCGATGACAAGCAAACCACCGTATAGCACCGCGACGCCTAGGGCACGCAGCAGCGAGAACGGTTGGGTATCTCGCGCCTCGAGCTGCCCGAAGACGACTTCAGATGGCCCGACCGGCTGGATCGGCCCGACCTGCTGGATCGGCCCGACCTGCCAGATCGGCCCGATCCAAAACGCCATCAGGGCGCCGGCCAGGGTGCCGCCGATGTGGCCGGAGAGATCGATCCGCGAGCCTGGAACGAGGGCGATGAACAGATTGACACCGGCCAGGATCAGGAGCTCCTGCAATTGCCGGTTGGCCACCTTGCCCAACAGGCGCCGATTGCGCCAGAGCAACACGGCCTCCGCCGCGAACAGCCCGAAGATGGCGCCCGAGGCCCCCACCGACGGCGACGCGTTGAGCCACAGGCTGGCGACTGTGCCGCCCAGCCCGGCAAAGAAGAACAGCACCAGGAGCCGCAGCGCCCCATAGGTCGCCTCGATCGTCCGACCGAAGACGAACAGGGCGTAGGCGTTGAACAGGAAATGTGTAAGCGAGGCGTGGATGAAGATCGGTGTGACCAGACGCCAGAGCTGACCGGCGACGATCAGGTCGTTGACCTTGGCGCCCCAGTTGATGATGGGATCCACGTCGCCCTCGAACGGCGCCACGACCAGCTGAGCGAGAAAGACGACCCCGACGGCCGCCAGCAGCGCATAGGTCACCCACACCCGGTGGAGCGGCAGTGGGATCGAGCGCTGGCCGGGCTGAGGGCGCGGGGCTTC
>JAEURK010000396.1 GCA_016789175.1 Anaerolineales bacterium
ACACCCCGCTTCGCGCCTCGTTCAATCGGCTGACATACGCCAGTCTAACAGGATTCTTTCGACCGGCGCAACGTGCAATCTCCCACGCCTGCCCTGCCAAATGTCAGGACTATGCGCCCACAGGCGCCGTGGCCTGGCGCAACGGCGCCTGTGCGATCGCCAGGCCGTGGACAGCCCCGGCGCCCGCGACTTTGAGGGCCCGGGCACAATCATGCAGGGTCGCCCCGGTCGTGCAGGTGTCGTCCAGCAGCAGGATCGCCCGGCCGTGCACAATTCGGCGATCCGCCCAGAAGGCCGCTTCGACATTCGCCAGACGGTCGGCCCGCGACAGACCGACCTGGCTGCGGGTGGCCCGAACGCGGCTCAAGGCCCGCGGGGCGAAGCGAAACGACCAGCGGTCCGCCAGACCTCGCGCCAGCAGAGCTGCCTGATTGTAACCACGCTCGGCCAGCCGCTCGGCCGAGAGCGGCACGGGCACGATCAAAGTCGCGTGCCGATCCAGCTCGGGCCGCGCCAGCCGGCGCGCCACGAGGCCCGCCAGAGTTTCGGCCAGGCCGACATCGTGCCGATACTTCAGCCGATGCAAGGCCTTCTGCGCCGGCCCGCCAAACCACAGCGCCGCCCGGAAGTCGTCCAGGCCGTCCGGCGCGCTCAGGTCGACCAGGGCGCGGTCCGGCGGCACCCAGTCCAGGGCTGCGCGACAGGCCGGGCACAGCGCGGCGCCAAGGCTGCCGCACCCGGCGCAGGTCGGCGGAAAAAGAACATCCGCCAGAGCCCACAGGCCCTGGCGGATGAAACCGGTCATCATCCCCATGCGCGTCGCTCCCCAAGGAGCCTAACACGCGGCCCGGGGCCCGAGTCCTCGTTTGGTCATTGCCCCGTGACGGCGCCAAACCCGAACTGACGGATGATCTGCATCGAGGCCGGGCCAAGCAGCACCAGGTAGATCGACGGAAAGATCAGGAACGCCATCGGGATCAGCATCTTGACCGGCGCCTCGTGCGCCTTTTTCTCGGCGCGCTGGCGACGGCGAATCCGCATCTGATCCGACTGGATCCGCAGCACCTTGCTCATGCTCACGCCCAGCTGATCGGCCTGAATGAGCGCGGCCACGAAGCTGGTCATCTCGGGCACGTCCATGCGGTCGGCCATGTCGCGCAGCGCCTCGCGCCGAACCTTGCCCAGCCGGATCTCGGCGATCGCGCGTTGGAAGCCGTAGGCCACCTCGGTCGTCCACTTCTCAGACACGCGCTGCATGGCCTGGTCGAAGCCGAGGCCGGCCTCGACGCACACCGTCAGCAGGTCGAGCGCATCCGGCATGGCCTTGATGATCGAGTCCTTGCGCCGATTGATCCGGCTGCGCAGCATCAGGGTCGGGATGTAGTAGCCCAGCACGCCGCCGACGGCCGAGAAGCCCAGCACTTTGGCGACGCCCGACTGAAACGAGAACATGCTGGTCGGGTCAGCCGAGACGAAGCCGAGCAGGATGAACAGACCGACGCCTACTCCGGCCATCACGATCCGGCTCATGTAGAACAAGATCGGGGTCATGCCGGGCGGGTTGCCGGCGACATCGAGCTGGTGCTGGATGTCCTTCAGGGTCGCCTGAGGCGTGAACTTCTGAGCGAACTCACCGGCGCGGCGCGCAATCGGGAGCAGGATGCGCTGACTGAACGGCTGCGACATCTCGATGTCCTCGAGCGTCATCGGACGCTCGCGGGTCGAGTACACGGCCATGCGGGTCTGCAGCGGGTTGGCGGCTTTGGGCGAACGCAGGCCGACCAGCACCAAAATCAGCGCCCCGACAAAGACCAGGCCCAGAATGAGGAATAGCAAAGATGATCCCATGCGTGCTCCTAGACCTCAATGTCCACGATCTTCATCACGATCGCGAAACCGATGCCGATCATCAAGCCGGCCGCTACCAGCATGCCGATGCCGCACAGGAAATAGTTGTCCTGGATGAACATCTGGCCCATGTATGTCGGATTGATCAGATACAGCATCACGCCCAGACCGATCGGCAGGAACGAGATGACGTAGCCCGTGATCATGCCTTGCGCGGTCAGGGTCTTGATCTCGCCCTTGATGCGCACGCGCTCGCGGATCGTGAAGCTGATCGTGTCGAGGATCTCGGCCAGGTTGCCGCCGACCTCGCGCTGGATCTTCATCGCCGTGACGACGAAGTCCAGGTCTTTACTGGGCATGCGCCGGGTGAGGTTGTCGAGCGCCACTTCGAACGGGATGCCGAGCTGCATCTCCTGCACCAGGCGCTTGAACTCCTGCGAAATCGGCGCCGGGAGCTCGCGGCCGATCGCTTCCATCGCCTGCGTGACGCTGTAACCGGCGCGCAGGCCGTTGACCATCAGGTTGAGCATGTCGCCCAGCTGGCCGTCGAAGCGCGACAGACGCTGACCGCGCAGATATCCGACGTAGAAGCGCGGCGCGAAGAAGCCGGCCACGCCCGCGATCAGGCCCGCGATCAGGTCTTGCCGCAGGAACCCCAGCACCAGGAAACCCGCAAACCCGAGGATCACGTGCAGCGCCAGGTACTCGGCCACGCTCAACTTCAGGTCGGCGCGCGCCAGCTCGCGCCTGACGCTCTCGTACCAGCCCTTCTTCTGAAAGGCCTGGTCCATCGACTTGGACAGAACGCTCTGACGGCGCTCGGACTTCTTGTCATCGGGCGCCGGCAGCAGGCTGTCGCGCGTCAATTGTTCGAGCCGGCCGGCCACGGCGGTCTGGCGCCGGTACCAGACGGCGACGCCGCCCAGGCCGAACATCCAGATGACGACCACAGCGGTCAGGCTGAGCATTAATGGACTGGTCATCGGTCACTCCCGGCGGGCGAACGCCGCCCGCGGTTCTCTTGCCTCAATAGCGTAGGCGCTCACCCGCCCCGAACACCGAGGCCGGCAGGTGATGGCCCTCCTCTTCGATCTGCTCCATGCACTTCGGCCGCAGACCGGTCGGGCGCAGCCGCCCGATGATCTTGCCCTTCTCGATGCCGGTCTGCTCGAAGACGAAGATATCGGCCATGGTGATCACGTCGCCTTCCATGCCCTGGATCTCGGCGATCTGCACGACCTTGCGCGAGCCGTCCGACAGGCGCGCCAGGTGGCAGATGACGTTGATGGCCGACGAGACCTGCTCACGGATGGCGCGCATCGGCAGGTCCATGCCCGCCATCAGACACATGGTCTCGATACGGGCGAGCGTGTCGCGCGCGCTGTTCGAGTGGCAGGTCGTCATCGAGCCTTCGTGGCCGGTGTTCATGGCCTGAAGCATGTCGAGCGCGGCGCCGTCGCGGATCTCTCCAACCACGATTCGGTCGGGGCGCATACGAAGGGCGTTGACCACCAGGTTCTGGATCGAGACCTCGCCTTTGCCTTCGATGT
This sequence comes from Anaerolineales bacterium, assembly GCA_016789175.1. Taxonomy (GTDB): domain Bacteria; phylum Chloroflexota; class Anaerolineae; order Anaerolineales; family UBA6663; genus UBA6663. The sequence goes on from JAEURK010000396.1 coordinate 3,399, forward strand.
TGGCCGGGCGCGACTCGAGCCGCACCACGTGCTCCTGGCGGAGCTGCAGCTCGGCCGCGTTTTCGATCGTCAGGATGCGCTCGTCGTTCGGGATGTACGACGACATCAGGTTCAGGAAGGTCGTCTTGCCCGAGCCCGTGCCGCCCGAGATCACGACGTTGACGGCCGAGGCCACCGCCGCTTGCATGAAGGCGATCGCCTCCGGCGTGACGGCGCCGTACTCGATCAACTGCTCGACCGTCATCGGCTTCTTGAAGAACTTGCGGATGGTGATGGTCGGGCCGTCGAGCGCGATCGGGGGCACGATGGCGTTGACGCGGGAGCCGTCCGCCAGACGGGCGTCTTCGTACGGATGGCTCTCGTCGACGCGCCGGCCGAGCGGCGACATGATGCGATCGATGATGCGCATCACGTGCTCGTTGTTCTCGAAGGCTACCGGCGCGCGCTCGATCTTGCCGCGGCGCTCCACATAGATGTTCTTCGGGCCGTTGACCATGACTTCCGTGATGGTCTCATCCGCCAGCAGCGGCTCGATCGGGCCGAGGCCCAGGATCTCGGACACGATCTGGTCGAACAGGCGCTTGCGCTCGGTGCGCGAGAGCACGATGCCCTCGTCGGCCAGCACGTTCTCGTACAGGTCCTCGATCGTCTTGCGGACCTCGGCCGTGCGCGAGATGTCCATCGACGGGTCGAGCTCGGCCAGCAACCGGTTCTGCACGCGCGACTTGAGGTCGGGCGCGCCCGAGGCCTGGCCCTGGCCGCCGACGGGCTGGCCCGGCGCCGCGACGCGGCGCATGCGCAGCTCGGCCAGCTTGTTGGCGTCATCCGCGGCCGGGGCCTGCGGCGCGGCGGACGGGCCACTGGGCCCGCTCGGGCGCGGCGGCGCGACCTGACCGGTGTTCTGGCGGTTCTCGATCCGTTTGAGCAGCGACATGCGAACCTCGTGTGTCTCGTCTGACCGTCAGCCGGTCTCAGCGCGAGAAGATCGACTTGCGTTTCTCAGCCGGTTTGCCGGCCGGATCCTTGGGCGCGAAGTCGGCGCGCAGTTTGGCCGCCAACTCGATGATGGAGGTCGACGGCCCGGCCTTGCGATCGCCCATCACAAACGGCACGCCGGCGTTGATGGCCTGCGTGGCCACCCGATCGTCGTACGCGATCTGGCCGTAGACCGGGTGCTTGAGCGACTCCTCGATGCTCTGAGACGTGATGCCCCAGCGCTTGTCCATCTTGTTGACGACCAGCACCGGTTTGTCCTTCGAGTACTCGAGCTTCTCGCACAGGTCAAAGTACTTCTTGACATTGGCCAGGGTCGGGATATCGGGCCCGGCCACGACCAGCACGCGATCAGCCGCGTCCATCATCGCCAGCTCCAGGTCGCGCAGGATCGAGGCGACGTCGACCACAACGTACGTGAAGTGGTGGCGCAGCTCGAGCAGCAGCCGCTTGAGCGGCGCGGCCGTGATCAGTTCCGAGTCCTCGGGCGATTGCGAACCGAGCAGCACCTTGACGCCCGAGGCATGCGCGGCCATCCAGGAGGCAATCGCGCTCTCGTCGACCTCGTCGACCTGCTGCACGGCCGTGACCAGACTGGTCTTGCCCTTCAGGTTGAAGAACACGCCGACGTCGCCGAACTGCGTGTTCGCGTCGACGACGCATACCTTGCGATCTTCGCCCTGCAGCGCCACGGCCAGGTTGACCGCCAGGGTGGTCTTGCCCGAGCCCCCCTTGGGGCTGTAGCAGACCAGGATCTTGCCCAGCGCAGTCGGCGAGGCGCCGTTACTGGTCCCGGGGGTCACCGGGACGCGCACCGTCGCCAACTCCTGCTCTTTGCTGGCCAGGCCGAGGCGGCGGATGGTGTTGATCAACTCGTCGGCCGACGGCGGCTTCGAAAGGAAGTCGCGCGCACCGGCGAGCATCGCCTGGCGCAGGTAGTCGGTGTCTTGCTGGACCGAGACGATCACGATTTGTGCGGTCGGCACGTCTTTGACGATCGCGCGGGTCGCCGCGATGCCGTCCATGTCCGGCATGTTGATGTCCATCAACACGACGTTCGGGCGCATCTCATGCGCAAGCTGGACGCCCTCGCGGCCGTTGCGCCCCATCCCGACGACATCGATGTCGTTCTCGAACTGGAGCAGCTTGCGGATCGTCTCGCGCGTCTCGGCGGTGTCATCGACCACGACCACGCGGATCTTGTCACTGGTTGCGGACATCCCTGATCCTCACTCGATCTGTTGCCTGGTGACGCGGCCGGGGCGCTTGCGGGCGCCCCGGCCGTCTTGCCTCATGTCGCTTAGGGCACCGCGACCGGCGTCGGATCGACGACGACCGTCGTGTCGAGCCCGTAATTCAACTTGCTGGGCAGCGAGATCTTGTAGGTGTCGACCATGTACTGGAGCGTCACCGACTGGGTCTCGGCCAGAGACGTGTCGCCCGCCGAGCGCAGCGTGTACGTGTACTGCACCGCATCCGGGTACCGCTCATGGAGACGATTGACGTAGTCGAGCACCAGCGCTTCCTGCGGCGACACGGCGACCGTGATCAGCTGCGGAGGCGGCGGGGTCGGTGTGGCCGTTGGCGCCGCGGTCGGCGTCGCATTCGGGTCGACCACGCCGGAGGGCACGGCAGTCGTCTCGGGCAGCTCGGGCACGGTCGGGCCGTCGAGGGCGAAGATACCCATGCCCATGACCAGGACGTTCTGGATGATGCTCTGCGACACCAGACGCGAGCGCTGCATCTCCGACGGGACGATGTAGAGCGTCTCGCCCAGCACCGGGTCAGTCTCGCCCCGGCCGATCTGAGCGTTATTGCCCGCCGGCACGATGCCGGCCACGATCATCTGCGGCGGAAGCGCGCCGACCGTGTCCTGCGAGGCGGTGCCGGGTCCAAGCACGCCGGCCGAGAGGTTCGGCAGCAAGGACTGGTAGTCGCGATCGATGTCGACGAACGCCATCGAGACCAGGATGTTCACGTAGTCGCCGGCCCGGACGCCGTTGGCCACACCGTTGTTCAGGTCATAGGGCAGCGAGATCGCGGTAAAGCCCTTGGGGATGCGCCCGGCCGTGTCGGAGCCGAACGGCGAGAGCTCCTGGAGCGATTTGACGATCATGGTCGTGAAGATCGGCTCGTTGCGCTGGATCGTGTAGCGCGCACGTGAGCCGACGATCTGCGCCGGATCGGTGATCGCATTCGGCGGGACCATTTCGGTCGGCCAGGCCACGCTGCCGAGCGCCTCGGTCGGGATGACCACGCCGCGCTGCAGATCCTGGACCGCCACGACGATGTCGAGGCTGCCGGCCGACACCGGCGTCGCCGGTGTGCCGTCCGCATTCGGATCCGAAGCGGCCGCCGTCGGGGCATCACCGCCTTGTTGATTGGCGCCGGCGTTGGCGAAGTTCATGATCGCCACGACCGCCAAGACGCTGAGCGCCAAGAGCACCACACCTACCAGAAGAAGAGTTCGACCTCGCGCCATAATGCCTCCTGCACTGCTTTGGCCCCGGTCCGAGGCCCGCACTAAAAAGTTTATGTGAGAGAGAGGTTCGGTTTACGTTAGCCTGTGTTGGCCTGAGTTAGGTTATGTTTCAAACCGACCGGCTAACGCGTATCTCCCACAGGCAATTCCATCGCCACCCGAGCCCCCTGACCGGTTTGGCTGTCGATTGTCAAACTGCCGCCCAACACTTCCAGGCGCTCCTTCAGAGCCGCCAGTCCGATCGAGCGGCTCTCACCGCTCAAGGCCGCCTCGGGATCGAACCCGAGGCCGTTATCCTCGACCTGGACCCGCGCTCGATAGTCATCGATGTCGAACTCGACAGTGATCGCCGTGGCCTGCGCGTGGTTGCGGGCGTTGCTGAGCAACTCCTGCAAGCCGCGGAAGAGCATGACCTCGCGGATCGACTCGAGCCGGCGCTCGGTGCCCATGACCTGCAACGTAGTCGTGATCCCGGTCTTCTCCTTGAACGCGTCGACGTAGCGCTTGATCGTCGGCGCCAGGCCGAGGTCGTCGAGCATCATCGGGCGCAGGTCGAAGATGAAGTTGCGGATCTTTTGCAGCGTCGCGTTGGCCGCGGTCTTCATGCTGGCCAGCTCGGTCCGCGCCAGGTTCGGATCCTTCTCGAACAGGCGCATCGCGATCTCGCTTTGGAGCACGAAGTTCGACAGCGCCTGGGCCGGCTCGTCGTGCAGCTGGCGCGACAGGCGCAACCGCTCGCCCTCTTGGGCCTCGATCACGCGCGAGAGCACCAGCTGGCCGTTCATGCCCATGCTGTTCTTGCCGGCCCGTTGGGTGATCCAGGTGTCGAGCGCGCCGCGCAGCGAGGTGAGCTGTCGGCCGAGGCGCTCGAGGTTGGACTGATCCGACTGGAGCTTCTCCAGCTGACCGCGCATCGCGAACAGGCGCTGCTGGGCATCCTGCGCGTTGTCGTACAGGGCCTTGATATCGGCCCGCGGCACGTTCTCGAGGTTCGCGTTGAGCGCGCGTAGCTGCCCGGCGAGCTGGGCATTGCGCTGGGCGAGCTTGTCGACTTCGGCCCGGCTCTGGCTCACCAGCAGGCTGATCTCCTTCAACTCGCGCTGGATGTTCTCCAGCTCGCTGTCGACGTCCTGCTGAATGTCCTCGATCGTGAGCGAGGTCGTGTTCATCATGTCGGTCTCACCTCATCGTCGCTCGTCGCCGTCAATATGTCTGGATTGACATAGTTCCGTAAACGTCGCGTAAATCCCTGGTCGCCTGATGCGCTATGCGCTTCTACTTGATATCGGGCTTGCCGTCGTTATCCTGCAGTCGGACCCAGCCGTGCTTGACCGCGTAAATCGCGGCCTGCGTCCGGTCCTCGACGTCGAGCTTCTGCAAGATGGCCGTCATGTGGTTCTTGACGGTCTGGTGGCTGATCCCCAGCTTGTAGGCGATCTCCTTGTTGCTGAGGCCGCGGGTCACGTACTCCAGGATCTCCATCTCGCGCGGCGACAGCGGTGTAAACGCCTCGCGCGCATCGGCCACAAAACTACGGGCCGCCTTCTCAACACCCGCCTCAAGCCACTGCTTCAGGCCGGAGTCGTCCAGGGTACGCTCGCCAACGACGTAATGCCCGGCCGCCACCTGCCGGATCACGCCGACCAACCGGGCCGGGGTGACATCCTTCGGGCAGTAAGCGGCGCTGCCTGCCCGGAAGGAGTGCAATTCTTGTTCCAGGTCGTGATACGCCGTCAACATCACGACCCGCGTGCCCAGACGTTCGGTTTGAATCTGGCGCACGACCTGCAGGCCGTTCAGTTCCGGCAGGTTGATGTCCAGCAGCGCCACATCGGGCCGGTCGCGCCGAATGGCGTCCAGGCCCTCCTGGCCATCGCCGGCCTCACCCAGGACCGCCAGATCTGGCTCGCCTTGCAGCACGTTGCGCAACCCCTGCCGAAACAAGGGATGGTCATCGATGATCATGACGGAGATCGTCTTCATACGTACTTCCTTGACTTAAAGTGTCCCGCGTGGAGTATACCCGACCCCTCCGGCGGACCACAAACAAAAATCCGCTAAAAACCGGCCTTTTGGCGCAACTGTCGCTCATGGGTGACGCTCCAGAAGCCAGACGGCTGGGCCGCCTGCCACTCCCAGATCGGCCACCAGTCGAAATTCGCTCGATTTGTCCGGATTCTCGTACAGGTCAGCCAGCCCACCCGGATGGTTGCTGTCGAGGATCACATACCGCAGCCCGAAGCGGTCCAGGGCGGCCGATAGATCCGCCGGCGGCCCGTCGGGCACCACGATCGCCGGGCGACCGGTGTGGAAGAAGAACGCCGGCGGGTTGACGACGGCCGCGCCCTGCCCGGCCGGCAGCAAGACGTCGGCCTGGCGGTAGGCCGCGATCGGCGTGAGCGTGTCGCCCAGCGGCCGGCCGGAAGCCAGCGCGAGTCCGGCTGCGACCTGCACGATCAGGGCCGCCCCCAGGAAGACCGGTCGGGCTGAGGCCAGCGCCCAGCCGCGCTTCTGGGCGGCCCAGGTTACGGCCCGTTCCAACCCCAACGCCGCGCCGGCCGCGATGAAAGGCACCAACGCTCCCCCCGAGTGCAGGAAAGCGCCGCGCGGCCCGGGATAGGTGAATGCCAGCGAGAGCGCCAGGAGCGCCAGCACCCCAAAGACTGTCACCATCTGGGTAGCCGGCGCCCGCCGCCAGCGCCAGGCCGCGATTATGGCGGCCGGCAACGCCAGCACCTGACCCTGAGCCACCCACAGCGTCGTCAGGTTGAGGCCCAGGGCCTGCAGCTTGGCCGACCACTGCCCGTCGAGCCCGGCCAGGTAGCGTGCCAGGGTCAGGCGGCTTGGGTCAAGGCTGAAGAGCTCGTCATACGAGAGCAGCCAGAGCGTGCGCGCGCCGCCCAGGCCCAGCGGGCTGCCGGTCACCCACAGGTTGCGGGTCAGCCAGGGCGCCAGCGTCAGCGCATAGGCAGCGCCGAAGAGCGCGAGCCGACGCCAACGGTTGCGCCCGGGCGCAACGACCACCATCCAGCCCGCGATCGTCAGCGGCACGAGTGCGCCGTCGGCGCGCGAGAGATGCGCCAGCCCAGCGGAAAGGCCGGCCAGGACCGGCCAACACCAGCGTGCATCGGAGGCGCTCAGCGCCGCAGCGCAGAACGCCGCGGCGCCGGCGACCGCAAACGGCGCGTACGAGTCGACGTTCGACCAGCGGATGAGGTATAGCCCGGTCGCAAGCGCAAAACCGCCCGCCAGCCAGGCCAGGCCGGCCCGGCCCGAGGCCCGCGCGGCGATCAGGGCCGCCAGCACCGGCACCAGCGCGCCGAGGGCCGCCATCGGGAGCGCGCCCCACAGCCATAGCTCGGGTTGGGCGCCCGGCGCCGCGCCGGTCACACCGCCGAGCCAGACAAACGGCGCAGAGAGCAGGGCCGGGAGCGGCATCCAGTAGGTGAAGTTCGCGGTCGGCAGCGAATGGGCGCCGTCGAGGTAGTTCCAGACATAGGGCGCTTCGAGGCCGGCGCCGCGGGCGAGCAGCCAGGCGCCGTTGAAGTATTCGTACGAGTCCATCACGGGCGGCGTGGTCGTCGCAACGGCCACCCACAGGTTCAGGCCGAAGGCGGCCAGCGCCAGCGTCAGGCCGGCGACCCAGCCGAAACCGCGGCCGCGCACCTGCGACCGATCCTGCGCCTGCAGACCGCCCAGGGTCGTCATCATGGCGTGCCGTCGCCTCCCCAACGCAGGATCAGGGTCTGGTCATAGCCGATCGAGGTCGAGACAGTGTAAGGGCTGACGTACACGACGTCATCGGGGTGACCGGCCACCAGCTTGGGCGTGAAGCGTTGCATGGTCATCACATAGTCGACGCCGACGTCGGTCAGCCACTGCATCAGGCGATCCTCATCCTTCAACCACGGGATGATTTCGGGATCGACCAGCCCGGCCAGGTCGCGGATCCGGCGCCCGCTGAAATAGCCGAGCGCACCGATATCGTGCGAGGCGACGACGGCGTCGGCCGGGGTGTTGTCGCGCACCCACAGCGCGCCGGCGACCATCTCGGTCTCGATGAAGGCGACGTCGCGGGTGTAGGTGCGGGAGCCGATGACGATGAAGCTGACGATGCTGGCGAGCGCCGCCACGACCCAGATGCGGCTGAACACGCGCGGCAGCAGGCGCGGGCTGTCGAGCCGCGTGACCTCAGCCAGGCCCACGACCGCGGTCACGAGCAGGGCCGGGATGGCCGGGATCTGGTAGCGCCCGTGCTGATAGATGATCGGCAGGCGATAGGCGTAAGCGCACAACAGCGCCAGCCCCCAGGCGGCCGGGATCAGGTCGGCCCAGGCGCGCCGTCGGACCCGCTGGATCGCAAAGGCCAGCAGGCCGGGCAGCAGCAGGGCCTGCCCGCCAACCCAGGGCTGCAGCAGCGGCCCCGGCTCACATCCCGGCAGGTAGCTGCAGTGCCAGAAGGCGCGTTCGAGGATCGGCAGGTCGAACAAGAAGGATTGCTCGATGGCCTTGGCCGCCATCGTGTTTGGGAAGATC
>JAEURK010000408.1 GCA_016789175.1 Anaerolineales bacterium
TTGTTGACCGGCGCAAGCACACCGCTGGCCGAAGCGATTGCGGTCGCGTTGGCCGGACAGGGTGTGAAGCTCTGTGTGTCAGGGCCGTGGGCCGAGCGAGTAGAAGCGGTCGTGGCGGCGGTGGGTCGTGCGGGTGGCGAAGCCGTCGGCGTCACGGGGCCGCTTGAGACGCTTGCGCAGGCCGAGGCGCTGGTGGCCCGAGCCGAAGCGGCCTTCGGGGCAGTGGATCTCGTGATCTGGGTCACGCCGTTCTGGAACGGCGGCTTTATTCACGAGCATGCGGTGACGGTGTGGGATCGGGTGCTGGCCGGCAACCTGCGCGAGCCGTTCCTGTTGGCTCGCGCCGTGCTTCCGGTGCTACGCCGCCAGGGCTCCGGCCAGATCGTGGCCGTCGGCTCCGACTCGTCGCTCGGGCCCTACGCGCGCGACGGCGCCTACAACGTGGCCCTGCACGGATTGAATGCGCTGATGGATCTGATCCGCGTCGAGAACGCCGAGCACGGCATCCGTGTGCATGTCCTGGCGCCCGGCCTGGCTCAGACACAGCCGCTCGATGCCGACGGCCGGCCCAACCTCACGACCAAAGACGTTGCCGACTGGGTGCTGTGGGCGTTGACGCGCCCGAGTCATCTTCGCCCGATCGGGCCGATCGTGATCTAGGCCGGTCAGGCCGATCGTTACCACGGCCCGGAGCATCGCTGAGACCGGAGTCTTTCCGGCCTGCGCCGGTCGTGCGTTCGGCCATCACCTGGGCGGCAATCCCAACTCGGCGCGCAATGCGTCGATGTCGGACACCCAGGCGATACGGTTCAGGAACTGGCTGAGCGACGGGCTGCGGCGGCGGAGCAGGATCACGGCCGGGCCGACCGGGTCAGCGCCGCCGGCGCCGCCGCCCGAGGACGGCGCGTACGCGCCGTAAAATGCAAAATAGGCCTGGTTTAGTTTGCGGATCCGGTAGCCGTTCTCCCAGAACACGGATCGGCGCTCTTCCATGTAGGCCTCGGCCGCTTCGATCTGACCCTCGGCCAACAGGGCATCAACCCGCAGACGTGTCGTGCGCATCTCGGCCCGGAAGTTGAAGCGTTCGTAGGTCGTCTCAGGCGGCGTGACGTCGCGGTGCAACACGGTGGCAAAGGTCGGCGCCGGCGCCAGCTCGGGGTAGTAGCGGGCTATTACGGCTGCCCCGATCTCGTCTCCGACCAGGGTGGCGGTGGTCTCGTTCATCGTGCGCAGCTCGCCCGACTCGAGATAGCGCAGGCCGAGCGGCCGCAACGTCAGATAGTTGTGTGCCCACTCGTGCGCGATCACCGAGGCAATCCACGAGAGATCCCGGCTCTGCGCGACCATGGTGGGGTAGGTGCCCAGACCGCCGACCGGCGAGGATAGGGCGGAAACGTCCAGCCCGGCCGCCGTCTTCTCCTCCAGCCCCACCTGAGCATCCAGCGTCAGCCCGCCATCAAGCAGTTGCAGCCAGGTCTGCTCGATCCGGTCGCGCGGCGAGATGATCAATGCCAGCGGCAACGGCGTGAACTGGAACGATACCGGCGGGATCGGCTGCCCCAGAAAGGTCAGGCCCTCGTCGGCGTACACCACCGAGACCTGTTCGGCCAGGATGACTTCGGCCAACGGCGCCAGCTCGGCCAACCGGGCTCGGAGTACGGCCTGGCGCTCGCGGGGCTCGCGCGTGGCCGTCAACGGATCCGACTCGGCCGGATCGGCATACACCGCGGCGATGTCGCTTTCGACCCGATCCAGCTCGCTGCGGTTTTCGAAGTACGCGCGCACCAGGTCGGATCGGTCGGTCTCGGTCATGAACAGCTGCTCGCCCGAGCTGGCCTGGAGCAGCTTGTGCCACAGGGCCTGGACGGTCCAGCCGAGGACGTCGAAATCGAGGCCGCGCGTGATGGCCTGGACCCGCGCGTTGATGCTCGCCGCCGGGTCAGCCGGGGCGTTCAGACCGCTTAGGGTCAGCCAGACCGGGATGGTGGCCAGCAGACCGATCAGCACTCGAGCCAAGCTGTAACGAAGACGACGAATCATGTGGGGCGATGATACCGCCCCTCTCCGAAGGCGCGAATAAGAATCTGCGGCATAATCCGGCTGATGAACATTCTGGTGACCGGCGCTGCCGGGTTTCTTGGTTCGGCCCTGGCCAACCGGCTGAGCGGCCTGGGCCACACCGTGCGCGGGCTCGATGACCTCTCGGCCGGCGACCCCGGGCGGCTGGCCAACAACATCCTGCTCACCCGCGGTGACGTCAACGACCGCCCGAAGTTGTGGTCGCTGCTGCAAGGCGTCGAGTGCGTGTTCCACCTGGCGGCGCGGGTCTCGGTGCCGGAATCGGTGCTCTTCCCGCGCGACTACAACACCGTCAACGTCGGCGGTACGGTCAGCCTGATGGAAGCCGTGCGCGACGTCGGCGTCCAGCGCGTGATCTTCGCTTCGTCGGGGGCCGTGTACGGCGAGCAGGGCGCGCAACCGATGCATGAGGGCCTGGCGCCACATCCGGGCAGCCCGTATGCCGTCAGCAAGCTGGCGGCCGAGTACTACGTTCGCACGATCGGCCAACTGGTCGGCGTGACGACCCTGTCGTTGCGCGTGTTCAACGCCTATGGGCCCGGGCAGCCCCTCCCGGCCGTGCATGCGCCGGTCATCGCGCGCTTCCTGCAGCAGGCATTGAGCGGCGGTTCCCTGGTTGTGGCGGGCGACGGCCGGCAGACGCGCGATTACGTCTACGTTGACGACGTGGTGGATGCCCTGGTTGCGGCCATGACGGCGACGCCGCCGGCCGACGGCGTGGTCAACGTCGGCAGCGGACAGTCCACCTCGGTGCGACAGCTGGCCGAGGCGGTGGCGACCGCGACCGGTGTTCGGATCGAGCCGCTGTATCGCGTCTCCGAAGCGCCCGGGGTGTCGACCATGCGGGCCGATCTGGTGCTGGCACGGACCGCGCTGGGTTTCCTGCCGCGAATTTCGCTCGCGGACGGCCTCAAGCAGATCCTTGTGCAGGACCCGCGCTTTCGACGCGCCTGACGCTGGCCGATCCCTCGTCCAAAAAGAAACAACGGAGGCGCATCCTCCGCGGTTTCCGTTTGATCGGGATCGATGGGGGCTCAGCCGCCGTACTGGGGCTTGAGGACAAGCCCTTCACGCGCGCCGATCTTGAGGAGCAACGAGCCGTCGGAGCGGATTACGCCGCTGCTTGTGCCGAAGATCGGGCGCCAACCGCTCACACCCTGGCTCATATCGCCGAGCGGCACCGTGACCGTCAGCGGCGTTTCGGCGCGATTGACCGCGATGATCGTGCGATCTTCGTTGAACCAGCGCCCAAAGACCAGGGCGTCTTGTTCGGCATGCAGCAGGTGTACGCCGCCGCGCCGCAGGCTGGGGTTGTCGCGCCGCAGGCGGATCAGGGCCTGATAGTGCGCGCGCAGATCGGTGTTCCAGCGTTCGGGGTTGTCCCACGGGAATGGCCGCCGAGCATCGTAGTCGGGCATCCCGCCCTCCAGGCCGATCTCGTCGCCGTAGTACACGCAGGGCGCGCCCGGGAGCCCGAACATCAGCAAGGTGCCGAGCTTGAGCACGTCCACGCGATTGGCGCAAATCGTCAACGCGCGCGACGTGTCATGGCTGTCGAGCAGGTTGAGTTGGGCCAGCGTCACGTCCCACGGGTAAGCGCGCAGCAGTTCGCCGATTCGGTTGGCAAGGCCGCGCGCATCCAGCGGGTGGGCGGGGTTGTAGCCTTTGCCCTCGATCAGTTTGCGATCGAAGAGCCCGTTGGTCAGAAAGGCGAGGATGGACTCCGTCAACGGATAGTTCATCGTGGCGTCGAAGCGATCGCCGTGCAACCACTCCGGCGCCATGCGCCAGATCTCGCCGACGATGTAGGCCTCGGGGTTGATCGCCTTGACCCGGTTGCGAAACTCTTCCCAGAAGCCCGGCGCCGCGATCTCCTCGGCAACGTCGAGCCGCCAGCCGTCGGCTCCACGGCGGATCCAGTACTCGGCAACGTTCAAAAGGTACTCGCGCACCTGAGGGTTGTGGACGTTGAATTTGGGCAGGGCATGCAGCCCCCACCAGGCGGCGTAGCCGGCCGGGCGATCGTGGTCGTAGGCGTTTGGCGGGAACTCGTTGACCGTGAACCAATCGATATAGGCCGAGCTGCGCCCGTTCTCGAGGATGTCGTTGAACTGGAAAAACCCGCGTGAGCTGTGGTTGAACACGCCGTCCAGCACGACCCGCATGCCGCGCCGGTGGGCATCCTCGATCAACTGATCGAAGGCTTCCTCGCCGCCGAGCAGCGGGTCGATCCTGTAGTAATCATGGGTGTGATAGCGGTGATTGCTCGCGGATTGGAAGAGCGGGCAGAAGTACAGGGCCGTGATCCCCAGATCCTGGAGATAGTCCAGCTTTTCACGCACACCGGCCAGGTCGCCGCCTTTATAGCCGTGGACCGTCGGGGGCGTGTCCCACGGCTCGAGCCCGCCCGGCTTCGCCAGATGGGCGCTTTTGGCGAACCGATCTGGGAAGATCTGATAAAAGACGGCGTCCTTCGCCCATTCCGGTGTCATAGTTTTCGTTTCACTCCACCTTCAATAACCGACAGCCATACAGTGGTAACCGCCCAGCCCCGCTTTTGCCTTTTCTTCCCAAATGGCCCGCGCAGTCACCATCAGTATTAACGGCGCGACTTATGGCAAATCCCGTAAAGCGGCCGTGTGAGGATCCCTGCATAAAGCGAGCCTACCCACGGGCACGGCGCGCCTGTCAAGGATGCGCTCTGCCCGCTGAGCCGGAGGGTTGATCGGCAAGATTCACGAGAAAAGACCGGAGGCTCCGGCCAGAGACCTGCGCTTGGGTCGGGCCCGAGGAGCCGACATGGGGCCCGATCGGGCGCTATAATACCCTGTCGTTATGACCCGACTCTGCTGTGTATGCATGGGAAACATCTGCCGCAGCCCGATGGCTGAGGGCGTCTTTCGCCACCTGGCCCGCCAGGCCGGGTTGGAGGCCGTCTTCGACATCGAATCGGCTGGCCTGGGGGGCTGGCACCTCGGCGAGCCCCCGGACGAGCGGGCTCAGTCGGTCGGTCGGAAACACGGCATCCGCATCGACGGGGCTTCCCAGCAGTTTCTGACGGTCGATTTCGCCCGGTTTGATCTGGTTCTGGCGTTGGACGGCGAGGTCGAACGCGGTTTGCAGCGCCTGGCGCCGAGTGCGGCGGCGCGGGCCAAGATCCGTTACCTGCGGGACTTTGATCCGCAGGTCAATCACAGCCGCGACGTGCCCGACCCGTATTACGGCACCACCCGCCACTTCGAGCAGGTGTATGAACTGGTCGACCGCTCCTGCCGCGGCCTGCTCCTTTCATTGACGACGACGGCGACCGACGCCGCCGACTAGCCGCGCCGGCGGTGCCGAATTCCGCATGCCCTTCCCCGCCGCAGCTCGCGCCGCCCTGGCGGATCTTGGTGTGACAGCGCCCTGGGCATCCACGACCCTGGCTGGCGGCAGCATCAATCAGGTCTTACTGATCGAATCGCAGAACCGCGCGCGGGCCGTGCTCAAACTCAACCCGGCCGCGCCGACGGACTTTTTTGCCCGGGAGGCCGAAGGTCTGCACCTGTTGCGCTCAGCGCCGGACGGTCCGCGGACGCCGGAGCCGTTGGCGTGGGGACCGGACTTCCTGATCCTCGAACATTTCGCGCCTGAGCCGAGGGTGGCTACCGCTGCCGCCGATCTGGGCCTGGCGCTGGCTCGACTGCACGCCTGTGTGGGTCAGGCGTTCGGCGGTGTGCCCGATAACTATCTGGGATCAGCGCCGCAGCCCAACCCCGCCACAGAGGACGGCCACCGTTTCTTTGTCGAGCAGCGCTTGGGGGTTCAACTGCGACGGGCGCGCGAAGCCGGCCTGCTCACGGAGCGCGATGTGCGCGCCGGGGAAGGGCTCTGTCGCCGTCTACGGGCCCTGGTCCCGGTTCAACCGCCCAGCATCGTGCACGGCGATTTGTGGACCGGCAACCTCATCGCCGGACCGGGTGGGGCGCTCTGCGTCATCGATCCGGCCGCCCACTATGGTTGGGCCGAGGCCGACCTCGCGCTGACCACGTTGTTTGGCAGCCTGCCGGAGGCGTTTTACGCGGCCTACCAGAGCGTGCGGCCGCTCGCACCCGGCTGGCGTGATCGCTTCGCGATCTACAATCTCTACCACTTGCTGAACCACCTGAACTTGTTTGGGCTGGGCTATCGCGCCGATGTGCGCGCCTGTCTGGATCGGTTTGCCTGATCGATCGGAACGCGCCGGGAGCACAACCGCCGCGGCTCCGGTCTGGGCCGGATCCGCGGCGGTTGTGGGTGTCACACCGTCTGGCGGGGCTGTCCTGGCGAGGCGCTTACGGGGTCGGCGTGGTCAACCCGTTGATCAAGGCCTGGACCTCAGCCTTGTTGGCGTCAGGGGCCAGCGCCAGCGACTGCTGGGCGTAGTCGATCGCGCGAGCGTTGTCGCCCTTCTGCGCGTACAGGGCCGAAAGCGCGCGCAACAGCTGCCATTGATTCGCGCCGAGGTTGGCCTGGGCCACGATCTCATATTGGCCGATGGCCTCGTCGATGCGCTGAACGTTGACCAGCGCGACCGCCATCCCCAGACGCATCTGCAAAGCCGCCGTGCCCTGGCCCTGGTTGCGTTCTAGCCCGGTGGTGTAGGCCGTGATGGCCTGCTCGAAGAACGCCGCTTTGGCGGCGGCATCGGTCGCCAGCCCGGCCTGCCAGCTGCGGAAATCCCCGATGTACAGATAGGTTTGGTCAAAGGTCGGGTCGATCGCGAGTGAGCGATCGAGCTGGGCTTGCGCGGCACCCGTATCGGCCAGCAGCTGATAGCTCACCAGCGACCACTCGTTCCACAGACCGGCATTGTTGGGGCTCAGCCGGGTCGCGCGGTCGTAGTAATCGCTCGAGGTTCGACTGTGCGCTTGCTGGTCATCGACCG
>JAEURK010000432.1 GCA_016789175.1 Anaerolineales bacterium
GCGGCGTCTGCCGTCTCGACGGCCACGCCCGACTGGCTGTCCGCGGCCCAACCGGCTGCGGCCAGTTCGTCCTTGTAGTACGTGAGGACCTCGTCATAAGACGCCTCGCCGGTCTGAAACGACAGCGTGGTGGCGTCGCAGTACGTGAACGTCGTGCCGACCGGCATCACCGGCACGTCCTCCGGAGCAGTCGCGCACAGGGTCGTGTCGCCGCCGGTGTAGTCCTGGCTGGAGGCCTCGGTCGGGGCCTCCTCGACAGCCTCGGTCGCAACGTCCTCAGACGATTCAACATCCTCGGACGACTCAATGTCCTCTTGTGGGATGAGCTCGGTCGGCGGTGGGGGGAAATCGTTGGGCCCGGTCGAGCCGCCCAGCGTGGCACAGGCCAGGCTGCCGGCAGCCAACACCGAGAGCACCAAAAGGAAACGGAAGGGACGGCGATGAATCATCTCGGAAGTCCTCCTGATTAAACGCAAGCGCTGATGGGACCGCGGCAATGCGGTCTGAAATATGCGCGACCATAATCGCCGGCCGCGCCGGATTCGTTCAGCTGCGACTGGAGCCGAGCCCGGCCGCCCGGGCGCGGGCGATCGCTTCATTGCGATCGACAGCGTGGAGCTTGGAGAGCACGTTGGACACGTGATTGCGGGCGGTCTTCAGGCTGCAGCCCAGGCGATCCGCCAACTCCTGGTTGTTCAGACCATCGGCGATCAGGGCCAGCACCTCGCGTTCGCGCTCGGTCAACTCCGGAAACGACAGCCGCGAGGCGCTGGGCGTGACATCGGCCAGGTAGGTCAGCAGCCGGCGCGCGATGGAGGGGCTGAAAAGCGCCTCCCCATGGGCGACCGAGCGGATCGAGCGCAGGAGCACGTCCTCGTCTGCGTCTTTGAGGATGTAACCGCGCGCGCCGGCCCGCATGGCGGCCAGGACCGAATCGGTGTCCTCAAACATGGTGACCACGATGATGCCCACGTTGGGCAGAATATCGACGATGCGGCGCGTGGCCTCGACGCCGTTGAGGCCCGGCATCTGCAGATCCATCAGGATCACGTCGGGCTTGACCTCCATCGCCAGACCGACGGCATCTTCGCCGTTGACGGCCTCGCCCACCACCTCGAAGTCGTGGACGGAGTTCAGCAGCGTGCGGACGCCGTCGCGGAAGAACTTGTGGTCGTCAGCCAGGAGGATGCGGATCACACCGGTCGTCATCGTGGTCTCTCCTCTTGCAGCCCCACCCGCGGCTCAACCGGGCTGGGTCTTCAGGCTATCCAGATCTCGGGCCAGGCCGAGCGGCAGATGCGCCAGCACGCGGGTTCCGCCGGTGGGCGGTCGTTCGAAGATCACGTCGCCGCCCAGTTCCCCGGCGCGCTCGCGCATGGACGAGATCCCGACCCCGGCGCGTTGATCGGCGCGCAGGCCGACCCCGTCGTCCATCACTTCAATATACACGTTGTCGGCGATGCTGAGGCGGACCGTGCAATTCTCGGCCTCGGCGTGACGCGCGACATTGGTGATGGCCTCGATGATGATGCGGTACGCCGCCAACTCGACCGCCGCGGGCAACGTCGGCAGCTGGTCGGGCACATCGAACGCCACCCGCAAACCCTGAGAGGCGAACTGCATTGCGTGTTCCCGGATCGCGGAGAGCATGCCGAGCTCGTCGAGCGCCGGCGGACGGAGGTTATACACCACGCGGCGGATGTCGGTGATGACTGAACGCAGCTGTTCGCGCAATTGGGTCATCTCGGCCTCGGCCCCATCCGGGTTCGTGCGGATCAACCCCCGGATCGCGCCGGCACGCAGATTGAGCGCGGCCAGGGTTGGGCCGATGGTGTCATGGAGGTCGCGCCGCAACCGCCGGCGCTCCTCCTCGCGCGCAAGCACCAGGCGCTCGCTCGAGCGCCGCAGATCGTGCGTCATGCGAACCACGTTGGCCACGGCGCCGATCCGGCGGGCGATGTCGGTCAGGATCTCGCGCGCGGCCTCATCCACCGGCCCGGAAACGCTGGACGGCACGATCGTGATCTCGCCGATGACCTCGCCCTGATATTCGAAGGGCAGGTTCAGGAAACCGCGCCGCATGATCTGCGAATCGGTGGCCGTCGGCGGCCAGGGGCGCGGACCGCTTACCATTTGAAGCGGGCCGGTGGCGTCGTCGGGCGAATGGTAACGGGCGACGGGCTCGAATTCGCCAGTGTCGAGGCGCTTGAGCCAGATCGTCGCCTCTTTGAGGTCCAGGGCAACCCCCAGGGTCTCGACGATCGAGTCGAGCGCCGTATCGTGCGGCATGGCGGCCTCGAGCCGGCGGGCCAGGTGGCGCAGGACGATCAAGGAAGCGGGAAGTGAAGGCACGCCGGGATTATAGCCGGAGGAGGGAAGAGGGAGGAGAGAGGAGGGCTTTGCTCCTCCCTCCTCCCTCTTCCTTCTTCCTCTCCCCGTCGGAATATCAACTTATGTAAACCACAGACACCCCCTTCCCGGTCGATTCGGGACAATCTTCCCGGCGAAACGGGACGCGGCCCCATGACACTGGGACGGAGCCAAGGCTACAGTGTGTTCAAGAACGAACAAGAGCAGAGCTTGAAAGGAGCCTAACATGGCGCACGACCGAGTACGCGGTAATCACGACGAGTTGAAGCAGATTTCGAGCTTGTTTGCGCAGGAAGCCGACAACACCCAGAAGTCGATCCAGGATCTGGCCAGCCGGATGGAGACCCTCAAGGGCGGCGACTGGATCGGCAAGGCGGCGAAGCAGTTCTACAACGAAATGGACACCGCCGTCATGCCCGCCATGAAGCGCCTGAACAAGGCCCTTCAACAGGGCTCGAAGGTGACCAAGGACGTGGCCAACAAGCTGCGCGAGGCGGAGCAAAGCGCCTCGGCGTGCCTGAACGGCGCGAACCTCCGGATCTAACAACCTTCTCTCACCCGCCCATTTCCACGTTTTTTGGAGGTCACCATGTCAGGCATTGATGAGCGCATGAAGCACAGTTCCATGGATGCCATGGACCAGGCTTTCACGACCGCGCAGCAGCAGCTGCAGACCACGCAGGAAACCGTCAAGAAGATCTCGAGCATGGTCGCCAATGGCGCGCTTGACGGCGACGCCGGCGCGGCCCTTGAGGACGCCCTCAACCAGAAGCTGACCAAGGCGCTTCAGGTCCTCGAGAAGAAGATGGCCGAAATGAAGAAGGACATCGATAAGGCCCAGGCTGCCAACCGCGAGGCGGAGCGCCAGGCGCAGGGCCGGTTCCAGAGCTAAGGCCGACCTGACGAACAGGAGATACGTACATGATCAGCAACATTCTCTTCCAGTTTGTCCGCTCGGCCGTTCAAGAGCAGATGCAGCGCATCCAGCAGCAGCAACAGGCGACCTCGCAGGTCATGGACACCATCAAGAGCTACGTCCCGATGGTCCAGGCCTCGTGGATCGGCGGTGACGCCGACGCCTTCGCGGCCGATGTGGCCCGCAAGATCATCCCGGCCATCACACAGTTGATCGCGGCCATCGCCGGAATCAACCTCAACCTGGTGAGCGCCACCGAGATCGTCGACAAGGCCGACTCCGAATGCACGTCGATGGTCAACGAACTGGCCAACACCTTTGGCAGCATCATCTAAGCAGCACCAGGATTAAGAGAGGACTACGACCATGGCACACGATGTTGTCCAGATGGACTATGACGTGATGAATAACGTTTCGAAGGGCTTCGACACCCAGGCCCAGACCCTGCAGACGATCTCCAAGGTCCTGCAAGGCGTGATCCAGGTGCTCCGCGCGATGGCCTTCCTGAGCGGCGGCACCTCGGCGGCCCTGGCCCAGTACTACCAGGTGATCAAGGACAAGATCGACATCTTGGCCAAGATCTGCCAGGAGTTCGCGCAGGACCTGTCCAAGGCGGTCACCGACCACAAGAACGGCGACGTCAAGGGCAAGAGCTACTTCGGCGAAGGCGTCCGGGGCTGAGCCCCTCCTCCGCCGGCGCGACAGCCAGCGCTATCGCGTGATGGCGCCAGCGACCCGAGGCGCGCTTCTCGAACACAAACCGAGAGCGCGCCTCGTCGCTTGGTAGGAGATCACTATGCCGCACGATCGGGTGCGTGGCAACCACGACGAGCTCAAACAGATCGCGGCCCTGTTCGGGCAAGAGGCCGACGCAACCGCCCGGACCCTGGCAGCGCTGCGCCAACGCAAAGACACGCTGCAGGGCGGCGATTGGATCGGCCGGGCCGCGCGCACGTTCTACGGCGAGATGGACGGCGAGGTGCTCCCCGCCCTCAACCGTCTGCAGCGCGCACTGACCCAGGCCCAGACCGTTACCCAGAAGATCGGCGTTGTGCTGCGCCAGTGCGAGAGCGACGCCGCCCGGCAATTGCGCGACCGCGAAGGGTTCGATGGCCAGGCCGGGCCCTCTGGGCCCGGTGGCAACACCGCCGGCGGCGACAATACCATCGCCTCGGGCAGCTTTCAGAGCGGACCGTTCTCCGGCAGCGGCAGCCTCAACGGGCCGACGGGGAGTGTTCGCGACTCGGGACCGCTCGGCCAGGTTGCCCAGGGCTCGGTCTACAGCGCGCAAGGCGATGTCACCTTCAGCCCACTGGGTGGCGGCGCCACCGACATCAAACTGACAGGCGAAGGCCGGGTGCTCGGCGGTGAGGCCGGCTACGGATGGAACCAGGACGTCCAGGGCGCTTACGCCGAGGGGGCCGTGCTCACGGGCAAGGGCGGCGTGCAGCTCGGGGATGGTGAAGGCTGGTTCCGCCAGAGCGTCCAGGTCGACGTGCTGGCCGGCAGCGGCTGGGCCGGACATCGCGGCAGCAACTACGGCCTCGGCGCGGAGGTCAACTCGATCAAGGTCACTGGCGGATCGGTGCTCGGTACGCAGAACGCGGCGATCACCGGCGGCGGCGAACTGGCCGGCCCGGCCGCCAATGCCTACGTCGGCGTGAAAGACGGTAGCATTGGGGCCGAAGCGGGGTACTCGTTGGCCGGCGCCAAAGCCGAAGCCGGTTTCAACATCTTCGGCTGGAATGTCGGCGTGGTCGGCGAAGCCGACCTCGGAGCAGGCATCGGCGCGTCCATCGGCCGCAAGACCTCGGTCAAGATCGGGCCGTTCGCCCTCGGCATCACGTTTGGGCGTGCGAAGTAAGGGGGGCATGACATCATGGCCATCGTTTTGGATCGCGCGGAGTTCTATACACTGGCGTCGCTCTTTCGGGCTGAAGAGATCATCGGCCTCGACGCCGAGGCTTTGATCCCGACCCAGGCCGCCGAACAACAGGCCTTGTATGATCGCGGCCGCGAGCAGTTGCGCGAGCGTGAGCTGCTGCGCATCAACGCCCGCCAGGAAGTCGAACTCGAACAGGGGTTGCGCGACCTGATGGCAACCGTCGTCAACCCCGAAAATGCGCTGCTGGTCGTGCGCAGTCTGCCCGAACTTGGCCGGCAGCTCTTCCTTTACTATGAACGCGGTCATGTGTTCGTCGAGCAGACCTTGCCGGATGATCACAGCCATCGGCTCGGTCTCGTGGGCGACCATGACGCCCTGGTCGCACGACTGCTCGAGCTCTTCCCGGTCACGGCGGCGCCGTTCGCGCCGGACGCCTTCACCGTGGCGACGAACGACCTGCTGCAGGCGTATCAGCTGGCCGGCGAGGGTCAGGCTGAGCGTGCCCGGGCGGTGCTCGAGGCTGCCCGATCGTCTAACGCAGCCCTGGCGACGCAGATGGCCGAGGTCTTTGCCCATGCGGCCTTCAGCGGCAACATCTCGTTGCTCAAGCTGGTGCCCGGGCGGACGACCCGCTCGCACGACATCGCCCTGGCCCAGGGGCCGGACGGCGCCTGGGGCATCACCGGCGGAGCCGAGACCGACACGCTGCGCGTCGAGCGCATGAACGCGACGGTGCTGCGCGAAACGCTGCGTCGCGCGTTGATCGCCATGGACCAGCCGCTCAACTGAGGCGGCGCACGACCATGTCGACCACGCAACGACAGGATCTCACGCTCGGCGCGGTCGTTAGCGCTGTCGGCAACGGGGTCTTTTACGCGCTGGCGGCCGGCCTTTACGTTCTGACGACTGGACAGGGCACGCTCGAGGGCTTGATCTTCAGCTGGATGGGCGGGTTCTGCACGGCCGCGGCCCTGGTGGGCCTGCCCTTTCTCATCTGGCGTCGCAATCGGGGCGCCGCCGTCGGCTGGGTTTTCGGCCTGGCCGCGGTTCAAGTGTGCGCCATCTGCGGCGGTGTGGCCCTTGGGCTCTCGGGGTTCGTGACCTTGCCAGGCTGACCATGCACGATCGCGTCCGCAGCCAACACGAGGAGCTGAAGCAGATCGCGGCGTCGTTCGGCCGGGAGGCCGAGGCGACGGCCCGCAGCCTGGCCCAACTGCGCCGCCAGAAGGACGTCCTTCAGGGCGGCGACTGGCTCGGCCAGGCTGCCCGGAAGTTCTACGACGAGATGGACGGCAGCCTCCTCCCGGCCCTGACCCGTCTGCAGCGTGCCCTCACCC
>JAEURK010000447.1 GCA_016789175.1 Anaerolineales bacterium
GCGCCCGCGATCAACACCCGCGTCCGCCCGGTGATGCGCGCCGCCATCCGCAACGCGGTCGCAGCTGCCTGGAAGCCGTCGTAGTTCGGGACGTTGACGACGTCCATGTTGAGCAGCTCGCCCATCAGGCTCTCGTACTCGAACAGCGCCTGAAAGCGCCCATGGTCCTCATACGGCTCGCCGGCGTAGGCCGTCAGGAATTCGCCGCGCGAGTTGATCTCGTCGCATACGGCCGGCACGTGATGCGGATAGCAGCCGGCGCCCAGAAAGCTCAGGGCCTCGCGGGTCGACGTGTTCCGGGCCAGCAGCCCTTCCATGTGGCGCACCAGGGCAGCTTCGGATAGCAGCGGCGCCGGCAGGTCGAGCTTGCCCTTCAGGCGCAGGTGGTCCGGGATCTCGGCGTACAGCTCGTCGATGCTGCTCGCGCCGATCGCGGCCAGCATGGCGGCCTTGGCCTCGGGCGCGGAGTTGGGGATGTAGGGATACACGACCGGGCGTTGCGTCATACCAGGCTCCCTTCAGGGGTGTGTCAGGGCGTGTGCCAGGATCAGGAAGATGCTGGCCGTCCAGGTGAAGTCGAAGTCGTGATAGCCGGCGCCGCTGTTGGCGTCGAAGTTCTCGGCCATGCCCGAGCGCGCGACCAGGTCGCAGAACCGGCGCCGCAGATCGGCCGCGACGTCGACCTCGCCGCACGCGCTCAGGCCGTCGATCAGGATCAGCATCGGCGCGGGCCAGATCGGGCCGCGCCAGTAACCGCGATCCTTGTAGTGCGGACTGTTGAGCGCCTCGGTGGCGAGGCCGTGCTCAGTGACGAAGCGCCCCGGCGTTGTCAGGCCCGCGATCAGGGCGGCCCGGACCCCGGCCGGTAGTCGCCGCCCAAGCACCAGCGGCAGATAGAGTTGCAGGCTAGCACAGTCGATGTCAGCGCCGTCGCTCGTCCGGATCGCGACGAACCGGTCGCCGCGCCAGAAGCGTGCCAGCATCCGCGCGAGCAACTCGTCGGCGCGGGTCGACCAGGACTCGGCGTCGGCGTCGCGGCCCAGCCGCCGGGCTGCCTCGGCCAGGAAGTCCAGCTGCAGCACAAGATAGGCCGCAAGGTCGGGGCTCTGGATCGGCGGTCGAACGGCGAAGATCGTGCTGTTGTCCCAGCCCGAGTCGTTGCCGTGGTGATAGGCCGGCAGGCCGTCGCCGGGGTCGCGGTGGGTCAGCCACCAGGTGGTCCACGCGCCCAGCGGGCCATAGATCTCGGCCAGCCGCGTTTCATTGAGCAGTGACGTGTTCTGCAGCACTCGGCGCAGGATCCAGCCGTGCACCGGCGGCTTGCAGAAGCTCCACGAGACCAGGCGATCGTTGATCAGGTCCGGGATCGCGCCGCTTGCGTCCTGGTGGTCGAACGGCAACAGGAACTGATCCCAGGCCTGCTCGGGATGCGCGTCGGCCAGCGCCCAGGTGTGGAAGCAGTGGTCCCAGCTCCACACGCCGATCATGCCGTTCTTGGAGGCCAGGATCCCGGGGCGCGGCAGGTGTTCGTGCGCGGCGACGCCGCACGACCAGAGCACGTAGCCGGCCAGTTCGCGCGCCTCGGCGTACTCGGCCGGCACGGCGGGCAGGGCGTTGACCCACGCCGCGAACTCGGTTGACGCGTGGTTCACGCACGTGTCGAAGCTCACGGCGCGCTCCGACGGCACCCAGGTGCCGACGTACTCGTCGATCACGAACTCACCGACACCGCCCTCGGGCTGCAGCTCGAGCACGATGCGGCTACAGCGTTCGGCCTCCCAGGGCGCGTCGACCACGATCCGGCCGGCGCGGGCCGCGACCATCAATTTGGTCTCGACGAGGGTGTTGCAAACGACCTGCCAGCGGTCCGGCGCGTCGGCGATGACCATGTCGTACGCGCCGGTGGCCACCATGCGCAGCTGCAGGGCCGCGCCGGTCAGGCGGATCCGCACCTGGTCGGGGGAGGCGAAACAGATCTCGGCCCGGGCGCCGTCGGCCGCGAGGCTCAACCGCGCAGGAGTCGCGTCGAGTGTGAAGGGCAGCGACTCGCCCGCGCGGATCAAGCGCAGCTCGAACAGCTCCTGCATCGGCCGGCCGCCTGTGGCAGGGCCACGCACGCTGCGCCAGTAAAGGCTCGGTGGCTGTACGCCAGCCGCCGGCTGTATGCCAGCCGCCATCACCGAGAACGCCACGTACGAGCCGTTTCGGCTGAAGGGGACGAGGGCGGGATCGAAGCGCACGGCTACTCTTTGATGCCCGTCATCGAGATCCCCTCGATGAACATCCGCTGGCCGAAGAAAAACAGGGTGACGATCGGGATGACCACGATCGTGCTGACCGCCATCAGGTACGGGTAAGCGTTCTGGACCGTGCTGTTGAACTGGAAGGCCCGGCTCATGTTGTGCACGCCCTGCGCGAGCACAAGCATGTCGCTGTCGTGGATGTAGATCAGCGGCCCGAGGTAATCGTTCCAGGCGCCGATGAACGCGAACAGCGCCACCACGGTCAGGGCCGGGCGCGAGAGCGGGAGCACGATCCGGAACAGGATGTCCCACTCGCTGGCGCCGTCGATGCGGGCCGCGTCGGAGAGCTCGGCCGGGATCGTCATAAAAAACTGGCGCAGCATGAAGATGAAATACGGGCTGCCAAAGAAGGCCGGCACTACCAGTGGCAGGAAGGAGTTGATCCAGCCCAGCTGCTTGAAGATCATGAACAGCGGCACCATTTGCACCTGGAACGGCACCATCATCGTGCCGAGGCACAGGTAGAAGAGCGTCTCGCGACCCGGCCATTTGATGCGCGAGAACCCGTAGGCCACGACCGCGGACGAGAGCACGGTGCCGATGGTGTAGGGCACAGCATAGCGCACGACGGTGTTGATCACGTACTCGTTGAACGGCTGGCTGGCCCAGGCCGTGGCGAAGTTCTCCCAGAAGGCCGGGTTCGGGATCCAGGTTGGCGGCACCACGTAGATCTGAGCGTCGTTCTTGAGCGCCGACGACACCATCCAGTAGAACGGCAGCACGAACGTGATCGCCAGCATCACCAGCGTCACGTACTTGACCACCTCGGCGACCCAGCCGCCCAGCGTCAGGTGGCGCAGCCGTTCGATCTCGGGCGAGGCTGAGCTCTTGGGCAGTGAGAGCGGCGCGCGAATAGCCATGCGGGTTCTCCTATTTCGACTCGCCGCCGTAGTAGACCCACCGGGCCGAGGTTCGGAACAGGATCCCGGTGAAGATCACGATCACGATGAAGAGCAACCAGGCCAGGGCCGAGGCTTTGCCCATCCGCAAGAACTCGAAGGCGTTGCGGTACAGGAAGAGTGAATACAGCTCGGTCGAGTTGCTCGGCCCGCCGCCGGTCAGCAGCCAGGGCAGGGTGAAGTTCTGAAAGCCGTCGATGAAGCCCATGATCAGGTTGAACAGGATGACGGGCGTGGTCATCGGCACCGTGATGTTCCAGAACTTCTGGAGCGCATTGGCGCCGTCCACGGTGGCGGCCTCGTACAGGCTGCGCGGCACGTCCTGCAGGGTCGCCAGGAAGATCACGATCGCGTTGCCCTGGGCCCACATGTAGATCATGATCAGCGACGGCTTGGCGAAGTCCGGGCTCGACAGGAACGGGATCACGGGCAGGCTCAGGCCCTGCAACACGGAGTTGATCGCCCCGAACTGGATGTTGAGCAGGAACTGCCAGACCACGGCCACCACGATCGTGGGCACGATCGCGGGGAAGAAGAAGATCGCGCGGAAGAACGGGCGACCGAAGATCGGCAGGTTGAGCAACGACGCCATCAGGAAGGCCGAGATCACGCCGAGCGGCGCGCTGAGGAGCACGTAGTACAGCGTGTTGGCGATGACGGTATAGAACTGCGAGTCGTCGGTGAAGAGCTCGATGTAGTTGTCGAAGCCGATCCACACCGCCGGGCGCAGCAGGTCGTAGCGCGTGAAGCTGTAGTAGAGCGAGGAGGCCAGGGGGTAGGCCGTCCACAACAGAAAACCGAGCAGCCAGGGCGAGATGAAGAGCAAGCCCCACAACAGGTTCCGGATCGGCACGGGTTCTCGGCGGCCAACTTGCATCACGGCACCTCGGTGAAGAGTTTAGGTAAAAACGGGGGTGC
>JAEURK010000055.1 GCA_016789175.1 Anaerolineales bacterium
GAATCCCTATTATCGGACCGCAGCACCAATGCGCCTCTATCGCGCTGCCCGCGTCCTGGCGGCAGAGCACTCCCCGAACTTTGCGGAACGTGCCGCGAAGGCCGCGGCCAGGTCCGCACGCGCCAAGGCGATCGCGGAGCACAAGGCGCAGGCACTGTTGGATCAGGTTGCCGTGATGTCGGTTTTGGCACGCCGCCTGGCGCCGGATGCCGTGCAACAGCGCGCCATCGCCGGCTGACTCGAATGTCAGCGCCGACGAATCAGGGACAGCGTCGGCAGTTCGGCCATGGACTTCGAGCCGGTCACCGTGACGTCCGGCGCCGCATTTCTGGATCGGATCACGGTCAACTCTGTTCGTCATCAGCTGACGGCGTACGATCGCCGTCTCGAAGAGGTCGCGGGTCGGAGCGGCGTGGGGCGCACGATTGCTACCCTCCGACAGCGTGTCTATGCTGCGATCGCGGAAGCCTATCCGCATCCGAATCAGGGATGCACGTGTCAATTGGCTGAACGTCTCAGTCAGGCGGAGAGCGGCGAGTCAACAGCCCACCGTGACCTGTCTTTGCCGTGACAGAGGCGCGAGGGTTTGGGCGTCACAAACACAAGGCGAAAGGTATTTGACGGATGACGATTTCGATCGGTCTTTTTGGTGGGGATGAAACCCGCCGTGCGACCATCCACGCTCAGGTCGCACGGCCGCCGGCTCTGGTCGTCGCGCACTCGAGCGGACAACTCGTCGCACTTCAATGGGAGCCGACGCTGCCGCAGGTCTTGCTGCTTGGCGTGCCCGAGATCAGGCGGCGCCGCAGCGACGATCCCTTCTACGGTCTGCTGGCCCGGTTGCAGACCGATTGGCCGGCAGTTCGGATCGCCGTCTGGGCGGATGCGATCGAGGCCGGCGCGGCCTTTGACCTGATCAGGGTCGGCGTGCTGGGCATCGTCCTCTGGTCGGATGCGCGAGCCGAGTTATGGCCACTGCTTGCGCGTAGCGTGTATGCGCGGACTCAGACCTGGTCGCGGCCCTTCGATTCTCGGCTCGCCAGGCGGGATGCACCGGAAGCCGCGACCGTCCTTGTCCCTTTCTGAGGGTCCCGATCCTGCCGGTTGCCAGAAGAGAGCGTTGCTCGGGAGTGGCGCACTCCTGAGGCTGATCGGGGGCGGAATCAGCCACAACCTGTGCGGCGAACCGCTCCCTCGCCTGCACAGCCACCCAGGACTCGCGCCGGTTGGTTTGCCGATCACGTACGAGCAAGCCCTATATCGGCGAAGTCGCGGCGGTTTCTCAACTTGCGATCCACCCAGCAAGACATAACTTCTCCAGGTTGGGTGTCTTGTGTCAATTGCGCCCGATACCCCCATCTTCCCCGAACTGGGCTGAACAATTGCGAACCAACCGGCTCTGAACGAACCATCCCAATGGGTGACATGCGTGGCAGAAACCGATCCTCGTGAATCAGACGCGATTGCCCTGGCACTGGGATCGACCGGCGGGTACCAGGGCGCCCTTACGTTTGATTCGAGGCGGGCCTTATAGCCTCTGCAGGGGCAACCCGGCTTGACACCTGGACCGGGCGCCGTAGAATTTACTAGAGTAAAAATATCGGTTTATCTATGTTCATCGACACCCTCACCATCCAGATCTTCTTCCTGGCCCTGGCGACCGCCCTGGCGACCGGCCTGGGCGCATTGCCCTTTCTGTGGGTAAAACACCCGGATTCCCGCTGGATCGGCATCGCGAACGCCGTCGCTGCCGGTCTGATGTTGGGCGCCAGTTTCTCGTTGGTGCTTGAGGGCACCCATGCGAGCGGCTGGAGCACGGCCATCGGCGTGGCCCTGGGCGTCGTCTTCATCCTGATCACCCGTCGGGTACTGCCCGACCATGACCAGCTGACGATCGGCGGCATGAGCGGCCTCAATGCCCGCCGGGCCCTGATGCTGTTCCTGGTTATGACCGTGCATTCATTTGCCGAGGGCGTCGGCGTCGGCGTGGCGTTCGGCGGCGGCCAGGCGATCGGCCTGATGATCGCGATCGCAATCGCCGTGCACAATATCCCGGAAGGCCTGGCGATCAGCCTCACCATGGTGCCGCGCGGCACGTCGGTCTGGAAGGCTGCGCTGTTCAGCATCGCCTCCAGCCTGCCTCAGCCGCTTATGGCGGTCCCAGCTTACTGGTTCGTCGAGCAGTTCAAGCCCGCCCTGCCCGTGGGTCTCGGATTCGCGGCCGGCGCGATGTTGTGGATGGTTTTCAGCGAACTCCTGCCCGAGTCGGTCAAGGAGAGCCACAGCACCCGCCTGACGGCCGGCGTGACGATGCTCTCCACCGTGGCGATGGTGGCCTTCACCTTCATGCTCTAGGCGCGCTCGTCCTCACCGGGATGCAAATCGGGGCGCTCGAGCCTGCCGGCCGAGCGCCCCTGCGATTCCGTGTGGCCGCCCTGTGTCGGACTTACGGCGACGGCGCCCAAGCGCCGATCCTGACGCCGACGTCGGTGGCCAGACCGCGCACGTCCAGGGTCAGGGCGCCCGAGGCGTCAGCCGACAGGGTCTCACGCCGGGTCTCGCGGATCGTGCAACCCGGCGGCTGCCCTGAACATAGATCCCACCAACTCACCACCAGCGACGCGCCCGGTGTGAAACCCGCAACGCGCACCTGTGCGGTGGCTGCGCGCCCGTCGTCGCCGGCGACGACGCCCTTCCAGGTGTGGGTGGGATTGTCGATCCAGAGCAGCCCGCGATCCTTCCCGGTTTCGACCTGCCCCACCACGCGGATCGGGTCACCGGTTATCGGCGCTGTGGCGGCGCGCCAGTCGCCGCTGTTCAGCCGCGCTCCCGCGAGAAAGTCGATGTATCGCCCGAACACGGGCAACAGGCCGTTGGCCCGGATCTCGTCGGTGAACCAGTACAACTCACCCAGCCCGCCTGCGTCGAGTTGCGCCAGCACCAGCTTGTGGAGCCAGACGCCGTTGACATCGCGCATCAGGTCCGGGTCGGGCTCCTGCGCGCTGCCGACCAGCGTCAACCCGCCCTCGCCCCGAATGACGGGCTTGTTCACGCCCGAGGCGGCCACCACCGCGCTGTGTGTGAGGTGGTAGAGCGCCGAGTCGGCGGTCAACGCGGCCTGATAACAGGCCCGGTCAAGACCGCAGCGCAGCGTCAGCGCCGGGTCAGCGAAGTCTCCGGGCTCCAACCAGGTGGTATCGACGTACGCGTGGAAGTCGGCGTAGTCGACCTCGCCATAGGCCGGGTTCGCCCAGAAGTCGCGAACGGGAAAGGAATGCCAGAACGAAGTCGTGACCAGATGTCGGTTGGGATCGAGCGTGTGAACGGATTCGGCGAAGCGGTTCGCGAGATCGTAGTGGTTGCCGTTGAAGGGGTCGCCCTCGTTGAGCAGCTCCCATGAATGCAGCGCCGTCGCGTAACCCCAACGCGCCGACAGATAACGCCAGTAATACTCCTGCAGACGGCGCACCTTGGTCGACTGATCGGGCCACCCATAAAAGTTGGCGTCGTCACGCTCGAGCGCGACCGAGCCATCCGGCCGGATGTACCCCAGGATGGAATCCTGCTTTTCGAGCACAACCAGCTTGAGCGCCAGGCCGTGAGCAGCAGCGCTATCGAGGATTTGGTCCCAGCGCCAAGACGCAGCCTGATCGAAGCCGAGGTGATCGTTGATGTCGCCGTGCGGGAGGATATTCGGTCCGTCAAGCGATTCGCCGATGTACACCGAGTCGATGTAAGCCGCACCGGCTGCAGCATTCTCCAGCGCCAGAGTCAGGTAGGTGGAGCCGTCGAGGGCGACATCCTCCGGAAGCTCAAACGTGGTCGTGTAGGTCTCCCAGCCGCCGTCGCCGGTCCAGTGCGGGCTGAGCGAGCGCGCGGTCGGGTCGGCCTGCGCGCAGACCTCCTTGGGCCAGCCGCCCAGGCGCACGGTCAGCCCGAAGGGTTGGGCCGGATCGAGCGCTTGCGTGACCCCGTCCAGTCGCGCACGGATCGTGAGCGAATACAGGCGCCCGCCGAAGAATACCGGACGCGCGCTCTCGCCAAAACCCTGGAAGATGCAGGCGGTGGCGCTGCCGGCATCCAGTCGGGCGGAGACATCGTGTCCAGGTACCGGATCAGTCCAGTCGAGCTCCGCGTTGGCCCAGGCCGCCCATTGCGGCATGCCACGACTGAAGACACTGGTCGCGCTCATCCAACTACGCAGGAGCGTGACCCCGCCCGCGGCGTAGGCCGCGAAGTCGCCGTCGACGTCCGTGCGCGTGCCGAGCCCATCCTGAAACCCGTTCACATAGAACGGCGTTCCATCTGAATATTCGAAGTAGCGCGGATCGGCGGCGCTGACGCGGATGAAGCCGTGCGCACCCGGTCGCGGCGCTCCGGCCACGAAGGACGTCGGCGACGACTCGATCCAGTGCGTGCATGGGACTTCATCGTGCGCGCACACACCGGAATCCTGGAAGCGGAGTTTTACCTGCCAGGTGCCGGCCCGCGTCGGCGCGAAACGCACCCGCCAGTCGCGGTGATCGACCGGATAGAGCACCTCAGTGCCCGCGTCGGTGTCGTAGCGCTGATAGGCTTGATAACGGAACGCGGGCTGGATGATGGCGCGCGCCCAGTCCGTCTCACCCGGAGGCAGAAAGAGGCCATCGACCGTGATCCCCGCTCGGGCCACGAGCCCGGGCGGCGGCGCCGGGTCGTACGGAAAATCGAGGTTGGTGGCGACGACCCCGCGCAGGTCAAACGCGATCTCGAGTTTTTCGTAGAGCGGGAGGTCGGCCAGGCTGAGGCGGATGGCCGTGAACGCGGGGTTGCCCGAGGCCTCGCCCGGCGCGGTCGTCGCCGGCGGGCTCACACGCGTGGCGCGATCCACGGTGGCAGGCACCGCAACCGGTGTGGATGAGGCTGTGAAGGTCGGCGAGGCGACGGTGGTCGGCCGCGCGCACCCCGACAGGATAGCCAGAGCCAGCCCAACCCCGACCCATTGGACCCGCCGGACAGGCACTGAACTGCGCGAAGCGCTCACGCCGCTTGCGGTTTCTTCTTCGCCCGGCGCCCAACGAGGCGCTCTTCACCGCGCATCAGGCGCTTGAAGTTCGGGCGCAGCGCCCAGGCCAGGAGCACGATCGATCCGAACCCGTAGAGCACGAAGAGCGGATCAAACGCGCCGGTAGCGAACACCCAGGCAAGCAGCGCAAAGGTCACGGCGGTCGTGATCGCGACCGCGATCGTCGCCACCGAGGCGTAACCGATGAAGTACAGGATGAGGGCGCCTAGCGCGATCAGGATCGGGCCGATCCATGGCCAGAAGGCCAACGCGGCGCCCGCGCAGGTGGCCCCGCCCGCCCCTCCCTTGAAATTCAACCAGATCGGATAGTTGTGGCCGATGATGCCCGCCAGGCCGGCCAGCACCATGCCGAGCGATTGATCGGCGCCCGGTAAAAGCCATTGCGCCAGAAGCACGGCAGCCGTGCCCTTGCCGATGTCGGACATGGCCGTCAGAAATCCGACCCAGAAGCCGGCGGCGCGCATGGCGTTGGTGCCGCCGGTTCGGCCGCTGCCGACTGCGCGCACGTCTTGCCCGGTGAACAGGCGCACCCAGACCAGGCCGGAAGGGATCGAGCCAAGCAGGTAACCGAGGAGAGTCGTGAGGACGATCATGAGGCGTTCTCTTCAAAGTCGGGCATCGTGGTCAGGCCTGATTGTGATCGGTCAGAGCCGCCGGATGATCTGAGAGGTCTGTGAGAATCCGGACGGCGATGGCGGCTTCGGCGGTCAACCAGTCGATGGGCTCTTCCAGGGCCTGGCCGTCGCGCAACCAAAACGCGCGGGCCGACCAGGCGCGGTCGGGGCCGGCGGGTGAACAGATGACGTACAGCACATCCGGATAGGTTGCCTGTGCCAGATCGGTGGGCGATGGGTGGGTTGGGCCGTCGGGGTGGGAGTGGAAGATGGCCACGATCTCCCGACCCTGTCGCTCGATCGCGGTCATCGTCCTGACTTGATTGGCCGGTTCCATGCGGTATGCGGTCGGGCTGTGGAGCGCATTCTCCACGGGATGAACGCCCGCGATCAGGCCGTTTCGACCCGAGAGGAAGCCACACGCTTCGCAGGGCAAGGCCCGGCTCACGTGGTCGACGACCTCAGCCCAGTGATTGATGGGAAAACCGAGCGGCATTGAGCACATTATAGGGGCCACACCTGCGCGCGCCAACCCTCAGATTGCACTTATCTCCACCCATATAATCCTGATCCAGACCACGGTACGAGGACCAACGCTATGTCACACTCATCCCGCCGCCCGCGGCCGGCCAAAGCCGTCGCCGGAGCGGCCCAACCCTTTCCAACCACGACCGTGATCCTGATCATCGGGATCGTGGCGATCCTGGCCATCCTGGCCATCGCGGTCTTCAACACGATTCAGGACCGCACCATCGCGACGGCGCCGATCGAAGGCGTCAAGATCTACCCGGGGCTCGACCGCAGCCACGTCGATGGGGTCGTTGCCTACGAGCAGACCCCGCCGGTCGGTGGGCCGCACAACGCGGTCTGGCAGAACTGCGGTGTTTATGACCAGCCGATCATCAAGGAGCACGGCGTGCACTCGCTCGAGCACGGCGCGGTGTGGATCACGTATCGCAGCGATCTGCCTGCCGATCAGGTCGAGATCCTGAGGAGCCAGGTACGCGGCAACGCCTACGCCCTGCTTTCACCCTACCCCGATCTTCCGTCGGCGGTGGTCGCATCCGCCTGGGGCGTCCAATTGACCCTCGACAG
Organism: Anaerolineales bacterium; assembly: GCA_016789175.1. Classification (GTDB taxonomy): domain Bacteria; phylum Chloroflexota; class Anaerolineae; order Anaerolineales; family UBA6663; genus UBA6663. The sequence goes on from JAEURK010000055.1 coordinate 6,775, forward strand.
CGCAGGCGATCCGCGGTTGAACACTTTCCTGCGAAAGTACATGCAGGGCCCGCAAACACCGGAGCTGGGCGCGACTTGCGCGCAAGGCACCGGCGCCCCGATCCAACGATGAGCGCTTTGCAACCCCAACCCATCCCGGCACGCTCCAACGTGCTTCAGACCACATTGATCATCATTCTGATCGGGCTGAGCCTCTCGCTCGGGGTGCTCTGGTGGCTGTCGCAACCGCCATCCGAAGGTGATCCGGCGGTGCGCTTTGCGCGCGACATGTCGTACCACCATCAGCAGGCGGTCGAGATGGCGCTGCTGCTGCGCGACCGCACCGACGACGCTGAGCTGCGCCAGATCCTGATCGATATGACCCTGACGCAGCAGGCGCAGATCGGGCAGATGACAGGCTGGCTCGAGACCTGGGCCCTGCCGATCACGGGGCCTGAGCCGCCGATGACGGGCGCGATGGTTCATGCTGGGGAGTCGATGGCGATGACGCCCGAAATGATGGGCATCCAGCCGCAATCCGAGGTCAACAAACTGGCGACGTTGCCGGTCCCCGAGGCCGAGGTGCTCTTCCTACAGCTGATGATCCGCCATCATCGCGGCGCGATCGTGATGGCCGAGTCGGTTTTGGACCAAACACAGCGCGCGCCGGTCGTGCGACTCGCGGAAGGCGTGATCGCGGCTCAGGAATCCGAGATCACGCTGATGCAGAAGCTGCTGGCCGATCGCGGCGCAGCCGAACTACCCTGACATTTACAATGCGTTAACCGCGAAGACGCGAAGGGCGCAAAGATACTCAGTATAGAATCTTCGTGCCCTTCGCGTCTTCGCGGTTACAGATCGACCGCCTCGAGCTCAGTCGGCGCAACCTCTGCTTCAGGCGACCGCCGCGCCGCGAAAAGGTAAAAGGGCAGCGCCGGTGCCAGCAAGGCCGCAGCGACCAGCAGGGCCGTGCGCAGACCAAAGGTCGAACCGATCCATCCGACACCGGGGCCGCCAGCCATCTCGCCGAAGGCATGGGCCTGCCCAACAAACGAGAGCGCCGTGGCGCGTGTCTCGGGCCGAGTGTTCTGGACCTGCCAGGCCTGGAAGAGCGGCGCGCCGAGCCCGAAGGCCAGCGTCCGCAGCAACAGGCAACCGGCCGCCACCCAGAAGTTGCCGGCTGTCGCAAACCCAACCACCGCTATGAGGCTCAAGGCGTCGAACGTCAGGAGGCCGTAGGCGACCGTCGCCGGTGTGTGGGTCAGCTTCTCGAGGCGCGGCCGCAGCGGCTCGACCACCACAAAGGTCAGCACGGAGCCGGCGATGTGTAACGCCGCAAACCAATAGGCGGTCGGCAGACCGGCCAACGCCGGGAACGTGAAGTTCTGCAACAGATGCGCGTCACCGAGCCGGTCGACGCCCTCCATCGATGCCCCCATGAAGAGCTCGAGCGCACACAACATCAGCAGCAGCGGCGCGGCGCGCACCGCTGCCGCCCCCAGCCGAAAACCCTGCCAGGTCTGGCGCCACGGCGAGACGCCGGCGACCCGGACGGGCTTGAAGCCGTGCTCGCGCATGCCCGCCAGCAACACGCCCGCCAGGGCCAGCATCAGACCGCCGCCGATCACCAGCGGCAGGTGGAGGGCCAGGCTCGCAAGCGCTGCGCTGACGATCGCGCCGAGCACGCCCGTGACGCGCCCGATCTGACCGGCCCGGATCAACACCGGGCCGACGGCGTCCTCGCCGATTTCGCCGGCCAGCCAGGCCGTCGTCGCGCCGCTCAGAAACGTAAAGCCGATGCCGGCCGCGACCTGGGTGGCGACGAGCAGACTGAATTCCGCAGTCAGGCCGGCCAGCAGAAAGCTTGCGCCCAGGATCGACAGGCCGATCAGGATCGAGAGGCGCCGGCTGTAGACGTCGGCCACCACCCCGGTCGGGATCTCGGTGACGAAGTAGGCGGCCTCGAGGGCCGTGCCAAGCAACACCAATTTGAGCGGATCGAGGTGCAGGCTCTCGACGAAGTACACGGTCGCCAGGGTCCAGATCACGGCCATGCTGAACGACTGGCCGCCCTCGAGCAAGTAGTAAGCGTGAGTCGCTTTCATCAGCCTTGTTCCTCATCCAGCGTTTCGACCGGCAGAGGCGGCGGAGCCTGCCGATCGGCCCACAGGTCGCGCGCGATGCGGCGCGGGTCGGCGCGTACACCGTAACGCTTGAAGTAATCGCAGATCCGTTCCACGTCGCGGCCAAAGATCACGCGCGCGTCGGGGTTGGTATCGGGGTCGACCACCTGCGGGAAGTCGATGATCGCCGTCCGCCCCTCCCAGTACAGGATGTTGTAGGCCGACAGATCGCCATGGATCACGCCCTGCCGCAGCATGACACCGATGTCGACGATCGACTGGTCGAACAGGGCCGGCGCTTCATCGTCGTCGAGCCGCACCAGATGCAGTGTCGGCGCGGGCAGGCCGATCTCGCCCCAGTACTCCATCAAGAACGCATGGTTGCTGTTGGCGATCGGGATCGGCACCGACACACCCGCCTTCTGCAGGCGCGCGATGGTCTGGTACTCATGGGCGACCCACGAGCCCTGGGTCACTTCCAGGCCCTTGCGCGACTTGCCCTGGATCGCCTTTGCCAGTCGCCAGTCATGGGCCAGGTCGATCACCTCGCCTCGGGTATTCAGCACAGCCCGGCCCTGACGGTACAGCGAGTCGTTCTTGAGATTGCGGAACTCCCGCGATCGATACACTTTGGCGGCGATCAGGTCGAGGCCCGTGTCGGGGTGTGCGGTGCAGCAGTAGACGTTTGCCTCCTTGCCACCCTTGACGCGTCGCAAAACGCTGACGATCTTCTTCTGCTGAAAGAACGGCCCAAGTTGTTCCGCCAGATAGGCGCGCTCCTCCGAGCTGGCGTCCAGGCCATCCGCCAGAACCAGATCGGCAGAGACGCCGCGCCGGCCATCGCCCTGGACCGAAGCGCGCACCACCCGTCGATCGACCTTGGGTTTGTGCAATTGGCGATCGTTCAGCCGGCGCGGACGGCGCTGGCCGGGATCGAGATAGGTTGTTTCTTCATCCAGCGCATCGCTGGGGATCAAACGAGGCATCGTGTCGTTTCCCTGCTGAGCAATCACGGTGACCGGGCGGTCGCAGGGGCTTTTGGCAGTGATCACAAAATGTGATCGACCAACAAAAAAGCCACGGCGCAGAGGCGCTCGTGGCCGCAAAGAACGACACCCATCGAACGGGTTGTCAGCGGATGCAACGAGGCGCGCTCAGCGATACAACGACCGCAAACGCAGCTGTGGGGGCAATGACCTGGGTGCTTGACATCGAGCGCGCCTCCTTTCCTCAGAGGTGGTAGGGCCCTTTGGGCCAAACGAATAAAAGAGTGTAGCACGGACTCTTTCACTTCGTCAAACCCTCCACGACTTCATCCGTGAATAGCAGGGTACAGGGCTGCCCGGGGCTTCGCCTCGGGCGGCCTTGTACCGCGCTGTTCACTTCCTTTTCCACCGGTGCCTGGCGTGTTACGATGGCGCCCTCACACGGAAGGAAATGGCCGCACCACGCGGTTTGAGAGACAATGTTGTTGCTCGAGCGCCACCACCAACTGAGTCGGCTTGAGGCCGCGCTCCAGCAGACCGTCACAGGACGGGGCGCCGTCGTATTGATCGGCGGCGAGGCCGGTATCGGCAAGACCACGCTGATCGAACGCTTTGCTGCGGCCCATACCGGCGAGGTCCGCGTGCTGTGGGGAGCCTGTGACGCGCTGTTCACCCCGCGCCCGTTCGGGCCGTTCCATGATATCGCCGGGCAGGGCCTGGCGGCGCTGGATGAACTGCTGCGAGACTCGAACCGCTCGACGTCGTTTGCCCGCGTGCTCGCGACGCTGTCGGATCAGCCGACCGTGATTGCGGTCGAGGACGTGCATTGGGCCGACGAGGCCTCGCTCGACCTGCTCATGTATCTCGGCCGGCGGGTCGCACGCGCGTCCCTGCTGATGATCGTCACATACCGGACCGATGAGCTCCATCCCCATCATCCTCTGCGCAACGTGCTGGGGGTGCTCGCATCCAGCGCGACCACGCAGCGCCTCGAGTTGGCGCCGCTCTCGGTTGCGGCGGTGCAGACCCTGGGCGCCGATCTGGGTGTGAGCGCGATCACCCTGCACACCGCAACGGGCGGGAACCCGTTCTTCGTTACCGAGGCGCTCGCGAATACCGGGGCCGGCGTGCCGACCACGATCCGCGACGTCGTGCTGGCGCGCGCCTCACGGCTGAGCTCGTCGGGCCTGGCCGTGCTCGAAGCAGCGGCCATCCTCGGCCCGCGGATCGAGCCGGCCCTGCTGGCGGCAATGGCCGCTGCGGAAGCGCCGTATATCGATGAGTGTCTGGAGCTCGGCCTGTTGCAGGCTCAGGCCGGCGCTCTGACCTTTCGGCACGAGCTGGCCCGTCAGGCCGTATTGGATTCGCTCTCGCCCCACCGTCGCCTGGTGTTGCATCGATTGGCCTTGACCACGTTGTCGGCCCCGCCACAAGCGGCGCTGGACGCCGCGCGACTGGCCCATCACGCCGCAGCGGCCGACGACCATGAGGCCATCTTGATTTATGCGCCGGCCGCCGGGCACGCTGCGGCGCGGGCCGGCTCTCAGCGCGAAGCGTCGGCGCTGTTCGCGCTGGCACTGCGGCACGCGCAGGATCTCCCGGCCGACGAGCGGGCCAGGCTCTACGAAGCTCACGCCGACGCCTGCAATCACATCGACGACCGGGTCGGCAGCCTCGACTCGCGTCGCAGCGCGCTGGCGATCTGGCGAGCGCTCTCCCAGCCGCTCCGTGTCGGTGAGTGCCTGGCGCATTGTGCGATCCAACTCAACGGGCTCGGTCGCTCCGCGGACGCCGAGCGCGATTGCCAGAACGCCATCGACCTGCTGAGCCTGCACCCGCCCGGGCGTGAATTGGCCCTGGCCTACCGGGTGCAGGCCGGGCTCAAGATGCTGACGCAAGAGCATCGATCCGCCATCCGCTTGGGCGAAAAGGCCATCGCGCTGGCCGAGGCAGCCCAGGCACCTGCGATCGTCTTCGCAGCGCACAACACCATCGGTAGCGCCTGGCTCACGCTGGATTATGAGCGTGGGCGCCAGTACCTCGAGGGCAATCTACGCGCCACACACGCCGCCGGATTCGAGACCCTGGCAGCCCTGGCCTACACCAACCTCAGCTCAGCCTCCAGTGAGCTCTTTCGCTTCGCGGAGGCCGAGCGGTATTTTCGGGAAGGCAGCGGCTACGCAGCCGAACGCGGCCTTGAACGGTTTCGGCTGTATATGCTCGCCTGGCACGCCCACACGCTGCTGCACACCGGTCGCTGGTCGGAATGCGAACGGGCGGCACGTGACGTGATCGATCAGCCCAATGTCTCGGCCACCAGCCGGATCACGGCCCTGGCTGCGCTCGGTCACCTACGCGCCCGCCGAGGCGCCGGTGAGGTCGCTGAGTCCCTGGATGAAGCCCTGGCACTCTCACGCGATCTGCGCAGTCTGCATCGCCTGGGGTTGGTGCGAGTCGCGCGCGCCGAGGCTGCCTGGCTGGCCGGCGACATCGAGCGAACCCGAGCTGAAGCCGCCGCCTTGATCGCGTCCGCGCTTGAGGCCCAGCACCCGTGGTTCGCCGGTGAGTTGCTGTATTGGCTCTATCAGTGCGGTGAAGCCGTGGACGTGCCCGCCTGGGTCGCGCGCCCGCACGCCCTGCACCTTTCCGGCGATTGGCGCGGCGCAGCCGAGGAATGGCGCCGACTGGGTTGCCCCTATGCGCGGGCGCGCGCCCTGGCCGACGGAGATTTTGAGGCACAGACCGTGGCGCTCGAGGTCTTCGAACAACTGGGAGCCGTGCCCGCTGCCGAGCGCCTGCGCGCCCGGATCCGGGATTCGGGCGGAACCGTTCCACGCGGCCCGCGGGCCTCGACCCGCAGCAACGCCTTTGGCTTGACGACCCGCCAGGTGGAGATCCTGGGCTTGATCGCGCAGGGCCTGACAAACACCGAAATCGCCGGCCGTCTGCACCTCTCGGCCAAGACGGTCGATCACCATGTCTCGGCCGTCCTCGGGAAAATGAACGTCTCTTCCCGGGCCGAGGCCGCCGACCTTGCGCGCCGGGCCGGAATCCTGCCGGATTGAGTCTCGCGCAATCTTCGGATCAAGGGGAACAGCGGGCGCAAGGTCGGGGCGAGGTCCCGAACTGCGGTACACCCCCTGTCTCGCGAGACCTCTGCCCGAAATGCGTTGGACACCGAGACGGTGACGACTTGCAGCGATAGAATCGAAGCGGAGCAGCCATGGAATTGCTGGAGCGTCAGGCGGATCTCGTCCAACTTGACCAGGCGCTGGCCGACGCGCTCAGCGGGCGCGGGCGGGTCGTGCTCGTCACCGGTGAGGCCGGCATCGGCAAGACCACGCTCGTCGAGCACTTTGTCGAGAAGCGCCCGGCAGATCTGCGCTTGTGGTGGGGAGGCTGTGAGCCGCTGCATGTGCCACGCCCGTATGGGCCGATCCACGACATCGCCGCCGCGGTCCCTGAGCTCGAAGCGCCGCTTGCGCACGCCGCAGACCTTGCCGGACTGCAGCAGACCTTCTTGTCGGCCCTCGAGCGCCCGACCCTGGTCGCGATTGAAGACCTGCACTGGGCAGACGAGGCTTCGCTGGCCTTGCTGCGCGGGATCGCGCCAGCCCTGGCCGGGCGCCCGGTCCTTCTGATTCTCACGTTTCGAGATGATGAACAATCGATCCCGCCGTTGTTGCGGTCCCTGTTGAACGTCATCGCCCAGGCGCCGACGACCGGCAGGATCCCGCTGGCGCCATTGACCGAACAGGCGGTCCGGACCCTCGCAGGTGCGGACACCATGGATACCGGCGCGCTGTACACCCGCACGGGCGGCAATCCGTTTTTTGTGACGGAGGCACTGGCCGCGCCGGAGGGGGCCTTGCCCCCTTCGGTGCGTGATGCCGTTCTGGCGCGGGCGAACCGCCTCACCCGGCCGGCGCGGGCGACCCTGGAAGCCGCGGCCGTCATCGGCCCACGGGTCGAGCGCTGGTTGCTCGGCAGCGTAAGTGATACGAATGTCCCAGCGCTGCAAGAGTGTCAGGCGGCCGGGCTGCTTCTGGACCAGGGTGAGGGTCTGGTCTTTCGACATGAGTTGGCCCGCCAGGCAATCCTGGAGTCCATCCCGCTGACGCGCACGTTGAATCTGCACCGCCAGGCCCTTACGGCGTTGAGCGCGCGACCCGAATCGAGCGAGGATTGGTCGCGGCTGGCCCATCATGCGGTCGGAGCCGGCGACGGCGATGCCATCTGGCGCTACGCCCAGGAGGCCGGCCGCCAGGCGGCCTGGGCGCGTGCCCACGGGGCCGCCGTGACGTGGTTCGAGCAGGCCCTGGCGCAGGCGAGCGGGCGGCCGGAGCCCGAGGTGGCAGCACTGCTCGATGCGTACGGCCAGGAGTGCGACACTGTCGACCGGCGCGTTGACGCCATCGCAGCGCGCGAGCGGGCGGCGGCGCTATGGTCGGTCGTCGGCGATCAAGCCCGTCTCGGCAACACGCTGGCACAGCTCGCGGCGCTGTTCCAGCTGGTGGGGCGCATGCCGGATGCCATTGCGGCCAACTCGCGGGCCCTGGTCGCGCTCGAAACACTCGCTCCCAACGAGGCCCTGATCTCAGCCTACAACACTCAGGCCTGGCTGTTTTTGGGCAGCGGTGCCGCCGAAGCCGGATCCGAAGTTGCTCAACGCGCGATCGCATTGGCCGAGCAGATGGGCTCAGCGACCGATTTACCGCGCCTGACCGAGGTCGCCGGCCTGTGTGAATTGAACCACGATTACGCGCGCGGCATCGCGCTGCTCGAACGCAGCCTCAAACTGGCGTTGGCGCACGATTTGATGACGCGCGCCGGGAACACGTACGCGAACCTCGGCTCGATCTACGTCGACTTTCACGACTTCCACAAAGCGGCGGCCCTGCAAACCGAGGGAATGGACTTTGCGCGCAAGTATGAGCTGGGCTCGGTCTACGCTTTCATGGAAGGCTGGCAGGCCGTGCTTCAGGTCCATCGTGGCGAATGGTTGGCAGCTGAGGCGAGCATCGAGAGCGCATTGAGGCGCCCGCCCCCCTCACCCGCGCGGGGCACAGCCCTGTTGGCTCTGGGTCGATTGCGCACGCGACGCGGTCAACCCGATGCCTTCCAGGCGCTGGACGAGTCGCTCGAGATCCTGCAGCGCCAGGGCTTCCGACAGCGAGAAGGTCTGATCCGCGCGGCCCGGGCGGAGGCGGCCTGGGAGGCCGGAGACCATGCTCGCCTGTTGGTCGAGGTTGAGGCCGGGCTTGAGTTGGCGTTGCGCCACCAACAGCCGTGGTACGTCGGCGAGCTGGCGTACTGGGCCTGGCGCGCCGGGCGTGTCATCGCGCTGCCGGAGTGGGCGGCCCAGCCCTACGCCCTGCAGATCGCCGGCGCCTGGCGCGAAGCGGCCGCGGCCTGGCAGGATCTGGGCTGCCCGTTCGAAGAGGCCCGGGCCCGGGCCGACGGCGATCCTGAGGCGCGTCTCGCAGCGCTCAAAGTCTTCGAAAGCCTTGGCGCGCTTTCGGCCCTTCAGGCGGTGCGCCGCACCCTGCCCATAACCGAGGATCTTGGCGCGGGACCGGAAGCGATCCGAGCCTTGGCGGACCTCACGCCGCGCCAGGCCGAGGTGTTGAGTCTGGTGGCCGCCGGCCTGACCAACGCCGAGATCGCATCGCGGCTGCGGCTCTCGGTGAAAACGGTCGACCATCATGTCGCCGCGATCCTGGCGCGTCTCGATGTGCGCAATCGCGAGGAGGCGGTGCAACGCCTGCGCGCCGCACCGCCTCCGCGATCCTCGTAGAGAGCCCCCCCGCGACGCCCCAAAAAGGTTTGGCGTCGCAGGTGCGATGTTCAGCACCGGCTTCGACCCCGCTCAATCGCCGGGCGCCCGCAGGATGCTGGGCAGATACAGACACCCACCGGAACAATCGACGGGCACGTTAGTCGCTGTCGCCGGCAGCGTCACCACCACGATCGTGCGGGTCGCGGTTGGTGAGGCGCTGGGTGTGCGCGTGGCGGTTGCCGTGGCTGTGGCCGTCGGTGTGGCCGAGAGTGTGCCGGTGGGCGTGGCCGTGCACGGCGGGTTGTCGGCCGACGGCGTGCAGTTGCGCGTCGGCGTCGCGCTCGGCGTGCGGGTCGCGGTGGCCGTGCGCGAGGCTGTGGCCGTGGCCGAAGCCGTCAACGTCACGGGCGGGAGATTGGTGGATGTTCGCGATGCCGTGGCGGTCGGTGGCACGGTCGTGTGCGTGGCCGTGGGTGGCACAGGCGTGTTCGTGCGCGTCGGGCTGGCGGTGGGCGTGGCCGGGACCGGCGAAGAGGTCGCCGTCGCGGTGGCCGTCGCGACCCCGGGCGAGTTGAACTCGAATGCGCCCATGTCGCACACGCCGTTGCGCAAGGCGTTGCGTTGATCGACGAGCAGGACGAGGCCGAGCTCGTCGAGGCAGCCGGCCGGGTTGCCGCCGTTGATGGCCGGGCTGCCCGCCAACAGGCGATGCGTGGGCAGACCGCCGCCGTTTCCGGCCAGGGCGTCCAGGTTCGCGCTGACGCCGGTGAGGGTCGTGGCGAGATCGCCCGTGATCGTGCAGCCGACCACGTCTTCGATCAAGTTGTAACCGCCGCTGACGTAGGACCCGGAACAGTCTTGCGTGTTAGCCGACACCAGATTCGCGTTATCGGCCACGATGCTGTTCTGCAGCGAGGTCGTTCCGGCGACCGTCGAGAGGCCGCCCCCGGAGCCTGCGGTGCCGCTGAGGCCCGCCGTGTTGGCCGCGACTGTCACGTTGAAAAGGCTGGCGTCTCCGCCGTTGATGATGGCTCCGCCGTTGAAGTCGGCCGTGTTGCCGCTGAGGGTACTGTTGACGATGGTGAGGTCGCCACTATTGTTTATGGCGCCACCGCTGCTGTTGCTGTTGCCGCTGAACACGCTGCTGCGGATCGCCGTGGTCGTCGAGGATTGGGTATACAGTCCGCCGCCGACATTGTCTTCGATCCGGGTCGCGACGAAGCTCAGGTTCGAGCCTGAGGTGAGATAGATGGCAGGCGATGTGCCGACCGAGTCGCTGATGCGAACCAGGGTCAACGAGAGCGACGACGTCCCTGCGATCCGAATCGCCACACCCGCAGTCGACCCCGCGGCGTTCGTGATCGACAGCCGGGACATGGCCACGACCGGGTCCGGGAACACCTCGAAGGCACGATCCAGGCCGGCCACATCGATGATCGTGGTCGCTGTGCTGTCGCCGACCAGCGTCAGGTCGTCGACGATGTCGAGATCGCCGGTCGCGGCGGCGTTCTCATTGATCCCGGCGAGGCTGAGGGTGAACGTGCCGGCCGGGAGTGTGATGGTGTCGGCGCCGGAGCCCGCCGGGCAGGCATCGACGGCGGTGTTGGTGTTGGCCGCGACGATGGCCTCGCGCAGCGAGCAGTCGCCGTCGGCGTTGATTTCGTCGGTGCTCGTGGTCACGGTGATGATCGCCGCATGGGCGATGCCCAGCGGACCAACCGTGCCGGCCAGGACACCTGCCAGGGTGAGCGCCAGGGCGATGCGACGTATGGCGTGAAGTGGACGGAGGAGGGTCATACGATACCTGCCTGTCGTAGCGATGGTGGTGCTCAAGCCGCCGAGGGCTGGCCGGCCGCGATCATGACGTCGGCGACCCGACCATAGACTTCAGTCCAGGCCGCTCGCACGGGTTGTGTGAACGCCGGGCCCAAACCCTGTTCGAGGGTCAGCAACAGGGCTGCACCGACAGTCGCATAGTGCGCGGGCAACACCCCATACCCGCTATGGCGTCGGGCCAGCGCCTGCAAAGGCGGCACCAGGGCCTCCAGATCGTCAAGACCGTTCACGGCCGCGTCCAACATCTGGATGAGCTTGTGGCCCTGCGCGGTCAGGTCCGACCGGAAGAGTGGCCGGAGGGTCGGGTCGGCGGCAAACAGATTGGCGTAAAACAGCTCAGCAGCTTGGGATGCGATCGGGGTCACCTGCGCCCAGCTCTGTCGAACGCGTTGGATAGTTTCGGGGTTCACGGTCGGCTCCTTTTGGGTCATGTGAACAGAATAGAGAGCCTGGCCCGCGGCGGCATCGGTAATCGCCCCCCATTTTCGAGACGGGGGGCACCCCAGTTTGCCGCGATCAGTTGCAACCGGTATCTCGACCGAACCCGTGCGCGTCCCAAGATCGGGTGGTCAAACCGTCGGCTCGCGAATATAGGGAGGGTCGAGAACCAACATAGGGGGCAAACACCGATGCCCGTACCGGCGCCCTCAGATAACCTTGGATCACTTCCCACTTGAAAGGACAGCCATCGTGGACGCCACTCTTTTCTTTCGCTCCTGGCGCATCTGGATCGCGCTCTTGATCCTCGTCGGCGTGTTCGGCTGCAGCGCCGTGATCATCTTCGGCACAGCGCTCAGCGACCTGCAGCGCCAACCCACGCAGGAAGCCCTGGCCGCCGTCAGCCCGTTGCGCGAGATCTGCGGCGGCGGATCGGGCCCGGCCGAGGCGAAGGGCTACATCGACGGCGCCGGGCCGCACCGGCTGATCGTCTTTCGGTCGATCCTGGCCGACCCTCAAGACCTCACGGCGTACTACAACCGCACCGAGGACATTCCGACGGAGTGGCGCGCACCAGGATTGAGCGCGGCCGAGCTGGTGGCCTGTGTGCACGCTGAACGCCTCCTGGTCGAAGAATGCACGTACACCCTCGAAGGCGGGACGGCCGCCGTGCTACGCCGCGAGCAATGGTTGGCACGGATCGTCGTCCACGATGCCCGTAGCGGTGACGTGCTCGACGAGGGCGCCGTCGAGGGCTCGCTGCCGCGCGAATGCCTGGACCAGGAGAGCTTTGCGGACGGCCTGACGACTCAGCTCGTCACAGGTGACCAGCCCGCCGCAGACGCGATCGTTGAATGGCTCGAGCCGCACGTTATGCGCTGAACGATATTCGCGCAACAACCGATCCGAGTTGGTCAACACAACCAGACGGCGTCAGGAGACCTATGATGAAACCCTCAACGACGGTCGCAACCCATCTGAGATGGGCATTGCTGCCTGCCCTCGTCGGCGGCCTGGCATTGGGCGGCGTGCCCGCCGTCTACGCCACCCAGATCACTGTGACGACTACGACCGATGAGCTCAACGCCGACGGTGACTGCTCGCTGCGCGAGGCCATCGTCGCGGCCAACACCAACACCGCCGTCGATGCCTGCCCGGCAGGCTCCGGCGCCGACACCATCACACTCCCGGCCGGCACGTTCACCCTCAGCCTCGCCGGGATCAATGAGAACGCCGCCGCGACCGGCGATCTCGACATCGTCGACGACCTG
>JAEURK010000106.1 GCA_016789175.1 Anaerolineales bacterium
AGTCTTCGGCCTTGGCGCGCCGGTGGCCGTCGCCGGTCGCAAGGCGATCGAAGGCGCCGGCCCGCTGCCGTACGACATCGCAAATGTGCGGGTCGCCTACGTCGCCGACGACCCCGGTGTGCCGACCGGTTTCTGGCGCTCGGTGGCCTTTTCGGCCAACGTCTTCGTCGTGGAGAGCGCGCTCGACGAGGTCGCGGGCGCGGCCGGGCGCGACCCGGTGGCGCTGCGCGAGCGGTTACTCGGCCAGCATCCACGGCTCCTCAACGTGCTGAAGTGTGCGGCCGAGCGTGCCGGTTGGGGGCGTCAGGAACCGGGTGTGGCGCAGGGCGTGGCTGTGATGGACTTTCAAGAGACCCTGATCGCAGTCGTGGCCGAACTTGTGCCAGACGCAGACGCCTGGCGCTTGAGCCGGCTGGTGTTTGCACTCGACTGCGGTCGTGTGATCAATCCAAAGCTGGTCACAACGCAGATCGAGGGGGGCGTGGCCTTCGGACTGACCGCAGCGCTGAAAGGCCAGATCACTGTGCAGGATCGCACGGTCGTGCAAACCAACTTTCACGACTTCCCGCTGTTGCGACTCTCCGAGATGCCTGCAATCGAGGTCCAGATCGTGGAGAGCGAGCGCGCACCGGGCGCAGTCGGCGAAGCAGCCGTGCCGGTCGTCGGCCCGGCCGTGGCGAATGCGCTCTTTGCCGCGACCGGTCGTCGCGTGCGCGCGCTACCGATCCCGTCCGACGCCTTTCAGCGCGTGGCGGGGAGGCACCCATGACCCGCCAACCGGCGGGCCGGGCGGCCCGGGTGATGGGGCTGCTGAACGCAGGGCTGCTCACCTTGAGCGGCGCCGCGTTCGTCAGCGGTTTCGGGACCCTCGATGTGCATGCATGGCTCGGACTGACCGTGACGGCCGGGGTGATCTGGCATCTCGCGCTTCATCGCTCCAGCTTCGACCGGGTGCTCGGGCGCTGGTTTGAGCCGCGCGCCGCGCGCGTCCGTCTGCGGATGGTACTTAACCTGCTGTTCGTCATCGACTTCGGGGCTCTGGCCTCGAGCGGCGTGATCGTGAGCCAGATCTATGCGCCGGCTGTGACCCGCTTTCATTCTGGCGCGGCCTGGATCTTTGTGGGTCTGGTCGGCCTGCACCTGATCCTCAACGCCCGTTGGATCGGCACACAAGTCCGCCGATCCCAGATGGTCCGCAAAAGCCCGGCCCCGGAGCGACATCCGGCCGGAAAAGGATTGAGTCATCCATGAACAAGAAGCGCCTGGTTTCGCGCCGTGGTTTCATCATCGGCGCCTCGGTCGTTGCCGCCGGGGGGCTGGCGGCCTGGTCGGTCCAACAGCCTGTCATCGATTTCCCTGCGCACCACTGCGGCGGGACGCCTGGCGACGGACGCCGAAGGATCCTGATCGCCTACGGCAGCCAATATGGCACCACCGGCGAGGTGGCGGATGCCATCGGCAAGGTATTGTGCGAGGCCGGCCATGCCACCGATGTGGTCCGGGTCCAAGACGATCCTGACCCGGCCGGCTATGACGCCGTGGTCGTCGGCGCGCCCGTGCACTCCGACGCCTGGCTGCCCGAAGCCGTAGCCTATGTGGGCGATCACGTCGCCGTTTTGCGGGGCGTGCCGGTCGCTTACTTCCTGACGTGTATGACGTTGGGGTTGGCGCGTCAACCCGAGGCCCGCGCCCAGGTGGCCGAGGTCTTCAGCGCGGTCCGCGCAAAAGTCCCGAATGTGCAGCCGATCGATATGGGGCTCTTCGCAGGCGTGCTCGATTTCCGCCGGATGGCGCTGGCCAACCAGTTGATGTACCGCGCCTTTGCCGAAAACTCGACCGAGGGTGACTATCGCGACTGGGGTGCGATCCGCGCTTGGGCCGCTTCGATTCAGCCGCGGCTGGCCGGCCCGGTCACCCGCACCAGATCGTGAAAAGTGAAGCCGTGCGCGTGGCGCTCATCAGCCGGGTGCGCTGACCGTAACACCTCGCGCCACTCGCCTGGTTCCCATTTCGGGAAGAACGTATCGGCGTCGGCGATGGTTGTCTCGACCCGGGTCAGGACGAGCCGCGTGGCGATCGGCAGTGCCTGGGCGTAGACCGTGCCGCCGCCGATGACGAACAGCGGATCGTCGGCGCTGGCCAGCGCCTCGTCCATGGAATGCACCACCTCGATCCCCGGCGCCGTGAAGGCGGTGTCGTGGGTGAGCACCAGGTTGCGCCGATTGGGAAGCGGGTGCCCGATGCTGACGAAGGTGCGCCGACCCATCAAGATGGTGTGCCCCGTGGTGAGGGCCTTGAAGCGGCGCAGGTCATCGGGCAGATGCCAGGGCAGGGTGCCGTTGCGCCCAATGGCGTCGGCGTTGTCGAGGGCGACGATGAGAATGATGTCCATGATTGATCGGGGGCGTCGTGCGTGGAGCGCTCACGGGTTGCGCTCTACACGGCGATCGGCGCCTTGATCCCCGGATGCGGCTCGTAGTTCGTCAGCTGCAGATCTTCGTAGCGGAAGGCGTTGAGATCGCGCACCTCGGGGTTGAGCGTCAGGGTCGGCAGGGTCCGCGGCGTGCGGGCCAGCTGCTGACGGGCCTGATCGCGATGGTTGAGATACAGATGGGCGTCGCCCAGTGTGTGCACAAACTCACCGGGCTGCAGCCCGGAGACGTGGGCGATCATGCGGGTGAGCAGCGCGTAGGACGCGATGTTGAACGGCACGCCCAGGAAGACATCGGCGCTGCGCTGATACAGCTGGCACGAGAGCTTGCCGGCTGCGATGTAGAACTGGAAGAGCGCGTGGCAGGGGGCCAGGGCCATGCGCGGGATGTCGGCCACGTTCCAGGCGCTGACGATCAGACGACGCGAGTCGGGGTTGCGCTGGATCTCGCCCAGCACCCAGGCGATTTGATCGACCACCTGGCCGTCGCGCGTCTCCCATGAGCGCCATTGCTTGCCATAGACAGGCCCCAGCTCGCCGCGCTCGTCTGCCCACTCGTCCCAGATCGTCACGCCGTGTTCCTGCAGATAGCGCACGTTGGTGTCGCCCTGGAGGAACCACAGCAGCTCATGGGCGATGCTCTTCCAGTGCAGCTTCTTGGTGGTCATCATGGGGAAGCCCGCGCCGAGATCGAATCGCATCTGATAGCCGAATACGCTGAGCGTGCCTGTGCCTGTGCGATCGGATTTCTTGACGCCGTGGTCCAGGATGTGCTGCAGGAGGGCGAGGTAGGTCTGCATACCCGATAGTCTACCATCGCCGGTTCCTGTCGATGACCCTCCCACCCCCTCGGCTATCGCCATTCTTCTCCCGACAGGGCTGAGCAGTAACGAATTGAATCGAATGGGCACGAACGATCCCCATTGATGAGAATTCGTATCAATTCGTGATGCTCGTGACAAAGAAACCGGTCCTCGCGAATAAGGTGCGATAGCCCTGGTGACCCCCCTGTGGCCTGGCCGTGCTTTCAGCGCCGCCTGGCCGTTATGACCGGCAAGGAGGGATGCCATGCTTGATTCAGGGGCGATCCCATACGACATCAGAGTGTTACACCCGCTTGACGCGGACGCCGCTCAGGCCTAATCTGGACAAGATGCGTGTTTTCACGGGCCCAAGGGGCAGAACGCATCACCCGGCGCGTGTGCCTATCGCATTCGATGGCCCAAAAGGCCGTCGGCGATCGGCGGAAAACGTTCGGCAGAACATGACATCACCCGGCGATGCTCGCGCCCGTGTCAGCCTGGCGATCGCCTGGCTGACCGCTCCTGAACTGGATGCTCGCTTGAAGGGCATCTCCCTGGCGATGGAGTTGCTTGACGGTCGACTGGTGCCCCACCTGTTTCGGATGGTCGTTGAACACTCCGTCAGTCTTGATGCAAACGATCGTGTGTCGCGCCACGTGTCGGAGGGAGCGACCCGCGTCCTGCACGCTCTCTTCGACCGGCATGGTTTCACAGCGGCAGATCGCTCCGACCTCCTGGCCGCGGTTCATGATTCGACAGCCCCCGATCGCGGCGTCCTGGCCCTGCTGACCGGGCTGCGCACCTGGACGGTACCCCTGCTCAAGACTCTGTTGGATGATCCGGAACCACTCACGCGCGCCCGCGCCGTTCAAGCCAGCTGTGTGTTGCTTGGCCCGGCCCAGGCCGTGCGCCATTTGGATGACCCTTCGGCCTTCGTGCGTGCCGCCGCCGTTGCGTGCGTTCAGCTTGACCCCGGCGGCACGACCCGGGTCAAGCTCGAGGCCATGCGCAGCGATCCTGTCGCTGCTGTGCGTTCGGCTGTCGAACGCCGGCTGGATCAAGTAGACGCGTCCCACCTTCCCAATGGCGATGATCAGGATGGGCACGACACGGTCGGGTAACCCCAGATCTGCGGAGTGCGCGTTCCACCCAGACCGCTCGGTCGACCCCGCTGCCGCAGGCGCGATAAAATCCGATTGCGTCAGCGGGCGACTGGATGTGCCAGATCCGCTTCGTGAGGCGATGGGAGTTTGACCGTGACGATCGGCGCGCAAAGGCCCGGATTGCCCCCGGGCCTTTCGGGACGGCACTGGCTACTGGGCGATCTACCGGCTTTTCAGCGCGACATGCTCGGCCTTTACGGCGCCGCAGCGCGTCTGGGCGACGTGGCCACGGTGCGCTTTTTGTGGGTCGACACCTTTGTGGTCAGCCACCCCGACCTGATCAAACACATCCTCCAGGACAACAATCGCAATTTCGTGCGCAATGCCTTCCTGGTCGACACCCTCAGGCCGATCAACGGCCTCAACCTGTTCACAGCAGATGGCGATTCCTGGCTCTCCCGTCGGCGCCTGATGCAGCCGGCCTTTCATCGGCAGCGCATCGCGGCTTTCGGGCCGGTCATCACGGCCTGCGCGGCGGATATGCTGACGCGCTGGGAGGCGGGGCGCACCTTGTCGATCGAACAAGAGATGATGAAGGTCACGCTCCAGGTCGCCGGCCGGGCCCTGTTCAGCCGCGATTTGTTGGGGGACTCCGATGCGTTGGGCGACGCTTTCGGCACGATCTCGACGTACGTCAACTATCGCTTCCGCACACCGTTTCCGCCGCCCGGCTGGTTTCCGTCGAGACAGAACCGGGCGCTGCGGGCGGCCATGGCCGTGCATGATCGCGTCATCTTTGCCCTGATTCGCGAACGCCGCGCGCTGGTTGAACAACCCGCCGACCTGCTCGGCATGTTGATCGAGGCGCGCGACGCCGACACCGGGCTCGGGCTGACCGACGATGAATTGCGACGCGAGATCAGCGTGATGATGTTCGCGGGCCATGAGACCACGGCCGTGACCCTGACCTGGGCGCTGTATCTGCTCTCGCAGCATCCCGAGGCTCGCGGCCGACTTGAGGCCGAGGTCGAGAGGGTGCTCTCCGGGCGCGTGCCGACCATCGACGATCTGCCGAGCCTTGGCTATACGCGCCGCGTGATCGACGAGACGCTGCGTCTTTACCCGCCGGCCTGGGGCATCGCGCGCCAGTCGGTGGCAGCAGACACGCTCGGCGGTTTCACCCTGCCGCCCGGTAGCGGGCTCACGTTATTCACCTATGGCATCCAGCGCGACCCGCGTTTTTGGCCGGACCCGGAGCGGTTCGACCCGGATCGCTTCCTGCCGGATCAGGCCGAGGCCCGGCCATCGTATGCTTATTTGCCGTTTGGCGGAGGGCCGCGCCTGTGTATCGGCAACGCGCTGGCGCTCACCGAAGCGACCCTGATCCTGGCCATGATCGCGCAGCGCTTTCGCTTGACGTTGACGCCCGGCCATCCCGTACAGCCCCAGCCGATCTTCACGCTGCATACCAGCCACGGCCTGCCCATGCGGGTTGAGCCGCGGGTCGCGCCGGCGGGATGACGTTCCGCAATAACGAAAGAAGGCGGCCCGAGGCCGCCTTCTTTCGTTATTGAGCACGCACCTTACGCTTTGGGTAACAGCAATCGGCGAAACCGGGTATACAGCCGGGCGTTGGTCGCGAAGATCCCGATATCGTCGGGATACCACTGGCCGCCTTGCGGGCCGCGCGCGCGGCCGCCGGCTTCCTGGATCAATACGATCCCGCCGACGACGTCCCAGGCCTTGACCCCGAGCATGTAGGTGGCGTCGAGCCGACCCGCGGCCGTGTAGGCCAGGTTCAGCGCCGCGCTGCCGAGGGCCCGAATTTTCTGACAGTGGGTGGCGATGCGTTCGAGGGCAGTGACCGCCAGCCGAATGCTGGGCTCATCGCGCGGGAAGCCGGTGCCGACGAGGGCCATGCCCAGGTCGGCCTCGGCGCTGACCGTCAGGCGCTTTGGCCGGGCTGACCCGGTCCGCACCCAGGCGCCGCGACCCTCGGCCGCGTAGAAGACCTCGGCGCGGGTCGGGTCGAGGACGACCCCAAGGATCGGACGTCGGCGTTCGTCGAGCAGACCGATCGAAACGGCATAGACCGGGAACTGGCGGGCGTAGTTACTGGTGCCGTCGAGCGGGTCGATCACCCACATCGGGCTGGGGAGTCGAGAGCGGCCGGTGAGCCAGCTTTGGCCCAGGTCCTCCTCGCCGATCAGGCCGATCTGCGGGCTTTCGGCTCGCAGGTGGGCAGTGATGGCCTCCTGGGCCGCCAGGTCGGCGTCGGTCACAATGTCACGAAAACCCTTGAGACGCACCCGGCGCCGGGTCGTCAGTTTTTGAGTCAGGACAGCACCGCCGATTTCAGCGGCCTTGAGCGCGATCGGGAGCAGGTCGCTCGTTTTCATAAAGCCTTTCACATCTGTGCACGATGTGCAAAAATGCCAACTCCCCATTGTTTATGGGGGTTTAACGTCATATACTGGCACGAAGTCAATTGTGAATTGAGTTCACATTTGTGAATGGACACTCAATCCATCGCGATTTCCGCGAAAGCGCCGGTTCCGTTGGTCAGCGATCGTTATGAACTGCTGGCTCGGATCGCGAGTCTGTACTTCGAAGACGGGCTGAGCCAGGCCGAAATCGCAGCCCAGACCGGCTATTCGCGATCGATGATTTCGCGTCTGTTAACGGAAGCCCGGGAGCAACACATCGTCGAGATTCGGATCAACCACCCCCTGGCGCGCAATCGCGAGCTTGAGCAGTCGCTCGAACAGGTGCTCAAGCTCCAGGGGGTTCAGGTCCTGACCCGCGGCGCGCTTAACTATAGCACCATGATGCGGCGCATCGGCACGTTAGGCGCTCGCATGACCGAAGATCTGTTGCACGATCATTCGGTGGTCGGCGTGTCGTGGGGGACAGCCGTCTGGGAGGTCGTGAATGCGGCCCGTGGGGGGGCCTGGACCGACGTTCAGATCGTGCAGATGATCGGGTCGCTTGGCACACCCAACCCGGACATCGATGGACCCGAGCTGGCCAGGCGGTTGGCGCGCATTTTTGGTGGCCGGTACTCGATGTTGCCGACCCCGTTTTTCGTAGATGCGCGCCAGACCCGGGATGCTCTTCTCGGTGATCTCAAGATCAAGCGCATCCTGGCTCAGTACAAGAAGATCGAGCTGGCCCTGGTGGGCGTCGGCACAGTCGACTCGGAACGATCGTCGATCTTGCGGGCCGGTTATGTGAGCGAGCAAGAACTGGAAGATCTGCGGGCGTTGGGGGTTGTCGGGGATGTGTGCGGTATCCACGTCGATCTGGATGGCGCTTGCGATTTCCCGATCGTCGATGACCGACGGCTTGGTATCAACGTCGAAGAGCTGCGCGCGATCCCGGTCAAGCTTGGGATCGCGGGTGGGCAATACAAGGCCAAAGCAATCGTCGGTGCGGCGCGGGCGGGTCTGATCAATTGGCTGGTGACCGACGAGGTCGCAGCTCTGGGTGCGCTGCAGTTGGCGGCGTGAATCCTGAACGGACGATTTCTAAAGCGATGGCAACTCGAAGCAAAGTCAGCGCCTCGGCGAACGGGCAGCCGCGGGCATCGAAGAAGCCTGCCCGAGCGGACCTGATCCCGACGGAGTGGGGAGAGGCCGGCGCGATCGAACGACTGCGCAAGATGATGCTGATCCGCGCGTTTGAGGAGAAGGCCGAAGAGCTCTTCTCGCTCGGGCGCGTGCACGGCACCATGCACCTGTCGATCGGCCAGGAGGCCTCGGCCGTCGGTGCGGCCTCGGCTCTGCGCGTGGGCGATTATCTGCTCAACACTCACCGCGGCCACGGGCACTGTCTGGCCTGGTTCGGCAGTGACGAGAAGCTCATGATGGCCGAATTCATGGGCAAGGAAAGCGGTTATTGCCGCGGGCGCGGCGGTTCGATGCATATCGCCAATGTCGATGCCAATAATCTGGGCGCCAACGGCATCGTGGCCGGCGGATTACCGATCTCGGTCGGCGTTGGCCTGAGCATCAAGCAGCGGGCGACCGACCAGGTCTGTCTGTCGGTCTTCGGCGACGGCGGCGCGAACACCGGGGCCTTCCACGAATCGGTCAACATGGCCTCGATCTGGCAGTTGCCCGTGATCTACCTGTGTGAGAACAACCAGTACGCGATGTCGATGCCGATGAAAAAGGCGTTCAACATCCCGCAGGTCAGCGATCGGGCCAAGGGCTATGGCATCCCGGGCGTGACGGTCGACGGGAACGACATCGTGGCCGTGTACCGTGTCTTCCAGGACGCCGTGGCACGGGCGCGCGCCGGCCAGGGACCGACCCTGATCGAGGCCCTGACGTATCGCTGGCGCGGGCATTCCAAGAGCGACAAGCAGGCTTATCGGACCCGCGACGAGGTCAAGGAATGGCAGGCGCAGGATCCGATCCGGCGCTTCGGCCGGGTGCTCAAACTTTCGGACGCCGAGTTTGACGGCCACCGCGTCTGGGCCGATCAGCGCATCAACGAGGCCGTGGCCTTCTCGGAAGCCAGCGCCGAACCGAAGATCGACCAGATCCTGGAAGGGATCTTCGCCTGACGAATTGATGATTGGGTGTCTGGGCGAGCGAGCCCGATCACCCGATCACCCGATCACCCGATCACTCAATGTCTATGCGTGAACTGACTTACGTCGAAGCAATTCGTGAAGCCCTGAACCAGGCGATGGCGGCTGATCCGCGCGTCTTCCTGATCGGGGAGGATGTGGGTGTGTACGGCGGGGCCTTCGGGGCCAGCGCCGGCTTGCATCAGCAGTACGGCGCCGGCCGCGTGGTCGACACCCCGATCTCCGAGGCCGGCATCGCCGGCGCGTGTGTGGGCGCAGCCTTGACCGGGATGCGGCCGGTGGGTGAGATCCAGTTCATGGATTTCATCACCATCAGCATGGAGCAGCTGGTGCTGCAGGCCGCCAAGATCCGTTACATGTTCGGCGGCAAGGCGACGGTGCCAATGGTGCTGCGCACGCCGGGCGGCTCGGGCACAGGCGCGGCCGCCCAGCACTCTGAGAGCCTGGAGAACTGGTTCGTGCACATCCCGGGGCTCAAGGTGGTCATGCCGAGCACGCCCTACGATGCCAAGGGCCTGCTCCTGTCTGCGATCGACGATGACAACCCCGTGATCTTTGTCGAGCACAAGTTGCTCTACAAGACCAAGGGCCCGGTGCCCGAGGAGCCGTACCGCATCCCGCTGACCCAAACCGACGTCAAGCGGGTCGGACAGCATCTGACCGTCGTGGCGACCTCGATGATGGTGCCGCGCGCGTTGCAGGCGGCCGAGCAGCTGGCGGCCGAGGGGATCGAGCTCGAGGTCGTCGACCCACGCACGCTCTCGCCGCTTGACGACGCCCCCATCATTCGGTCGGTGATCAAGACCGGGCGGCTCATGGTCGTGCACGAAGCCCATCGCAACGGCGGCTTCGGCGGCGAGATCGTTGGCCGGGTGGCCGAGAGCGAGGCCTTTGATTATCTCGAGGCGCCGATCAAGCGCCTGTGCGGGCTGGATGTGCCGATCCCGTACAACCGGACGCTTGAAGCTGCGGCCGTGCCGCAGGTGGCCGACATCGTGCGCGAGGCGAAAGCGTTAGTCAAATAGTCCAGGAGTCGAGTAGTCACGCAGTCGGATGGTCGAATGACTACCCGACTACCCGACTACCCGACTACCCGACTACCCGACTGCCTGACTACCTGACTAGATTATGAAAGAAGTCATCATGCCGAAGTTCGGCTTCACGCAAGAGTCAGCGGAGATCGTCCGCTGGCTCAAGCGGGCCGGCGAGGCAGTCGAACAGGGCGACCCGATCGCCGAAGTCACGACCGACAAGGTCAACATGGAAGTCGAGGCCCCGGCCGACGGCATCCTGGATGGCCTGCGGTTTAAAGAAGGCGACACCGTCCCGGTGACGCACGTCATCGCCTGGGTGCGCGGCCCGAACGAAACCGTGCCGCCCGTAGGGGCGGCCCTTGTGGCCGCCCCGGCCCCTGACGCCGCCCCGGCCCCTGACGCCGCCGCGGCCCCGGCCAACGCCCTGCCGGTCAAGTCGACGCCCCTGGCCGCCAAAGTTGCGGCCGATCTTGGTGTCGATCCCGCTGTGGTGGCCGGCACCGGCCCGGGCGGCAAAGTCATGCGCGCCGACGTCGAAGCGGCAGCGCCGATTGTGGCTGCCTCGCAGGCACCCGCCGGCAAGGTTGCGGCCTCGCCGGCGGCGCGGCGCGTGGCGCGCGAATTGGGCGTGGATCTGCATGCCGTGACGGGAACCGGGCCACGCGGGCGGGTGCAATCGGACGACGTGCGGGCGGCCGAGAGGGCGGCCACAAGGGCCGCCCCGACAGGCCCGACAGGCCCGACAGGCCCGACAGGCGCCCCAGCCACCGACCAAACTACGACCGGGCGACCCGACACCGCGATCACTCGATTGCCACTTCAGGGCATGCGTCGCACGATCGCGACCCGGCTGCAGAAGAGTTATCAAGAGGCGCCACACGTCTTCTTCGAGGCTCAAATCGATGTGACTGCCGCAGAGGCCCTGCGCGCCAAGGTGAATGGGCGGCTGCCCAAGGACGCGGCGCGCGTCAGCCTGACGGTGGTGATCGCGCGCGCCTGCGCCTGGGCGCTTAAGCGGCACCCGCTGGTCAACAGCCATCTGGTCGGCGCGCCCGGCCAGGAGGCGATCGTCATGAACGCGGCGATCAACATCGGCATCGCGGTCGCGCTCGATGCGGCGCCCGACGATCCGACGGGCTCGGGCGGCCTCATTGTGCCGGTGGTACACGACGTCGGGGCGAAGGGCTTCGAGGCCCTGGCCGCCGATCTGGCCGATCTCAGCAAACGCGCGCGCGGGAACAAGCTGCGCCCCGAAGACGTGATGGACGGCACGTTCACGATCTCGAACCTGGGGATGTTCGGGGTCGATCGCTTCACGGCCATCATCAACCCGCCGCAGGTCGCGATCCTGGCGGTGGCGGCGGCGCGCCGGCAGTTCGTGCCCGACGCCGACGGGAATCCGGTGGCCCGCCCGATCATGGCTGTCACGCTTTCGGCCGACCACCGCGTCGTTGACGGCGCCGTGGCTGCCCGTTTCCTGAGTGATTTGCGCGCCGTGCTTGAAGACCCGGCGCTGATGCTCGCGTAACCCGGCACAATTCAGCGCTCGGCGGGAGGGACCATGACGTTCAGCTCGTGCCCATTTTCTCCACACACGATTTTATGAAACGCGCGTGCGTGTCGACGCGCCATCGGGGTGGCTCTTCGCTTGAGTTGTCCCCCGCCGGCGCGGGCATGGCTGAGCCGGAGTTGGCCCGATGAACAGGGTTCTGGTGGCGTGTGGCACGGGCGCGGCCACGGCGGCCGTGATCGCCCAGGCGCTTGTGCGAGCGTTGCGCGAGCGCGGCCTCGAGGTTGAGGTCACGCTCGGCTCTGTCGCGGATGTGCCGCAGCTGGCGCCGGGACACGACCTGATCGTCAGCACTACGCCGATCACCGCGAGCGGCGGTGTGCCCGTGATCCATACGTTGGCGTTCCTGACGGGCGTTGGGTCAGCGGCGGCTGTGGATCGAATCGTCACCGTTTTGCAGGATGGAGCCGCGCGCGCTGCGGCGTCACGAGGAGGCCTTAATGTTTGAGAACGCATGGGTTCTGGTCGTCGGGCTTGCTCTGACGTGGTTCTTGCAGCTCGGCCTGACCGCCTGGCAGATGAAGCGCTATTACGGGCGGATCGCGGCTCTGCGCCGCGAGGGCACGGTCTGGGTCGGGTTGGCCGGCTCCGCCTGGCGGCGGCGTGTGTATGCGGTCGTCGTGGTCAGCCCCGAGCACAAGGTGGTGCGGGTCGAACAGCTCTCGGGCTGGACCGTACTGGCTACCCTCAAGGAGGTCCCCGGATTAGCCGGGCGTTCAATCGACGATCTCGCCGATGACAACGTCTCGCTGCCGGTAAACAACAAGCTGCGCGCGGCGCTCAAGAACGCCGTGGAGCTCATGCGCGCACACGAGTTGAAGCAGAAGCAGAAGGCCGAGGCCTCGACGGACCCCAGCGCACTTGTGGCGCCTTCATCCATGGGGTGAACCGTCGGTTCGGCACGCATTTGCGGAAAGGAGTCGCCTGACAGCCAGTGAAGAAACCGGTTCGATTGATCAATCATGTACGTGCCTTTATCCGTTTTCCGTAAAGGAGTTTGCTATGGACTTACTAGTCCAACTCGCGCAGGGCTTTATCGGCATCTTCAAAGCCGGTGCCGACTGGTGGTGGGCGGTCTTCGTGGGGATCGTTCCGCTGGTCGTCGTGCTGATGACCGCCTTCAATGCGATCATCGCGTGGATCGGCACTGAGCGTATCGACAACTTCGGCAAGTTCGCGTCGCAGGAAGGCATCATCTTCCTGCCCTTCCGCTATCTGCTGCTGCCGGTGGTCGCTGTATTCGTGTTGACCAACCCGATGGCTTACACGATGGGGCGCTTCCTGCCTGAGAAGTACAAGCCGGCGTTCTACGACGCTGCCGTGTCGTTCGTCCATCCGCCGCTCGGCATCCTGCCGCACGTCAACCCCGGCGAACTGTTCGTCTGGGCCGGCATCGCGACCGGCGTGGCGACGGGCTACGGCGACGCAGCTGTGACCGACCTTGCCGTTCGCTATCTGCTGGTCGGCCTGGTGGTGATCCTTATCCGCGGCATCGTCACGGAACGTCTGACGGCCATGATGTGGAAGAAGGCTGCGGCCTAAGGAGGATATCATGGAAGCACTTACGAGTTTCCTCACGCGCTTCGGGCGCATCATGGGCGGTCTGGTCGGCACGATGTTCCAGGCCGGGCGCGAGTCGGTTGACCAGGTTTGGAAGAACATCCTGCCCTTCCTGGCTTTTGTGGCAGTCGTCGTCGGTATCATGAATGGTACCGGCCTCGGCACGTGGATCGCGCAGTTGCTGGCGCCGCTGGCCGGCAGCATCTGGGGCCTGCTGCTCCTGTCGTTGATCATCGGCCTGCCGGTGCTCTCCCCGCTGCTGGGACCGGGCGCCGTGATTGCGCAGATCATCGGCACGTTGCTCGGCACGTTGTTCGCAAGCAAGGCTCTGCCGCTGTCGGCGGCCCTGCCGGCGCTGTTTGCGATCAACCCGCAGGTGGGTTGCGACTTCATCCCGGTCGGCCTGGCGCTCGGCGAAGCCGAGCCCGAGACCGTCGAAGTCGGCGTCCCGGCGGTGTTGTTCTCGCGCCTGATCACGGGCCCGATCGCCGTGGTCCTGGCCTTCCTGGCCAGCCTCGGCATGTAATCTGGGGCGAGATCGATGCGCTTTGGGCGGATGGGTGGCCGACGATCGGCAAGTCGAAAGTCGGCTGCCCACCCACTTTGAGGGCAGACATGCTAGAGTGATGAGCAGGTCCCCACTAAAGCCGTCTCTCGGGCTCAGGCCCGATGTTCTATGAGGTGAGGCTATGGCAGAAGGTCAATACAAGAAGGTCCGTATCAAGAAGGGGCCGCGCGGCTGGGGCGGGCCACTGGTGGTCCAGCCCAAGGCCGGCAAAGAGCTGATCTACTCGGTGACAGGCGGTGGCATCCATCCGGTTGCCCAGCGCATCGCCGATCTGACCGGCGGAAAACCCTTTGACGGCTTCAAGTCGAAGGCCGGATTCGAGGAGATCGCTGTGGCCGTGATCGATTGCGGTGGCACAGCGCGCGTCGGCGTCTACCCGATGAAGAAAGTGCTCACGGTTGACGTTCACCCGACCTCACCCTCGGGCCCGCTCATGCGCTTCATCACTGAAGAACTCTTCGTCTCCGGCGTCCGCCCGGAAGACGTTGAAGTGATCGAGTAACGACCGCGGACGACGGGCCGCAGGCAAGGGTGGCTCTTGGGCCACCCGTGTTCTGCGGCCCGCCGTCTGAGGTCCGCGGTCTTGAACCATGATCAAATACTCCGCTGCCGTCACGGCCATTGGGCCGCTGACGAGCGAATTCGTCGAGGCCGGGATCCTGGTCCTCTTCGGCGAAAGCGCGCCTGAGGAACTCCGGGATTTTGCCATCATCCATGACGGCGTCGAGCTGGCGGCCCCGCTGGAAGCCGGTGACGCGGTCTGGGTCGATGCCAACTGCTTTCAGGTGCTGGCGGTCGGCGACGTCGCTAACGAGAACCTGAAAAACCTCGGACACCTGGTTTTGAAATTCAACGGCCAGACGACGCCCGAATTGCCGGGCGATGTTTGCGTCGAGTCACAACCGCTGCCGCCGGTTGCTGTCGGCACGGTCTTGCGAATTGAGGGCGATCAGCGCCCCGCGTAAGTAGGGAGTTACCATGTCACTGCGAGAACGACTGCAAGAGCGGGCGAACAAACTGGGTCGGCCCGTGCAGGTGGGTCTGGTCGGCGCCGGTCAGATGGGCACCGGCCTGCTCAGCCAGATGGAGAAGATGGCCGGTATGCGCGTCATGGCCTGCGCCGACGTGCTGCCGGGTCGCGCCCGCGCGGCGTACCAGGAGGGCAGTGTCGACCCGGCTCTGGTCGCGCCCGACACCGACGACGTCGAGGTCGCGGCCGACGCGATTGCGGCCGGCCGGCGGGTGGCGACGACCAACGCCGATTGGCTGGTGTCGATCCCCAATCTCGACGTCATCCTCGAGTGCACGGGCGTGCCCGAGGTCGGCGCGCGTGTGTGCGCGGCCGCGATCGAGGCGGGCAAGAACACGGTCAACATGAATGTCGAGACCGATGCCACGATCGGTTATATCCTCGCCAAGAAGGCGCAGGAGAAGGGCGTCGTCTACACGCTTGTGGCCGGCGATGAGCCCGGCACGATCAAGGAGATGTACGACTTTGCCGAGGCCCTCGGCTTCGAGATCGTCACGGTCGGCAAGGGCAAGAACAACCCGCTCGACCGGACGGCCAACCCCGACAGCTGCGCGCCCAAGGCCAAGGCCGCCAACATGAGCGCCAAGATGCTGGCCTCGTTCGTCGACGGCACCAAGACTATGGTCGAGATGACCTCGATCGGCAACGGCACCGGCTATGCGCCGGAGAAGGCCGGCGCCTACGGCCCGCAGTGCACGGTCAAGGATCTGGCCAACGTCTTCATCCCGAAGGCCGACGGCGGCATCTTCGAGCGCCGCGGCGCCGTCGACTACGCGGTCGGCGATGTGGCGCCGGGCGTCTTTGTCATCATCACCACCGACCAGCCCAAGATCATCAACGACCTGAACTACCTGCGTCTGAACGGCAATGGCAAGTATTGGGCGCTGTATCGCCCGTATCACCTGGCTAACCTCGAGTGCCCGATCACGGTCGCCAAGGCCGCGCTCGACGGTGAGGTAACGCTGCAGACCAATCGCGTGCCCGTGGCCGAGACCGTGGCCTGCGCCAAACGCGACCTTGCCCCCGGTGAGAAGCTCGACTCGCTCGGCGGCTTCACCATGTACGGCCTGATCGACCGAGCCGAAGTGGCGCGCGCCGAAGGCCTGCTGCCGCTCGGTCTGGCCGTCGGCGCGACTGTGGTGCGCCCGGTCAAGGCCGGCCAGCCGATCCGCTACGACGACGTGGCCCTGGTCGAGGGTCAAACCATCCTCAAGCTGCGCCGCGCGCAAGACGCGCTGGTGGCCTGAGGCCGATCAGGAATAATCCGCGCCCATGACCGCAATTCCGCATGACCTGGATTTCACGATCCACGACCGGCTGGTCATCGTCGGCATGGGCGCGGAAAACCGCCAGCAAGTCATTCACGCCTTGAGCGAGCGGCTGCTCTTTGGCGGCTTCGTCAAGCCGTCGTACGCCGAGGCGGCGCTGGCCCGCGAGCGGCTTTACCCGACCGGGCTGCCGACGGCCGAGCCGATCGCGCTGCCGCATGCCGACGGCGTGCACTGTGTCAGGCCGGCCCTGGCGGTAGCGCTGCTCCGTCAGCCGGTTACATTTCACATGATGGGCGACCCGTCTCAAACGGTGTCGGTCCGGACCGTGCTGGCGCTTTCGGTTGTCGATGCGCAACGCCAGGTGCAGACCCTGGGTCGCTTGATCAAGTACTGTCAATCCGCCGAGAACATCCTGGCGCTGCACACGGCCGGCGGTCCGGTCGACGTCGCGGCCCGGTTGCGACGTGACTTGATGGGTATCGAGGGAGCGTACATGTCCACTGAAAACAGCCCGGCTGCGGCCGGGGCCTCCGTGATCCTGACCGTGTCCCACGGCGTCGGCCTGCACGCGCGCCCGGCTGCCAAGTTCGTCCAGGCTGCGGCGAAATTCCAGTCCGACATCACTTTGAAGAAGGTCGGCGGCACCGCCGCCCCCGTCAACGCCAAGAGCATCCTCAAGGTCCTGACGCTGGCCGTCAAGCAGAACGAGCAGATCGAGGTCCAGGCCAACGGCGTCGATGCCGATGAGGCCGTCAAGGCGCTGCGCGAGCTGGTGGAGTCGAACTTCGGCGAGTAGGGGCGCCCTTTTCTGGGCGTTCGCCCTGGCCGGCACCCGGCATCCGGTCCGCGGGTATGAGCCGGCGGATCGTGGTCCCCATTCAGATGCCCCTTGTGGGCGCAAGTACAGGCGCCCGTCAGGGGTGTCAAGACTATGCAACAATTCAAAGGCCTCCCCGCATCGCCCGGCATCGCCATCGGCCCGATCTGGCTGTATCGCCCGCAGGAGGCGATCGTCGAGCGGCACACTGTCGCCGACCCGACCGCCGAATGGGTGCGGCTCCAGGTCGCGATCGCCAAGGCCCGCACGCAGCTGCAGGCGCTCGAGAGCCGGGCGCGCGAAAACATCGGCGAAGAGGAAGCCGAGATCTTCGCGGCGCATCAGCTCTTCCTATCCGACGATGATCTGCTCGTCGATTTGCGCACCGTGTTGCGCACCCAGCGGCTCAACGCCGAAGCCGCGGTCGAAGACGCCTTTGAACAGCACGCCCGCGCGCTTGAGGCGCTGGAGGAGGAGTACTTCCGCGCCCGCGCCGCCGACGTCCGCGACGTCTCGCGACGTTTGCTGCGTTGCCTGATCGACCGTGAGGACGGCTCGGCGGTGCTCAAAGAGCCTTCGATCGTCGTGGCCGAGGATCTGACCCCGTCGGACACGGTCCAGTTCGAGCGGGCCAATGTGCTGGGCCTGGTTACGCTCAAGGGCGGTCCGACCTCGCACACGGCCATCCTGGCGCGGGGCCTGGGCATCCCGGCCGTGGTCAGCGTCCCGGCCCATCTCGAAGACCTGCGCAACGGCTCGCTCTTGATCCTCGATGGCAGCAACGGCGAGTTGCGGGTTGCGCCCACGCTGGCGGACCTTAACCGCTACAAGGCCAAGCAGGCCGAGTGGGAGACCCGCCGGAAGGGGCAGCTTCAGGCCGCGCACGCCCCGGCCGTCACCCGCGACGGTCACGCGGTCGAAGTGGTCGTCAACATCGGCGGCGCCGAAGATGCCCGGCTGGGCCTGGAGAACGGCGCCGAGGGCGTCGGCCTGTTCCGCACCGAGTTCCTGTATCTCGACCGTGAGACGATGCCGACCGAGGCCGAGCAGGTGGCTGCGTATCGCTCGGCTTTCAAGGTCATGGCCGGCAAGACCATGGTCGTGCGCACGCTCGACATCGGCGGCGACAAGTCGGTGCCTTATCTGGGGCTTCAGCATGAGCCCAACCCTTTCCTGGGCTGGCGCGCGATCCGCATGATCCGCGAGCGGCCCGACGTGCTCGAGGATCAGGCCCGCGCGTTATTGTTGGCGGCGTCCGAGGCCGAGACCAACCTGCACATCATGCTGCCGTTGGTCTCGAGCGTCGGCGAGGTCGAGCGCGCCCGCGAGATCTTCGCCGGCGTGGTCTCGGCGCTGACGGCCGAGGGGCGCCGCCCGCCGGAATACAAGTTCGGCATCATGATCGAAGTGCCGGCGGCGGCCGTGCAGGCCGATGTCTTTGCGCCGCTGGTCGACTTCTTCAGCATCGGCACCAATGACCTGACCCAGTACACGCTGGCCGTCGATCGCGGCAATGAGCGCGTGGCCGCGATCGCCTCGCCCTATCACCCTTCCGTGTTGCGCCTGGTGAAGATGACGATCGACGCCGCCCATGCGCACGGCAAGTGGGTCGGCATGTGCGGCGAGCTGGCCGGCGACGAGATGGCCGTGCCGCTCCTGCTTGGCCTTGGCCTGGATGAGTTCAGCATGGTCCCGGCCGCGATCCCGTCCGTTAAGGCCGCCATCCGGCGCTGGGATCTGGCGCAATGCCGCGAGGTCGCCACGCACTGTCTCTCATTGCCCCAGGCCACCGACATCCGCACGTATCTGCGGGGCGTCACGCCGCACGAATGAATGCTCGAGCGGGGCGAGTTGGCGATCGGGTGCTGAGGCGTGAAGCGCTCCTCACGCAAACACTCCTTCGCTCCGGCTCTTTGCGGTATAGTTCGCGCCATGTCGACGCCCAACCGCCAGCCGTTTGTCGGAAGATGGATCGGTCAGACCATCGGCCCATTAGCCGCCGCCCACGTGTGGGACGTGATCGATCGGGGTTCGTTCTATGAGATCCGGACGCGCTGGGAGGGTGAGGGCGTTGCACATGCACTGCGCGGCCGCCCGCTGGACGATGCCCGCTTCGAAATCCATGGTTCAGAGGCGACCTTCACGGCCACGCTGGTCGATCCCCTGCATTTCATCATCCCCGGCTGGGATACCAACGACACGCGCGGGTTCAAGGGCCCGGAGTACGACGTCGTCTTTTCACGGCCCGGCCTGGCCGAGTTGATGGCGCGCCAGGTGTGGGAGCAGACTCGCGCCGGCCTCTCGCAACCGCGTCCGACCCCCAACCCGCCTGGCCTGACCTATATCGACCCGCGCATTCGCCGCAAACGCGTCGTTCGCAGAGCGTGATCGCTCCGCACTTTACGCCAATAGCCGCACCGTCTCACCAAACGGAAACTTGTCGAGCAGCTTCCCGCCCGGAGTCACGACCCACAGCGTTGGGAAGTCAGGCGCGCGTTCGGGGAAGCTCCCGAACCCGTCGGTGAGGTAGACGGCCACTTTGTGGGGCCAATCGTTGTAGTCGCGCTCGGCGGTCGTGAAGAATGGCCGGAAATCGGTGCCGCCGCCGCCCTTAGGCGCGGGGATGGTCAGACCGCCCTGCAAGGGATAGGGTCCGTCCAACGCGGCATCGGCGAAGAAGAGATCGCAGGCCAGGCCAGGATAAGCCTGCAGGATGCCGGTGACCTCTCCCAGGAATTGCGTCAGCAGCTGACGTTGGATCGATGCGCTGGTGTCGACCGCCACCAGCACCTGGACGCTCTGCCCCGAGATAGTCTCCAGGTACAGGCCCTGCCCAACGAAACGCCGATCGAACTCCTCGAAATCCACAGGCGTGCGGGTCAGGAAGCGCCACAGGTAGCTGCGCCAATCAAGTTGCGGCTCGCGGACCGACTCGACCTCGCGTTCCAGGCCGGCCGGGGCCTGGCCTTGCCCGGCCGCCTCGTTGGCGTCGGCCGCGGCGCGCAGGGCGTTGCGCCATTGGCCTTCGAGGTGGGCCTGCGATTTGGCCCGGCCGCCTTCGCGTTCGCCGGCCCCGGGCGCATCGTCCGGCGCGCCCTCTAGCAGATCGGACTCCGTCGGCGCTCGCCGTTTCTTGCCGTCCTTGGCGACCCGATCGTAAACCTCCTCGACGCTCAGCCGCTCGAGCCCGATATCGCGCAGCCCGCCCTCGGGGATCGAGAAACCGTTGCGCACCAGGATGCCGTTGACCACGATGTCGGCCGCGACGTTCCAGGCCTGCGGGTCGCGCCCGCCACGGCGCGGGACGTGCAGCAGAGCGGCGTGCAGCACTTCGTGTAACAGCAGCCCGTCGCGCGCTTCGGGCGTTTGCTTCTCGAAGAAAGCGGGGTTGACGTACACGGCCTGTCCGTCAGTGGCCGCGGTCGGCACACGCTCGCTGACGTGAAACGGGGTGTGCAGAGCCAGGGTGGAGAAGAATGGGCTCAGTCGACTGAGCCGCAGTCGCGAGGCCGAGATCAGGCGTTTGAGATCAGAGGGCTCGCTCATGGATCCTCGGGCGTTGGCGCGCGCTGAGCCGCGACCGGGGCTGCGCGCTTACGCGAGTGAAGCGACGTCGGCCAGGAAACGGCCGAGGGCCTCGTCTCCGGCGATCAGGCGCTGCAGGGCCATGAAAGCGTCGCCGTCCTTGGTTTCGATCCGTCGCAGGAGCGTGAACGAGTCGGTCGCGAAGAGTTGGGCCCACTCGGGCTCGGCCTTGGCCGCCAGCCAGCGCAGCGCCTGATGCGCGCGCGCGGCCGTCTGGGCCCGCAGGGTGAGGCCCGTGACCGTGGCGTAGCCGATCGAAGGCTCGGCCGGGAAGGCGAGCGTGTCGCCGGCGCCGCTCAGGATGCGTTCGAGGTCCGGCAGATCGCCCAACTGACTCAGGAAGGCGTCGAATTCGTGCGCGGCGGCTGCGCCCACGGCGGGAGCGATGTCGAGCCCCGCAGCATACAGGCGGGCCGCCATCTCCCACGAGCGCGGTGAGGGCCAGGCCGGCTGTTGGGCGTCAAGGCGGTGCAACAGGGCCGGGCGAAAGGCGAGGAAGGCGATGATCGCCTCCGGAAAGGCGCGCGTGAGCGCGTAGGCCTTGAAGCTCTCGAGGTCGGCTGCGACGTCGAGGTGCAGAAAACGATTGGCGAGCGGCGCCGGCATGTCGAAGACCGAGGCTCGATCCTCTTTGCGGTTTCCGGCGGCGAAGATGAACCAGCCGGCCGGCACCGTGTACGAGCCGACCTTGCGGTCGAGGATCAGCTGTTGGGCCATGCCTTGCATGACCGGCGGGGCCAGATTGATCTCGTCGAGGAAGAGCACGCCCTTGCCGCGCCGCGGCAGGAACTCGGGCGGATACCAGCGCGAGACCCCGTTGCGCGCGACCGGGAGGCCGCGCAGATCGGTCGGGGCCAGCTGCGAGAGGCGCAGATCGATGACGGGCAGGTTGTGGGCGGCCGCCGTCTGGGCGACGATGCTCGACTTGCCGATGCCGGGCGGCCCCCAGATCATGCAGCTCAGCTTGAGGTTCTGCGCGATCAGGCCCTCGAGGAACGCGGCGAGCTCGGCGGGTTTCATGACGGCGCGGGGCGCCTACTCCGTCGTGTCTTTCAGGTGATGCTTGATGGCGAAGGCGGCGGCTTCGGCGCGGTTCGAGACGCCGAGCTTGCCGAGGATATTGCTGACGTAGTTGCGGACCGTGCCCTCGCCCAGGTGCAGATTGACCGCGATCTCGCGATTGGTCTTGCCCTCGGCCACCAGGATCAGCACGCGCCGCTCCTGCTCGGTCAGCTGTGCGAAGGCGGCCGACTCCTGTGCCCGCGCCGCGCGCCGCACCTCGGCAAAGACTCGTTCGGTCAGGGCCGGGTCGAGCAACGAATGCCCCTGACCGACAGCCTCGACCGCGCGGATCACTTCCTGGCCGCCGGCCTGCTTGAGCACGTACCCGGCGGCGCCGGCCCGGATCGCGGCGAAGAGCAGATCGTCTTCGGCATAGCTGGTCAGCATGATGATCTTGGCCTCCGGCATGGTGGCCATGATCTTCTGACAGGCTTCGATCCCGCTGGTGCCGCCCAGGCGGATATCCATGAGCACGACGTCGGGGCGATGCGCCGCGGCCTTGGTGATGGCCTCGCTCTCGCTTGCCGCCTCGGCAATGACTTCCATGTCCGGGCGTCGCTCAATCAGTGCCTTCAGCCCCAGGCGCACAACCTCGTGGTCATCCACCAGCATGATGCGTTGTTTCATGGGGCGGATTGTACTCGGCTATTCCTATCGGCTCAAGCGCCTATCCTGGGCAATCGCGCCTTAGAGGGCCACGCCGTTCACCTGCAGCGGGTTTCGCAGCAGGTGGCGAACACGCACTCCGGCTGCAGAATCCGCGAATTCCGCGGCAAAACCGATCAGAACCGATGCGGAGGCGAGCGGCGTGAGCGCCTATCGGCCGCACCGGAGCCTTTGAAACCGGGGCCGCCCCGGATTGCCGCCGGTTGTGAGCTGCACCGGTCTACAGCCGGCCAAGGGCCCGGGCCGGGCGTTAGGGGGCGCGAACGAGCAACCCGCCCACCCGGTTGGGAAGCGAGGGGCGGCCGACTTCGTGTCGTCAGCCGCGCACTCAGCGGGGATCCCCTCCGAGCCAGCGGTGCAGATCCGCCTGTTCCGCGCCAAGGCGACTGCTTGATAATGGCCCGACCACTTACCCGCGCACGCCCCTGAGGCTTGGGGTGGTCGCTGGGCGCGGGATCTCGTACAATTGCCTTCGTGCCCCGACTCGACGCCATGCAGGATCCCACCCAGGATCCCACCAATCGAAAGCTGTTGGCCCTGGATGCCGCCGTACTGGCGATCTCCGGCGACCTTTCGCTGGCGGATACGTTGTCGCGCATCGTCAAGACGGCCGCTCACCTGGCTGACTCCCAGTATGCCGCTCTGGGCGTGCCCAACGACACGGGCGAGTTCCTGGCGGAGTTCATTACGACCGGGATCTCGGAGGCCGACGCCGTGCGGATCAGTCATCGCCCGCGTGGGCACGGCATCCTCGGCCTGGTCTTGCGCGACGGTTTGGCGCTGCGGCTGCGTGACCTGCGCAGCCACCCGCAATCGGTCGGCTTTCCGCCTAACCATCCGCCGATGTCCAGTTTTCTGGGCGTGCCGATCGTGCGCAAGAACCGGCGTCTCGGCGATCTGTACCTCACGAACAAGCTTACGGCCGACGAATTCAGCGCCGAAGACCAGTTGCTCATCGAGCTGCTGGCCGCGCATGCCGGGGTGGCCATCGAAAATGCGCGCCTGTACGAAGCCGTGCAGACGTTGAGCGTGGTCGAGGAACGCCAACGGATCGGCATGGACCTGCATGATGGTGTGATCCAGTCGATATACGCAGTCGGCCTGACCCTCGAGTACGTCAAGGCCCAGCTTGGCGATGGCGATGTGACCGGCGCGGCCGACCGCCTTGACACGGCCCTCGATGCACTCAACGGCACCATCCGCGACATCCGCGCCTATATCCTCGACCTGCGCCCGCCCCGGCTCGAAAACGACGACTTCTCGGGCGCTCTGACGCGCCTGCTGGCGGAGTTCAAGGCCAACACGTTGATGCAGGCCGATCTGCGGATCGAAGCCGGCACACTTGAGTTGATCAACCGCGGCGTCTCGCAGGTTCTCTTTCACGTCGCCCAGGAGGCCCTCAGCAACGCCGCCAAGCACAGCCGGGCCTCGCGGGTCGAAGTCCGATTGGTCAAGGATGCTACCGAGATCTCGCTTGTGATCCGGGACAACGGTCGTGGGTTCGTGATCGAGGATACGGAACTCCGCTTCGGGCACGGCCTGCGCAACATGCGTGACCGCGCCGCGGCCCTGGCCGGGCATCTCTCGATCGAAGGCCGGTTGGGGAAGGGCACCGAGGTCAAGCTTTCGTTCCCGCGCACCGATTGAGCGCAAGGCGTAATCGCCGTCTTAAACAGGCAGAGGTCCGCGCGTCACGCGGACCTCTGCCTGTTTAAGACGGCGGATGACGTGGTGGCGTTTAGACCGCTACCTGCGCCAGCATGACGCTCGGCGCCGTCAACTGGCTGAAGCGTGTGCCTTGCAGGCGCTCCACCAGCTCGGCCTGAGCCTTGCACCACACCGAGCGCACCGGGCACACCTCGGACATGCTGCAGACATCGGGGTCGGTCACGCACTCGTTCAGGCGGACCGGGCCGTCGATGGCCTCGATGACTTCAAGCAAGTTCACGCTATCGGAGGTACGGGCCAACGCCACGCCGCCGCGAGCGCCGCGGGTGGCGCGGATGATACCGGCCGCCGACAGCTGCGAGATGATTTTGGCCAGGAACGTCTGCGGGATGCGCTGGCGCTCGGCGATGAGCGACGTCGGAACGCGCTCACCAGGCGAAAGCCGGGCCAGAAAAGAGACCGCTCTCACTGCATAGTCTGCCTGTCGTGTGATCTGCATAACACTCTCTCTTTTCGGGCTAGGAGTTGCACGGCCCAGCTGCCCGATTGTTGATCGAAACTGGCGGAAAGGTCGTGTTCGCTTCTGACGATACTTTTGCCGTGGCAAAAGGAATAGTGATTTCCTTCACCATCCTTTCGTGCAATTAGGCAGGGTTAGTCAGATTTGTGCTGCGAGAACGAGTACGGCCCGCGGTTGAGACCGCGGGCCGTTCACACAGGAGAGAGTCATGTCCGAAAACAGCAGTGTTTTGGGGATTTCTCCCCTCGGCAACGCCATCTCCGTGCCCCGACTCTAGGGCGCTTCACACAGGAGGGCCGTCGAACTCCTGAGTCAGCTCGTTCAGAGCGTACGCTGGTGGGGCTATTTTGTCAGGCCAGCCCCCGGGGCCCTAGCGTCATTGCTCACGATTCGGGCAGCTGATTGTCAGGAGACGGCTACTTCGCTGGAAAACCCGGCTCAATGGCCCGAATCTCGCTTTCAATAATCCAAAGGAGTAAGAAATTCGGAGCGATCCGGTGATGTCTGTCAGAGGGCATAGGTGAAAATCGCCACTCCGCCGGCCTGCCGCATCCCCCTAGAATTGTCGTTTATGGAACCACGCCTACGGATCATGATCGTCGACGATCACTCCGACGTGCTGCAAGCCCTCGCGACGCAGCTGAGCATGTCGCCGGAGATCGAGGTCGTCGGACAGGCCAGCGAGCCCGAGGAGGCGCTCGAGGCGGCGGCGCGTCTGCGCCCGGATGTGCTCCTGATCGAGCCCAAGCGCCAGGACGGCCGAGGGCTGGAGCTCATCCATCTGATCACCAACCAGCACACGGTGCGCGATCTGGTGGTCCTGACGTCGTACGCCAGCGAGTGGGAGGCCTGGGCGACCCACAACGCCGGCGCCGCCGCCTATTTCCTCAAGGACATCAACACCACCGACCTGGTTCAACGCCTGCTCGATGTGGTGACACACCGCGATTGCTGAGCCGTCTCCTGGCCCCGAAAGCGCAACGGCCCTGGCAATCGCCAGGGC
This sequence comes from Anaerolineales bacterium, assembly GCA_016789175.1. Lineage (GTDB taxonomy): Bacteria > Chloroflexota > Anaerolineae > Anaerolineales > UBA6663 > UBA6663. The sequence continues at coordinate 25,289 of JAEURK010000106.1, forward strand.
CGTCTTGTTTTGGAGGGAAGGGCGCAGGGCCTACACTTCGTCAAACGGATCGTAGCCCGGGTTGGTGTACGACCATTGACACTTCAGGCCGATCAGGTTGCAGGCTTCACCCAGTGCGCATTGCTTTCGAGGTTCGTGCCCCTCGGTCGGCAACTCGCCGAAATAATCCGGCCGGCCGGTATCCTCCATCAAGAGTTCAACTTCCGTTTTGGCGCGGTGACAATAAATCTTCTTGATCGAGACCCACTTCGTGTCGGACATCGCCTGACCTCCTGGAAACGCGCGCTGTGGCCTGAATGCCCGGCCTCGCCTCAGACGGAGCCGCAAGGGGTGCAACCCGGTCACAGGGCTCGTTTTCGTTGAGCGAGGCAGGTAGCCCTGAGCGTAATGGGCGTCCCGGAGATGGGATAGTGCCGATCATCACAGTCGGCTTATGAGGGCCGGGATATCACTCAATTGGGTGATGGGCACTCAGGCCTGGAGTGTGCACTGTCACCTGAAAACGCCGAAAAACCCCGTAAATCCGATGACCTATCGGGTGGGGCCGCCATGATGTTCGACACTGGCCCAGAAGGGTGATTCGGGCGGAAGATGAACTGAACAGGCGGCTTTTGACGATCCGCCATGGTGTGAAAGGAATCGTTATGTACTCCAAAATCCTGGTCCCTCTGGATGGTTCCGAACTGGCCGATCGGGCGCTGCCCACAGCCTTCGCGTTGGCGACCCAGTCTGAGGGCGAAGTCCTGATGGTTCGTGCCCTGGTGCCGGAACGCGTCCTGGTCCCCGATGCGCTCAGCGGTTACGGCCTGCTGTGGCCGGATCGCCCGCACGCCGAAGCGACCCGCGAGGCTCGCGAGTCGATGCTCAAGCTCCGCGACAAGGCCCCACTCGGCGTGCGCACCCGCTTCCAGCTGCTGGAAGGCAATGCCGCCGAGGCGATCGTCGAATCGGCGGTCGACAACAAATGTGATCTGATTGTCATGTCGTCGCACGGCTATTCGGGGATGACGCGCTGGGTGCTCGGCAGCGTGGCCGAGAAGGTGCTCCACGCTGCGCCGTGCCCGGTGCTGGTCATGCGCGGTAAGTTGGACCTCTCGCGGCTGCTGGTACCGTTGGACGGCTCGACTCTGGCCGAGCGCGCCCTGCGCCCGGCGTTGGATCTGGCCGAAGGTCTGGGCGGCAGTGTGACACTGTTGCGTGCCGTGCAGCCCGTGCCGTTGACGGACATCGAAAACCTCAACCAGGCCGAGCGCGGTCTGGGTCAGCGTTACACTGAGGAACTGATCCGCGAGGCTCAGGACTATCTCGACTTCACGGCGCGCACACATGCTCGCCCGCGAGTCGAGATGCACACCGTGGTGACGCCCGAAGCCCCGGCCGACGCCATCCTGCGCTACACCGACATGCATGACCTTGACCTGATCGTCATGTCGACCCATGGTCGCACCGGCGTCTCGCGCTGGATTTATGGAAGCGTGACCGACAAGGTGCTGCGCGGTTCGCACCACTCGATGCTCGTCTATCGGCCGACTGAGTAGCTCAGCGGCTTAAGACAAAACAGCGGCGGTCGGGTGGCCCGACCGCCGCTGTTTTGGTTTGGGATCAACTGCGCGCCGGCACAAGCATCACGGGCACATGCGCGGCCCGCAGGACGGCGTCGACGACGCTGCCGTAGATCAGGCGTTGCGCACCCGTGCGACCGTGGGTGGACATGACGATCAAGTCCACCGGATCCGATTGCGCGATGCTGCAGATGACGCCCGCGGCGGATCCGACGACGGCGCGGGTACGCACCTGCACGCCTTTGCTGGTCAACCGTTGCGCCACGTGTTCGAGGTAACGATCGGCAAGGGCCTGGTCGGTCCGGATCTCCTGTTCGTAAGTTTCGAAGTGTTTGGCGGTGAGCGTAGTGATTCCGCCGAGCCGCTCCGGCATGACGGCGCGAATCAGGACCAGGCTGGCTGAGAAACGCTCGGCCAGGCTCCTGGCGATCGGCAAGGCCCGTTCGGCAAACTCCGAGCCGTCCAAGGGGACGAGGATCGTTCCCAGCATCGCGCCGACCTCCTACGCACACCTAGACGCCCGCTATTCTGGGCCAAATGTAGTTCTGGGCCCCTCCGTTCAGCAGTAACGGATGTCACCATCCCCCGCGCACATGCGCGGCTGAGCGCAGGCGATTGTCACTTCCTCACTATGCTTTTATGCCGAATTTCGGGGCCGGGACTGCCTGGCCGGATCGGCGACCGGGCAGTGCGGGTCTGCGCGGCGCAAAATCTGCGTGAACGCCGCAGTGTTTCGGCTCTCTTTACTTGCCGTAAGGCTGCCTCACATGTACGATAAGTTCCCATGCAGCGAAACACATCAAGCCCAAACGCGTTGACCCAGGCCTTGCGGCATTTTGGCGGCGTGGTGTTGGTCGGCATGGCGCTGGCCACGATCTTCACGATCTGGACACCCGGCCAGTTCTCCCCCGGTGAGCTCTGGGGGCAGATCGCGTCGGCGCTGAATGCGTCGGGGGATCCGGTCCCGGTGATCGCGCCCACGCCCACGCTTGCGCCGACGGCCGCCGTCGACCAGCCGCTGATCGGCCTGGTCTCGGGGCACAAGGGCAACGATCCGGGCGCCGTCTGCCCGGATGGGTTGAGCGAGGCGGCGATCAACCTCGACATCGCCATCCGTGTCAAGGCCGGTCTGGAGGCCAATGGTTTTCGGGTCGAGTTACTCGATGAGTTCGACAAGCGGTTGGAGGGCTTCCGGGCCGTCGCGCTCGTGTCGATCCACAATGACTCCTGCGAAGATTACGGGCCGACCGCCACGGGCTACAAAGTGGCCGGCGCCCTGGAGACCGGCGCGCGCGAAAAGTCGGCGCAGCTGGTCGCGTGCTTGACCGACCGCTACGCGCGCGCGACCGGGTTAACCTATCACGAGAACACCGTAACGCGCGACATGACCGAGTACCACTCGTTTTACGAAATCAACGGCGAGACGCCGGCTGCCATCATCGAGACGGGCTTCCTGTTTCTCGATCGTGAGCTCTTGACCCAGCAGCCGGAGCGCGTCGCCCAGGGCATCATCGACGGTTTGATTTGTTACGCGCGCGGCGAACCGGTACAGGCACCCACCCCGGCCCCCTGATCCGGCGGATCAAGCCTGATCCGGCGGGTCAGGCCTGATCCGGCGGATCAAGCCTGATCCGGCGGGTCAAGCCTGATCCACGGCACGGATCGTGTACTCCTGCGGCTGACGCAGGCCGTCGACCGGGGCCTGCACCAACGCCAGACGCCGCGTCGCGAGCACACACCCGTAGCCGAGGACATGGAAAGTCATCCCGCCATCACCCCCGACCCGTACGACGCGGCAACCGAACGCGAGCCGGCCCACGCCGCATTGCGGATCGAGACCCTGAACGACGTTGTGCCCCAGGGCATCTTCACGGCCACACCGGATGGTCGGTTGACGCAGGTTAATCTGACCCTGGCCAGGCTGTTGGGTTACCCGGCGCCGGCCGACGTGTTGGCCGCTCCGACCGAGCTCCGCCAGAACCTGTACATCGTCCCCGAGCACTATGATGCCCTCCAACGCGGCCTGCAGATCGAGGGCCGGATCCGCGGGGCTGAAGCGGTCTGGCGAACCGCCGACGAGCGCCGGATCTGGGTGAGCGTGAGCGCAACGGCCGAGATCGATGGTGAGGGCCGCCTCAAGGCCATCATCGGCGTTGTCGAAGACATCACAGCCCGCAAGCACACCCAGGTCCAGATCGAGCGCCACCTTCAAGAATCCGAGGCGCTGGCCGTCATCAGCCAGGCGCTCAACGAAACGCACAACCTCGACGACATCCTGCGCATGATCGTCGACGCGGCCCGCCAGATCATCCCCAAGGCCGAGCGCGCCGTCATCCATCTGGTCGACGAAAGCGCCTCGGCTTTGCGTTCGGCCGCCGTGGCCGGCTACGACAAGGCCGGACGGTCGGAGATCACGATGCGGCCCGGCGAGGGCGTGGCCGGGCGCGTGATGAGCGAGGGCGTGCCGATCAACGTCGGCGACATCCGCAGCGACCCGCGCTTCCTCACGCTCGGGCGCGTGCCCACGATCCGGTCGTTGCTGGTCGCTCCGGTCCAGTCCAAACAGCGCCGACTTGGAACGATCAGTGTGCTCAGCGACGCGATCGACGCCTTCGCCGAAGACGACGTGCGTCTGCTCAAGGCGCTCGGGATCCAGGCAGCGCTGGCGATCGAGAACGCGCGTCTGCTGGCGGCCGAGAGCAATGCCCGTCAGGAGGCCGAGGTGTTGAGCGAGATCGGCACGATCCTCAGCTCGACGCTTGACCTGGAGATGGTGCTCGAGCGGCTGCTCGAGCAGATCGCACGCCTGGTGCCGTATGACGTGGTGCGCCTGATGCTGGTCGAGCACGGACACGCGCGCACGGTGCAGCTGCGCGGCGCAGAGTATCTGTATGCCAGCGACGGCGAGACGCCGCGTCATCTGGTGCCGCTCGAGATCGCGCGCGTGCCGATGCTGCACAATCTGACTCAGACCGGCCTGCCACAGGCGATCGCGGATGTATATGCCGACCCCGATTGGGCGCCCGAGCTGGCCTCGGCGCTGACGCGCTCGTGGCTGGGCGCGCCGATCGTGACCAAGCGCGACGGCGTCGTGGCGTTCTTCACGCTCGAGAAGACCCAGCCCGGGTTCTATTCCGCCCGGGATGCCCAACGCGTCGGGCTCTTCCTTGGGCCGGCCGCGCTGGCCGTGCAAAACGCGCGTTTGTACGCCGATCTGGGCAAGTCGCTGCATTACGAACAGTCGATGCGCACCCGGCTGGTGCAGACCGAGAAACTGGCGGCCATGGGGCGGCTGGTGGCCTCGGTCGCGCACGAGCTCAATAACCCGTTGCAGGCCATTCAGAACTCGCTCTTCCTGGTGCGCGAGGAGAACACGCTCGGCCCGCAGGCCCGCGAGGACTTGCAGGTCGCGTTGACCGAGGCCGACCGCATGGCCGATCTGATCAGCCGGTTGCGCGAGACCTATCGCCCGGCCAGCGCCGAGCAGTTCAAGTTCGAGTCGATGAACGCCCTGGTGGAGGAAGTGCATCGCCTGATCGCCACGCACCTGCGCCATCGCAACATCGCCTTCGCCTTCGAGCCCGATCCTTCGCTGCCGCGCATGCTGGTCATTCGCGATCAGGTCAAGCAGGTGTTGTTGAACCTGTGCCTCAATGCCGTCGAGGCCATGCCCGATCGCGGGCAGTTGCGCATCGAAACAGGCTTCAACGCCGTCAGCGGCGAGGTGATGACGGCCATCACCGACAGCGGGAGCGGCATCAACCCTGAGGACATCCCCTCCATTTTTGACCCGTTTTTTACAAAAAAGGAGGGCGGGACCGGTTTAGGATTGTTCATAACGTACGAGATCATCCAGCGCCACAGCGGGCGGGTCGAGGTCGAAAGCGAGCTCGGCCGCGGGAGCACGTTCCGGGTGTGGTTGCCGGCGGTCGGGGCCGCTCACTAGAGCACCCCAGCGCAAGGAAGCGCCTGAGCCGGTTCGTGTGCGGCTGCGGTTCGGGCAACATCGGCGCCAACAAATGCCAACTCTGGCCCGACACTTGCATTGCTCAGGGCACAAGCTGACCACGGCTCAGGCCGGTGAGGTGAATGATGACGATTTCCGGACGCGTACTCCTGATTGAAGACGAAAACAGCCTGCGCCAGACGCTGACCCGCATCTTGCGCTCGGCCGGCGCCGAAGTGACTGCGGCGGCCAACGGCCCCGAGGCGCTCCAGCGGTTGGGGAACTCCAAGTACGACCTGGTATATCTCGACATCCATCTGCCCGAGATGGACGGCCTGCAGGTCTTGCGTGAGATCCAAAAGTTCGGCCAGACCATGCCCGTAGTGCTCTTCACGGCGCATGCCTCGCTCGAGACCGCGGTCGAGGCGATGCGGCTGGGCGCGACCGACTACCTGCTCAAGCCGCTCAACCCCGAGGCCCTGCTCTCGCGGACCGAGTCGCTGCTCAAGCGGCAGTCGCTCGAACGCCGGCGGCGCGAGTTGAATACCCAGATCACGAGCTTGCAGGACGAGCTGCGCCGCCTCGAGGGCGACCCGAGCGTGGCGGCCGACAAGGTCGTGCAGGTGCCGGTCAGCGATCGCTTCCTCAAGCGCAGCAGCCTGATCGTCGATCTGCAGGCCCGGCGCACGACTTTCTCGGAGCGCGAGGTGCAGTTGCCCCCGGCGGCCTTCGATTACCTGGTTGTGCTCACACGGCACTCGCCCGATGTGGTCGACTACCAGACCCTGGTGACCGAGGCGCAGGGTTATCAGACCGATCGACGCGAAGCCCAGGAACTGGCCAAGTGGCACATCCACGAGCTGCGCGACTCGCTCGAGCCCGATCCGGGCAACCCGCGCCATGTGCTCAACGTGCGCGGCGTCGGCTATCGCCTGAGCGTCGATTGAACTCACCGTACCCACAATGCGAAGAGCCCGCAGCACTGCTGCGGGCTCTTCGCATTGTGGGTACGGGTCAGCGGGTCAGTGTCGCCCGCAACGCATCCGCGAATTCCGCCGGCCGATCCAGAAATGCGCCGTGATGGTCGGGGAAGGTGACCAGCGCGCAGCCGAGCTGCTCCAACAGCTGTCGGGCGACCTCGACGTACCAGGCGCGCTTGCTCACGCCCCATTCACTCACCCCGAGACAGACCCGAACGCCGCTACGTCTCAGGGCCGCCACATCCGGCAGATAGCTTGTCACGGGCAGCAATTCGAGACGGATCAGGACCTCGGTGGCGGTCTGCGAACTCAGGTACGGATCGGCGCTCGCTTTGCGATGCGCGGTGACGCCCCGACTGGCCTTGATCATGGGTTGGACCGGGAGCTGGGCGCCGAGCATGAATTGCAGCGCCGCCCAGGCCGGGCCGAAGGTGAACGACGTCAGATAGACCTCGGCAAAGAAGCGCTGCCAGCGCGCGCTCCTGGGGTGCAGGCGCGCCATGGGACCCTCATGGGCGACAACGGCGCGCACGCATTCGGGGTGAGCCGTTGCGAGATCCAACGCGATCACGGCGCCGCTGCTGTTGCCGAAGACGAAGGCTGTCTCCTCGCCGACTGCGCGGAGGACGGCGAGCGCGTCCTCGCTCTGCTGGCGGATCGAGAAGTTCTGGGGCGGGTTAAGGGTGCTGCGGCCGTTGGCGCGCCGATCGAAGGTGATGACCCTGAAAGTGTCGGCCAGCCGCTCGGCAACCTGCGCGTATTGCCACCCGTCGCCGCCTCCGGGCGCGATCATGAGGAGTGGGGTCCCCTGGCCGCGCACTTCATAAAACAGGTCGTCGCCGGTGATCGTCACGCGACCCGAAAGCATTGCGTTTTCGACTGACATCGGTGACCTCTCTGGAAGGCACTCACAGGGCTCAGGTGTTCGGCGCCGTCGGCGCGCTCAGCCAGGTGTGGACGGCTGCGGGATTGAGGCGGTCGAGAAACGGCGCGCTGGCGCCCAGGACTCGTTCGATCGCGTCGGCGTAGGCCGCAAACGTGTCGACCACGGCCGTGATCGCGGCCGTTCTGGTGACGTCATCCTGGGCTGCGAGCATATAGCGGGTCAGGGCGGTGCTCATACCGCGCGCCATCGCCAGGATGATCTCAGCGGCCTGAGCGGGGTAGGGCGTGACGAACACTTTCTCCTGGATGCCCTGACGGATGATGACGGTCAGCAAGGGAGCGCGCCGTTTGACCAAGGCCTCATCGACCTTGTCGCGCAGCAAGGCGTTGTCATCGGCGAACCAGACCTGCACGAGCTCGGCGATGAAGGCCTGTTGGCCGACGCGAGCCTGGTCGAGCGTGGTGAAGAAGCGCCTCAGTTTGTCGAGCGCGGATAGCGCGGGGTCCTCCACCAGGGCGCGCAGCGGCGCCTCGACGCCTTCCTGGATTCGTTCGATCAGGGCCGCGAGCACCGCCGGCTTCGAGGCGAAATAGTGAAAGAACGCGCCGCTCGACATGCTCAGTGCGCCGCAGATGTCCTGGATCGTCATACGCTGATAGCCCTTGCTAAAGATCAAGCGCTGAGCCGTATCCAGGATCTCGGAGCGTTTGCGGGCAAACGCCTCTTTGTTGACTGTACGGGCCATGGTGCCTTATAAATAAACAGAGTTGCGGTTTATTAATTGAGTGTAAGGTGTTTGGTGCGGCCTGTCAAGGTGATCCCGGGAATGGCCGGATATCGCCGCAAGCCATCAGAAACTGACCGTTTTTCGGCTGGATTTTGGGGAGCCGTATCCCGGAATACCCTTTGGACTTATGGGAGGAGATGTTACCGACAGGCGGGGTGCCCGACCCTCGGCGCACCCCGCCTGTCGGTAACATCCTCTTCGACGAATGACTTTTTGCACTATAAGTCGTGACTTTGCATCATTACAGTGGTTGGCCTGCGTTGCGAAAATAAGGTCGACCTACTAATTGAGTTGGGTGGACGGGGGTAAGCTAGGGCCTGAGTTGAAGCCAGCCTGATCCAGGAGTGCCAGATGAAATCCGGTGGACATAGCGAAGCAGTTGAGATGTATTTGAAGTCTCTGGCGGTTTTGGGCGGGGCCCGGCAACCGGTGGCGGTGGCTCAGTTGGCCGAGCGGCTCCAGGTGACGACCGTGTCGGTCAACGAGATGCTGCACCGCCTCACCCGCGACGGCCTGGTCAGTCATCAGCCGTATCGCGGCTTTCAATTGACCGAAGCCGGACGCCAGACCGCCTGGGATGTCATCCGGCGCGAGCGGCTGTGGGAGCGTTTTTTGGTCGATCAACTCAAGCTGGACGCAGCCCAGGCGATCACCTGGGCCTGCCAGCTCGAGCATGCCACGGCGCCCGAAGTGATCGAGGCACTCGATTCCTTTCTCCAATTTCCGGCCACGTGCCCGCAGGGTCAACCGATCCCGCGTTCGGCCGATGACGCCGTGCACGGCGAGGGCCGGATGTTGAGCGAGGTCGAGGTCGGCGAGCGCGTGCGCCTGACGGCCTTCGATGACGAGGATCCCGAGGTGCTGACCTACCTGCAGCGACAGGGCCTGGCGATCGGTCTGGTGGTCTCCGTGGTCGAGATGGGCCCGCGTCGCAGCCCGTTGACGTTGCGCCTCGAACGTGGTCAGGCCGTGATCGGTCGCGACCTGGCGTTGACCATTCAAACCGAGCGCATCGATTGATGCGCCGACGAAAGCCTGCAGCCTCATGATTCCATTGAGCGAACTCAAGCCCGGACAGCAAGGCACGATCACGCGCATTGAAGGCAACGGTGCCCTCCGGCGGCGCTGCCTCGAGATGGGCCTGGTGCGCGGTGAAACTATCCTGGCCGAGCGGGTGGCGCCACTGGGAGACCCACGCGCGTTTCTGATCAAAGGCTATCGGCTCGCCCTGCGGCGCGAAGAGGCTGAGTTGATCCATGTGGCTGACGTGCGCACTCAGCCCGGCAGTGAGGGTCCCAGCGCATGACTTTGGAGACTCCGCCCGGCGCGCCGGTCATCGCTCTGGCCGGCAACCCCAACGCCGGCAAATCGACGCTGTTCAACGCGTTGACCGGACTGCACCAGCATACCGGCAACTGGCCGGGGAAGACGGTCGAGAAGCGCGAAGGCCTTTTCAAGCGCGGATCCGTGACCCTGCGCATCATCGACCTCCCGGGCGCCTACAGCCTGTCGGCCTTTACACCCGAGGAGATCATCACCCGCGACTTCATCCTGAACGCCGCGCCCTCGGCCGTGGTGAACGTGCTCGACGCCACCAACCTCGAGCGAAACCTGTACTTCACGGTCCAACTGCTCGAACTGGGTGTGCCGGTTTTGCTGGCGCTCAACATGGTCGATGAGTTGCCGGGTCAGGGTCTGCGGGTGGACGTCAAGGGCCTGGCGCAACAGCTGGGTGTGCCGGTGGTGGCGCTTTCGGCGCGCAGTGGCGATGGGCTGGACGGTTTCGTGACCGAATTGCTCAAGCTGGCGGCGCTGCCCGCCGGGGGGCAGGCATGACCGCCGCACCCTTTCGACTGGATTACGGCCCTGACCTCGAGGCCGAGATCGCGCGGCTCGAGGCGTTCTTCGTCGCCCACGACTTCGATCCGCGCCCCGCGCCGGCGCGTTGGCTGGCGCTCAAACTACTCGAAGGCGAGCGCGACGTGCTCGACTCGCTCAAGGGCCGTCCCGGGGCTGAGGCGGTGCTGGCCTTAGCGAACGAGCGCGCCGCTCACCTGCGCCTGGTCTACGGCGAGGACGTCGATCTCATGGCCGCCGACCGGCGCTTCGGCTTCGTCAGCGGCGTCACCCGCCAGGTCGTGCAGCGCGGGGCGCTCAACCGCTTCGACCTGACCCGGAGCATCGACGATGTGCTTACGCATCGCTGGCTGGGGCTGCCGATCTTCTTCGCCGTGATGTACGTGGTCTTTCGCCTGGTGATCGACGTCTCGGCCCCGTATCTCGATTGGGTCGACGGCGTGATCAACGGACCGATCGCGCATGCGGCCGGCTCGTTGCTCGACCTGGCGGCCGCGCCCGAGTGGGTTCGCGCGCTGCTGGTCGACGGCGTGATCGGCGGGGTGGGCGGGGTGCTGACCTTCGTCCCGGGCTTGATGATGCTGTTCTTCTTCCTGGCGCTGCTCGAGGACTCGGGCTATCTCTCGCGCGCGGCGTTCGTGATGGATCGCTTCATGCGCGTGATCGGACTGCACGGCAAGTCGTTCATCCCGATGGTGCTCGGCATCGGCTGCGCCGTGCCCGCGATCTATGCCACGCGCACGCTCTCGAGCCGGCGCGATCGGATCCTGACGGCTTTGCTCACGCCGCTGATGTCGTGCTCGGCGCGTCTGCCGGTGTATGTGGTCTTCGGCCTGGCGCTCTTCGGGTCGCAGGCCGGGACCGTGATCTGGTTGATGTACGCGATCGGCATCGTCGTCGCCCTGCTGGCCGGTGCGGTCTTCACGCGCACGATCCTCAAGCCCGATCAGGCTTCGGCCTTTGTGCTCGAGCTGCCACCCTACCGGCGGCCCACGCTGCGCGGCCTGCTGATCCACATGTGGGAACGGGTGTCCGAATTCGTCAGCAAGGCTGGCACGACCATTCTGGGCGCCTCCTTGCTGCTGTGGCTGCTGCTCAACCTCCCCTGGGGCGTGGCCGATCAGCGCGACTCGTACTACGGCCAGGTCGCGCAGGCGATCAGCCCGGTCTTCGCTCCGTTGGGCTTTGGCGATTGGCAGACCAGTGGCGCCCTGATCTCGGGGTTCGCGGCCAAGGAGGTCGTGGTGGCGACCTTCAGCCAGGTCATGGTCGGGGGCGAGGCCGAGGCGGGCGATGCGGTGTTGCCCACGCCGGCCGAGGAGCTCTGGGGTGTGGTCATGGGCTTCGGTCAGGCCACCTGGGATGCGGCCCGCACGCTGGTCAGCATCGTACCGGGCGTGGATTTGTTGGGCACGACGCCCGAACCCGAGGATACCGCCCTCAGCGCGGCCCTACGGGCCCACTACACGCCCCTGGCGGCCTTCGCGCTGCTGGTTTTCGTGCTGCTCTACGTGCCGTGCATGGCCACGCTGGGCGCGATCAAGCATGAGTTCGGCTGGAAGTGGGCGGCGACCTCGGCGGTCTATCAGACGGCCCTGGCCTGGGGCGCGGCCCTGCTGGTCTTTCAGGGCGGGCGCCTGCTGGGGATGGGGTAAGCCGACATGATGCGTCAGTTGATCGATCTCCTGGCGGAATCGCGCACCGGTCTGGGCGTGGAAGACCTGGCCCGCCGTTTAGGGGCCTCGCCGGCCGCGGTCGAGGGCGCCCTGGACCTGCTGGTACGCAAGGGGCGGCTGATCAAAGGTGGCCCGCGCTCGGGCACCTGTCAGGGCTGCGCGGCCGAGACCTACTGCAATCCACTCCAGGGCTGCACGACCCGGTACTTCATCGCCCCCGGTGGCGTGCGTCTGATCTTCCCCGACGACAAAGCGCATCCCGACGCAGCCCAGCCTTGATCTCTTTTGATCCACCGCACGCCCCCGATTCATCTTCTGCGCGGCTTTGAGGCGGGCGCGGACCGTCCCAACGAGACGACCTCATTTGGAGGCGGCTTGGTCGCCGTAGCTGCCACAATCGCCGAGAAAACGGAGGTTGGCACGGATCGAGGCGTCGCCTCGGTCCGTACCAACCCCGTTTTCTCGGAATCCAATGAATATTCGACAGGTTAACGCCAAAAAAGACGGGTGGAGGTTTCAACCCTCCCAGGCCCGACCGACAGCGGTTTGTCCGACATCCTTTATTATGATATTGACTATAGTATGTGTTGCATACTATAGTGTATGGCACAGGCCTATAATCATGGAAACCGACGAAACACTCGATGGATTGCGACAGGAACTGCGCCGAGGCGTGATCAGCGTCGCTGTTTTGAGTCTGCTGTCAAAGCCGCAATACGGATACTCTCTGGTGTCGATCCTTGAACAGAAGGGCCTGGCGGTGGAGCCTGGCACCCTGTACCCGCTGCTGCGACGCATGGAGAAGCAGGGGCTGTTGGAGAGCCAGTGGGACGTCAACCAGGCTCGTCCTCGGAAATACTATCTCTTGAGCGCAGCCGGGCGGGAAACGTACGACCAGCTTTGCCACGATTGGCGCAGCATGGCCTCCGGACTGGATGAGTTGATTGGAGCGAGCAATGACCAACCAGCCAAACCAATGGATTGAACGCTATACCTACGCCGTGACGCGCCAGTTGCCGGAGGCGCAGCGCGCCGACATCGATAAAGAGCTGCGCGGCCTGATCGAGGACCTGCTCGAGGCCAGAACACAGGACCGTGCCGCGACCGACGAAGACGTCCAGGCCGTGCTCGTCGAGCTGGGCGATCCCGAGTCGATGGCCGACAAGTATCGCGGGCACCGGCGCTACCTGATCGGCCCGGAACTTTATCCGACCTTTGTGACAGTGGTCAAGATCGTGCTTGGCGCGATCGCGATCGCGATGACTGTCGTCTTCGTCATCCAGACTCTCCTTACTCCTGCACGCGTGGTGGACAATCTCCTCACCGCGCTCACCAACCTCCTCCAGGGCGGCGTCCAGGGTTTTGCCTGGGTGACGATCAGCTTCGGGCTGACCGAGTATTTCCGTACCCGTGAAGGCAAAGACGCCGTCAAGCTCGCGCCAGCCTGGAAGGTCTCACACCTGCCGGAATTGCCTGAGAAGGAGCTGCGGATCACTCGAGCCGATCCGATCGCCTCGATCATCCTCGCCGTCCTGTTCACCGTCGCGTTGACCTTCGCGCTGGATTTGTTCGGGATCTGGGTCTTCCTGCATGACCGGCCGGGCATGGCCGTCCCCTTCCTGAATGCGGCCGTATTCAAACCCTATCTGCCGTTCGTGTGGGCCGTCGCCGCGCTGGGCATTTTGCACGAGATCGCCAAGCTGATCGCGCGCCGATGGTCATTGCGGCTGTTGGCTCTGAACACCCTGGTCGACGTGGTCAATTTCGCCCTGTCGCTGGCCCTGTTCTCGAACCCGGCCATCTGGAACCCGGATTTCATGGCGCAGATGGCCCAGTCTGGGCTGGTTCCCGCCGAGACCGAGGCCTTTCGCACGATGAGCGCCCTCTGGGGACAGTTCACCAGCTACTTCGTCTACCTGATCGGTCTGGGCTTTGGGGTCGGGTTGATCACCAGGCTCGTGCGGGCCGTGAGAATCCGGCGCGGGTCGAGCGCGGCGGGCATCCCGCAGGTCTTCTAAGGCCGAGATCACGAATGTGAACCAATCCTGTCATGTATTTTGAGCACCTGCCACCCACCAGGTGTGACGTTCTTCACTACAGGCCGTGGGGACCTTGCCTTATGGTAGCCCCATCAGCGAGGGTGCTCGTGGTGATGGCTGCAGGATGATTTTGGGGATAGCCGCACCCGACAACCTCCACAATCGTTGACGACCGTGGTGCGGGCCTGGCCACCGACCATTTGGGGGGCGGGGCTCGTCGGGGGACGATCTGGTGGGCGCGTTGCTCGCCGCCAGCTGACCCGCATGCCGGTCGCGCGATTGACCTCCTCCTGGACGCGCTTGGCGCATGGTTCCACCGTGTGCCCGGCGCGTCTCCGCTTTTTTACCAACTTTTTCGGCACAACGCCAACAGCCTAACGTTAGAGCACGGTTCATAATCGTTGACATGGCTCAAAACGTCGCGGCTCTCTCCCGCGTCCTGATTGTCGACGATCATCCCAACACCGCCTCCATGCTTGCACGAGCCCTGGGTCAGTTCCAGAGCCCGGTCGAGGTCCTGACCGCGCGCAACGGCAAGGAGGCGCTCGACATCGCGGGCCCGGCCGGCGTGGACGTGCTGATCACGGACTTCATGATGCCGGGGATGAACGGCCTGGAGCTGATCGAGCGCCTGCAGGCGACCGGCGGCGGGCACGAGCCCGGCTACATCATCCTGGTCACGGCCTATGACAGCCCCGGTTTGGCCGCGACGGCCCGGCGGCTCAAGGTCAATCAGTATCTGATCAAGCCGGTCCAGCCCGAAAAGCTGCGCGACATCGTCGGACGGGCGCTGCACAAACTCCATCAGCCGACCCAGGTCGTCACCGGGCTGCTGACAGCCGCCAACTTCCGAATCCTGGTAGCCGACGACGAGCCCGATAACGTCAGCCTGCTGGCGACCCGGCTCGAGCACGAGGGCTATCTGCATATGCAGGCCCGCGACGGTCAGGAGACGCTCGACAAGTTGCGCACCGAGCAGCCCGACCTGCTGCTGCTCGACGTCAACATGCCGGTCAAGAGCGGCTTCGAAGTGCTGGCCGAGATGCGCTCCGACCCGGCGATCAGCCACATCCCCGTGATCGTGATCACGGCCGCCCGGACGACCGTGCGCGACGTGCGCGAGGGGCTCGGCCTGGGCGCCGACGATTACATCACCAAGCCGTTCGACTGGCGCGAGCTGACCGCCCGGGTCCGGGCCAAGCTGCGCGTCAAGCACGCCGAAGACAGCCTGCGGCGCCGTAACCGCGAGCTCAGCCTGCTGCCCGAGATCGGCCAGGACCTGAGTGCGCGGCTGGACGTCGACGAGCTCAGCCAGGTCTTGCTCTCCCGTTCAGTTGCGACCATGGGCGCGACGACCGGGCATCTGGCGGTCTTCCCGCTCAGCGGCGATCCGGTGCTGCACCACAGCCATGCGTCGCGCGCGATCGAGGGTTGGGATTGGTCCAAGATCCAGGACGACTTCGTCCGTGACGGCCTGGGCGGCCTGGTCGCGCAACGCGGGACGGCCCTGGTGGTCGAGGATACGCAGCGCGAACCACGCTGGCCCGAGGTGTTGGGGATGCCCCTGCGCTCGGCCGTGTGCGTGCCGCTTCTGAGCCGACGCGGCGCGATCGGCGTGCTTACGCTTGGGCATGAGCAGCCCGCTCGCTTCAACAATGAACACGCGGCGTTGCTGCAGGCGATCGCCAGCCAGGCCGCGATCGCGATCGAGAACGCCCAGCTCTATGCCCTGGAACGGCAGCGCGCCAACGAACTGGTGGCGCTCAACGCGCTCGCGCGCGAGATCTCGGTGATCAACCGGACGGCCGATCTGTATGGACGCCTGCCGCTGTTGATCCAGCGTGCGCTCGGATACCCGATCGTCAGCTTCTGGCTCCAGCAGGGCGCGACCTTGCGCCTGGTGAGCCAGGCCGGCTGCGAGGAGGCCGGGGTGACGACGACCCAGATCGGGCTGGCGCCGCAGCAGGTCGCGGCCAGCGGCCAGCCGGCGCACATCTCGGGCGGGGTCTCGGGCGGGGCGCCGGCCAGCGGGCTGGCGGTGCCGATGTTCTGGAATGCGCGCGTCAGCGGCGTGGTCGGCGTCCACAGCATCAAGCCGAACGCCTTCCAGGAGAACGACCGCGTGCTGCTCGAGACTCTTGCGGCCCAGATCGTCTCGGCCCTCGAGCGCATTCAGCTGTTCGAGAGCGTCGAGCAAGAACGCAAACGGCTGGCGGCCGTGCTACGCGCCACATCGGACCCGATCCTGGTGCTTGATGCCGACGACCACATCCAGATGCTCAACCCCGCGGCCCAGAAGTTCTTCGCCGGGTTGGCGGTCAAGACGGGTGCCTTGCTGCCGGACGGCGACGGTTTCGCGGCCTTCCGCGAACTGATGGGGCGGGCCGAGACCGGCACGGCAACCGAGCTCACCTGGCCCGATGGACGGATCGTCGAGGTCACGATCAGCGCCGCCCCCGACAACTGCCGGGTGATCACATTCAACGACGTCAGCCGCTTCCGCGAGCTCGAGCGTGTCAAGAACGAATTCATCGCGACGGCCTCGCATGAACTGAAGACGCCTCTGACCTCGATCATGGGCTACAACGACCTGATCGTGAAGATGGGGCCGCTCACGCCGCAGCAATCCCGTTTCGTCGATCGCGTGCGCCATGCCTCGGCCAACATGCTGGAGTTGGTGCAGGATCTGGTCGAGCTGATGCGCATCGACCTGGCTGTCGATTTGAAGACCGATCGCCTCGACCTGCGCGCGCTGGCGGCCGGTGTGGCCGACGAGTTGCGCGAGCCGGCCGGGCTGCATCAACTGCGTCTCGACGTCGTGCTTGGCGAGACCGGCGTCGACGTGGCCGCCGACCCCTTGCGCCTCAAGCAGGTCGTGCGCAATCTGCTCAGCAACGCGATTAAGTACACGCCTGAGGGTGGCGCGGTGCGCATCCAGCTGCGCGGGACCGCCGATGTGGCCACCCTTTCGGTCGCGGACACCGGGCTCGGGATCCCGTCCGAGGATCTCCCGTACATCTTTGACAAATTCTATCGGGTGCAGACCCAGGCCACCCAGAACATCGAGGGCAGCGGCCTCGGCCTGGCGATCGTCAAAGCCATCGTCGATCAGCATGGTGGTCAGATCACGGCCGAGAGCGTCGAGGGGCAGGGCAGCCTGTTCACCGTGACGCTCCCGCGCTGGCACGGGACGAGCAAGTAAAGCCCATGTCGGATTTGCTCGCCGCACAACGCAATCCCTCCCGCACTGCGCCGCTCAGCGCGCGCCAGACTGCACCCCTGCGCCCGTTGCCTGAGCTGTGGCGCGACACCGAGGGCGGGGCGGGGGGCGGCGGCTCGTCGGCGCCGCAGGGACCGGGCGAGCGGATCGAAGGTCTGGAAGCTTCGCTTCACGCGCTCGAGGAGCGCGTGGCGGCTTTAACGCTCGATCTGTCAGTCGCAGCCGGGGTGGTGGCGCAGGTCTCCGAGCGGTTGGGCCAGCACCTGGAGACGCTGCGGCTGCAGGAGCAGACCCGGCAGGCCGAGGCCGAGACCGAGCTGCTGACCTCGCTGGCCGTGTCGCTCAGCGCCGCCCAGGAGCTCGAGGATGTCGTCCACGTCATCGTGACGGCGACCGGCGCGGCAAACGGCGCGTTGTTCCTGTTCGACGGTTGGGATGCGCTGGGTCAGCCGGAGATGATCTCGCCGAAGTCGGTCTGGCCGCCTGAGGCCGCCGGCGCCCTCACCAATCGCGACTGGCCGGTGCGCGGCCTGCCCTTCTCGCGCTACTGGCTCGAGTCGCCGGGCGACCCACTGGTCTTCGAAAACCTGGATGAGCTTTTGCGCGCGGATCCGCCGCGCTATGCCCTGTTGCGTGCGATCGGCGCGCGTGCGGCGGCGTTCCTGGCCCTGCGGGTGGCCGATCAGTGGGTGGGCCTGGTGGTCCTATCCTGGGCGGCGCCGCGCACCTTCCGTGAGCGCGATCTGCAGCGTTTCCGCGCGACCGCGGCGCAAAGCGCGGTGGTCGTCAACGGCCGGTTGCTGTACGACCAGGAGCATCGCCGGGTCTCACAGCTCGCGATGCTGGCGCGGCTGGAGAAGGCGCTTTCCAAGACCCGCAGCGACGAAGACGTCGTGGCCGCGGTGCTCAATCACCTCGGACTGGATGACGCCTACACCGTTTCGCTCGCCCACCTGCACGTCGGGGCGGGCGGCGCCCCGCAGTCGTACGAGTTTGCGGCGTTGTGGAGCGGCGATCAGATGCGCTCGGTGGCGCCGCAGCCGATACCGCTCAGTGCCAATGCGCTGACAGCGTTCTGGTTGGGCGACACGGACGCGTTGGTGTGCGTCGCCGACGCCTTTGACGATCCGCGCGTGCCCGATGAGCTGCGCGAGCAGGCCGCTCAGGATGGCTGGCGGGCGGCGGTGTTGATGCCGTTGCGCAGCGCCGGCGAGTGGCAGGGGTTGTTCACGATCACGTGGCGCGAGGCGCGCGCGTTGACGGTTGAGGAGCGCTTCCTGTTCCCGCGGGTGGCCGAGTCGCTGGCGGCGGCGGTCGCCAGCCGGCGGGCGATGATGGCCAGCCAGGCCGCCCAACAGGAGAGCGAGCGGCGCGCCCGGCGAGAGGCCGCGCTGCGTCAGATCACGTCGGCCCTGGCCAATGCCAACACCATCGACGCCGTGATCCGCACGGCGGGCGAGGAGCTCGAGCGGGCCCTCGGCCCGCAGCTCGCGTCGCGGCTGGTGCTCGATGCCGAGAGCGCACACGACGACCGGCCGGGGACATCGGCCGTGCATCTCGACCTGCGCGGGCCGCTGGCGCCCGACGATCGTTCCTTCCTCGAGGCCGTGGCCCTGCAAGTCACGCAAGGGCTCGAGCGGGTCCGTCTCGCGCAGCACATGCACGAAAACCTGCTGGCCCAACAGCGGTTGACGGTCGAGCTCGAGACCGTGGCGCAGGTGAGCGTGGCGGCCTCGACCATCCTGGAGCGCCACTTGCTGCTGCAGGAAGTGGTCGACCTGACCAAATCGCGCTTCAACCTGTACCACGCCCAGATCTGGGTGCTCGACGAACTGACCGGCCAGCTGCAACTGGCCGCCGGCGCCGGCGCGATCGGGCGCCAGATGGTGAGCGAGGGCCGTTCGGTGCCGCTCGAGCGCGACCCGTCGGCGGGCTCGCGTTCGGTGCCGGCCCGGGCCGCGCGTCAGCGCACGGCCGTGCTCGCGCCCGACCTGGCCCGCGACACCGGCGGGCCGACCCATCGGTTGCTCAACGAAACCCGCTCGCAGCTGGCGGTGCCGCT
>JAEURK010000111.1 GCA_016789175.1 Anaerolineales bacterium
TGGAGCGCGGCCTGGCAGATCTGGACGCCGGATGGCCCCAGCCTGGAGGATTTCTGCGGCTTCACCCCAGGCATGTCGGAGGAGGAAGTACTGACACGCTACATCGTCGCCACCACCCCCGGGGGCACCCACCTGGCGTACATGCGCCCGGCCAGCATCGACTTCTCCAACCACGTCGCGCCCTCGCTTGGGCCCGTGGCTGCCATGCTGCACGGCATCGTGGCCTCCGAGGTCGTCAACGTCTTGCTGAACCTGCGTCCGGTCAAGGCCGTGCCGCACTTCTTTCAGTTCGATGTGCTGACCCATCAGTTCCGGTCCGGCTACCTGGGGTGGGGCAACCGCAACCCGATTCAGCGGATCAAGATCTGGTATGTGAACCGCCTCCTGGCGCGCGGCATACGCGAGCGCGCCGCGGCGCCGGCCACGGCCTGAGCCATGTCGTTCTCGCTCGAGACCCTGCTGGTCGGTCTGTACCTCCGACGGTTTCGCGTGCCGCGCGATCTGCTGCGCGTCGCTTCCCGCCGTTATGCCGACCGGACCGCGCTTGTGTCGGTGCGGGGCGCCCTGACGTTTGCACAGCTGGCCGATCGGGTCTGGCGTCTGGCGGATGCGCTCGCTCAAGCCGGTGTGCGGCGTGGCGATCGGATCGGGTACATCGCTTCGGGCGGCCAGGATCAAATCGAGATCCTGCTGGCCTCCTACGAGTTGGGCACGGTGCTGACCGGGTTCACGCCGGTGCACGCCCTCGACGTGATCCGCGCCGCGCTGACCGACGCGCCCCCCAAGGTGTTCTTCTACGACGGCGAGGCCCGGCCCGACCTCGAAACGTTGCTCGAGCAGGCCTTTCCCGGCACGGTCGGCGTCGGCCACCTGGACGCGCTCGAAGCCCTGATCGCGCGCGGGCGGCCCACGCCCTCGCGTGAGCCGGTCTCGCCCGACGACCTGTCGGGCCTGGGCTTCACGTCGGGAACCACCGGGCGCCCCAAGGCGCTGACCGTGACCCAGGGCGTGTGGTTGACCAGCCTGCGTCTGTCGGTGCTCAACGTGCGGGTCAAATTGGGCGGCCACGACGTGGCGCTACCGGGCATGCCGATCTCGGGCGCCGGCGGCGGTTTGATCCTGCCGAGCCTGGCCGGTGGGGCCACGCTGGTGATCCCCCAAGACTATCGGACGCCAAGCCTGCTGGAGGCGATCGAGGCGCAGCGGGTGACGCGCCTGTTTGTCACGCCGAGTACGCTGATCGATCTGCTCGACTGGCCCGACCTGGATCGGCGTGATTTGAGCTCGCTCCGCAACATCATCTACGGCACGGCGCCGACGCCGGCGGCCAAGGTCGAGGAGGCGGTGCGGCGCTTCGGCGCCATCCTGCAACAGGGTTATGGGATGGCCGAGGTCCTGCCGCCGGTCAGCCTGCTTCAGATGGAGGCGCACGGGCACGGCCACCAGCCGGCGCCGCGCGCGGTGCTGCGCTCGGTCGGCCACGTCGTGCCGCAGGCCCGGGTGCGCGTCGTCTCGGCCGACGGCCAGGTGCTTGAGGCCAACCGCGTCGGCGAAGTCGAAGTCAAGAGCCCGACCGTTTTCCGCGGATATTGGCGCCAGCCGGATCTGACGGCCGCGGCCTTTCGAGACGGGTATCTGCGCACCCGCGATTATGGCTACTTCGATGGCGAAGGACGCTTGGTGATCCTTGATCGCGATGTCGACGTGATCACCCGGGGCGATCGGCGGCTCTACCCGCGAGAGGTCGAAGAAGTGGTACACGAGCATCCGGCGGTCAAGGAGGCCTGTCTGGTCGCGGATGGATCCGGCCGCCTGGTCCTGGTGGTGTCGCTGCGCCGGGCCTGGCGCGATCGTTCGTTGGTCGAGTTCAGACAGGACCTGGGCGATTTCCTGCGGGTGCGGCTGCCCGACTGGCAGGTGCCGGAGCGAATCCAGGTGCTGCCGGAGTTGCCGCGCAGTTATCTGAACAAAGTCTTGAGGCGTGAGATCCGAGCCGCGCTGGAAACGCCTGAAGGAGCAATCGCATGACACACCCACAGCAGACCGCGCCGGGGCATCCCATCCCGTTGGGACAGAAGTTGTTCTACTCGGCCGGCGGTTTCGCGATCACGCTCCTGATCTCCTCGACCGCGATCTTTCTGTTGAACTTCTACACCGACGTGGCCCTGGTGCCGCCGGCGATCGCCAGCTCGGCGCTGCTGATCGGCAAAGTCTGGGACACCCTCAACGATCCCTTGATGGGCTGGATGAGCGACCGCACGGGCTCGCGCCACGGCCGACGTCGCGTCTATCTGATCTACGGCGCCCTGCCGCTGGTGTTGACCACCATCCTGCTCTTTTCGGTGCCGCGCGGGCTCGACTCGCTTTGGGCCTTTGTGTGGATCGCGCTGACCTACACCCTGTTCGACACGCTTTTTACGCTGGTCAGCGTGCCATACAACGCTCTGGGCGCGGAGATGACCGACGACTACGACGAACGCACCAGCCTGATGGCCGTCGGCGCGATCGGCACCGTGCTTGGTTACGTGCTCGGCGGGGTTGCGACGCGCACGATCGTCGGGCGCTTCACGGATCCGGGCCTGGGCTATCTCGCGGTCGGCGCGATCTTCGGCGGGCTGGCCGGGCTGGCGCTGGCCCTGGTGGCCTGGCGGGTGCGCGAGCCGGCCCGGGCCGCGACCGTGAGCGCGCAGCCGTTGCTCGGCGCGATGTGGGGCACGCTGCGCAACACCCCTTTCACGACTCTGCTGACGGCCTTCAGCCTGGCGCGTCTGGCCTTTACATTGTTGCAGACCATGCTGGTCTATCACGTGACATACGTGCTGGGCGGGATGTTGCCCGTGGAGACCGTGCTGCTGATCCTGTTCGTGATCATCGGCGCGGGCGTGCCGGTCTGGAAACGGGTGGCGGATCGGTGGGGCAAGGCAGTCGGGTACGGCCTGGGCATCGGGTTGTCGGCCTTTGGCGTGCTGGGGCTGTTCTTCGTCGGAGCGGGGCAACCGGCAGCCGTATACGCCCTGATCGGCCTGACCGGGCTGGGCATGTCGGCCCATTGGGTGTTGCCGTGGGCGATGTTGCCCGACGTGGTCGAAGCGGCGCCCGAGGGTTCGCGCGAAGCGGGCGTGTATTACGGCGTCTACGGCCTGAGCGACAAGATCATGCGCACGATCGGGATCACGCTGCCCGGCTACGTGCTCCAGGCGGCCGGTTATGTGCCGAACGTCGCCCAGGGGGCCGAGTCGCTGCTGGCGATTCGCGTGATGTTTGCGCTTGCCCCGGCGGTGCTGATGTTCCTGGCGGTGCCGGTGTTGCTGCGCTACCCGCTTGATCGGCGCGCGCATACGGCGCTACGTTCGGAGGGCCTGTCACCGGCCGGCGATTGAGAGCCGCGCACGAATCGAAAGCGGGCCCATAGGGGCCCGCTGGTGATTCCGGTCAGCGCTCAGGCGTTCGCGATCGCCGCCGCGAGTTCTGCGCGCGGCACGGCGCGTTGCGTGCGGGTGCCTAGATCCTTGAGCATGACCACGCCGTTGGCGAGCTCGTCGGGCCCGACGATAACCGCAAAACGCGCGCCGACGGCATCGGCGTACTTGAGTTGCTTGTCGAGCTTGATCGCTTCGGGATACCACTCGGTCTTCAGGCCGGCCGCGCGCAGCTCGGCGGCCAGTTTGAGGGTCTCGTCGAGCAGGTCCGGCTTGAAGACCGTCACCAGCACCTGCGTCGGCGAAGCGCGCAGCCCGGCGGCCTTCCCGTACTTCTGCGCCACCAGACCGATCACGACGTCGCCCATGGCGAAGCCGACGCCGGGCAGGCGATCGCCGCCGACGTCGCCGACCAGGTTGTCGTAGCGGCCGCCGCCCAGGATGGCTCGGAACTCACCCTCGCGGTCGCGGGCTTCGAAGACGGTGCCGGTGTAATAATCCAGGCCGCGGATCACGGTCGGGTCGTACTCGAGATACGGCGCGATGCCGAGCGCAGTGGCGGCGCTCACGAAGGCCTGACACTCCTCCGACTTGCGCCACAGCTCGGTGTCGGCCAGCAGCGCCTTTAGCCCGACCAGCTGGTCGGTTGTCACGCCCAGGTCGGTCGCGTAGGTGTCCCAGGCCTCGGCCGGCATCTTATCGCGGCGGTCGATCAGGCGGAAGACCTCGCGCTTGCGCTCGGTCAGGCCGAGGGCCGCCAGCTCGGCGTCCATCAGGCGCCGATTGTTGAACTGGATCCGGACCTCATCCGGGCCGAGGCCGACGTTGGCGAAGAAGGTCGCGGACACGGCGGCCAGCTCGGCGTCGGCGGCCGGGCTGTCGACACCCAGCAAATCGACGTTCCACTGGAAGAATTCGCGCGAGCGCCCCTTCTGCGGGCGCTCATAGCGCCAGAACGGTCCGAAGCTCCACCACCGGATCGGACGCGGCAGCAGACCCTGACGCGCCGCCACCATACGGGCCAGCGAGGGCGTCAGCTCGGGCCGGAGCGTGATCTGGTCGCCGCCGCGATCGTTGAAGACAAAGGCCTGCTCCTTCACCAATTCCTCGCCGGATTTAGCCGCATACAGATCCAGCGTCTCGAGGAACGGCCCGTCCCACTCCTGATAGCCGAAGGTCTGGGCGGATGAGCGCATGTTGGCGTACAGCCAGTTACGCAACGCCATCTGCTCGGGGTAGAACTCGCGGGTGCCCTTGACGGTGGGGACTTTGTTTTTCATGTCATCGCCTCAAACAAAAACGCGGGCGTCGGGCCCGCGTTGAGAGATCTCGATGCCTGGGTGGCCCGGTGGTCAGTCGCCGTTTCGATGGTGATGGGCGTGCCGCTCGGTGAACATCCCTTAATTATACGTCAGGACGATAGCGGAGCTGATTGCCCGGCAGGGTTGGTCAGGGCTATCGCGTCTTATTCGCGAAGACCGGGTTCTTGGCCACGAATTTCACGAATTGATACGAATTCCCACGAAAGGGGATCGTTCGTGCCGATTCTTTTCAATTCGTGAAATTCGTGGCATAAATCGCACCGGTTCACTTTAGATGCGTTAGCCCTGCAGGGTTGGTATCACCCATCTCTGATCACGCATCTCCCGCGTACAATGGCGGTCCATGGCGAATACGCGCTCCGTCCCCGTCGTGCCCTTACTTGAGTTACGAGCTGAACTGCTGCGACCGCTGCTGGTCGCTGTGGCGGCCCTGAGCCTGGCTTATCTGTTGGCCGGGCTGGTGGGCTTGCGCGCGACCCATCTGTATCCCTGGGACGCGCTCGGCCTGATCGCGCTGTGCGGGGTGTGCGCGTGGATGGTGCGCGGCAGCCCGACCCGCGTGGCGTTGGCAGCGGCGTTTTTGTTGGCCGGCGTCAGCCAGCCGATCATCTACGCCTCGCAGACCTTCGGGCTCGCGCACCCGATCAACGGCCTGTTCCTGGTGGGCATCGTGTTGTGCGGCCTGGTCGTCGGCGGCGCTTTCACGGTGACCTGGTCGGTGTTCTACTGCGGCTGGATCGTGATGATGGCGGCCGGCGAGGTCTATGGATGGTGGACCCCCACGGGTGCGCCGAAAACCTGGGCTGAGCTCGGGCCCATCGCTGCCGTGTGGTGCGCGCTTATCGCCGTCACCGGCGCAGGCACCTGGCTGTTCGCCAACTCGCTCGAACGGGCGGTCGTCTCGGCGCGCGGGCAGGCATTGGCCCTGGCCCGCACGGCCGAAGCGCTGGCCGCCGATTCAACCACCGACTCGCTGCTCGAGCAGGTGCTGGCGGTGCTGGCCGAGCAGTTGCGGGTGCAGTTCGCGTCGCTGTTTCGGTTAGAGCCACAGGATCAGACCCTGCGTCTGTACCGGGCTGTGATGAACGGCCGCGTGCTTGCGCCGGAAGCGGTTCCGGGCGCGCGCCTGGAGCCGGTGCCCGTCGCGCAGGTCCCGGTCTGGCAGGAGATGCTCCAACTTCGCCGCCCGTTTGAAATCGCGGACGTGGCCAACGACCCGCGCCTGGTGAACCGTGAGCGCATGCTCGCCGAAGGCATCCACTCGGTGCTGTACGTGCCGTTGCTGAGCGGCCCCGATGTGGGCGGGCAGGGCGAAGGCGAGCTGATCGGCCTGCTGGCCATCAACCGCACCGACCGGCGCGCGTTTGGGTCCGACGAGATCGGGCTGGCGCAGGCGTTGATGCGCCAGCTCTCGCTGGCGATGCAGATCACACGCCTGGCGCAGGCCACCCGCGAGAGCGCGGTCCTGACCGAACGCAACCGTATGGCGCGCGAGATCCACGATACCCTGGCTCAGGGTTTCACGGGCATCGTCGTCCAGCTTGAGGCCGCCGAGGACGCGGCGACCGGGTCGCCGCAGGAGGCCGCCGGCCATATTGCGCGCGCTCGGACGCTGGCGCGCGAGAGCCTGGCGGAGGCGCGCCGGTCGGTCTGGGCCTTGCGGCCCAAAGCCCTCACCCAGCGCTCGCTCAGCGCGGCCCTGCGCGAAAGCGTGCTGACCCTGGCGCACCCGGCCGGCCTGGCGGTACGGTTTGAGTTTGCGCCGGAGCTGCCGGCGCTGGATCCGGCACTGGAAGACGATCTGCTCCGGATCGCGCTTGAGGCGGTGACCAACGCGCTCAAGCACGCGCAGGCGACGACCCTGACGCTGGTGTTGCGGGTTGAGGCCGATGTCCTGTCTCTGCAGATCGTTGACGACGGCCGCGGCCTGGTGGCCCAGCCCGCGCCCGAGTCGGGTGGTTTTGGCCTGATCGGTATGCGCGAGCGGGCGGCGCGGCATGGCGGCGCGTTGGCCGTCGAGACCGGTCCGTCCGGCACGACCGTGACGGCGACGATCCCGCTGACTCAGAAAGCGATGACATGACCGAACCCATCACGCTGCTGATCGCTGACGACCACCCGGTGGTGCGGGAGGGGTTGGCCGCGATGTTCAACCGGAGGCCGGACCTGCGCACCGTCGCCGAGGCGGCCAACGGGGTCGAAGCCGTGCGACTGGCGCTCGAGCTGCGCCCGAACGTGATCCTGATGGACCTCAACATGCCCGAGCTGGGTGGCGTCGACGCGATCACCCAGATCCGGGCGGTCTGGCCCGAGGCCCGGGTGGTCGTGATGACCACGTTCGACGGCGACGAAGACATCTTTCGGGCACTTCAGGCCGGCGCGCGCGCCTACCTGCTCAAGGACACACCCCGCGACGAGATCGTCGATACGGTGCGGATTGTGTACGCCGGAGGCAAACGGATCCCCGAGGAGATCGCGACCAGGCTGGCCGATCGCATGCTGGCCGAGCCGCTGACCGAGCGCGAGCGTGACGTGCTGCGCCTGATCGTGGCCGGCCGCAGCAATAAAGAGATCGGGTCCGAGCTGAACATCGCCGAGGGCACGGTCAAAGTGCATGTCAACAGCCTGCTCGGCAAGCTGGGCGTGCAGGACCGGACCCAGGCCGTCACCGAAGCGCTGCGGCGCGGGTTGGTGCACCTGGAGTAGAGGGTCCCCGAGCCCCGCCTAGATCGAACGATATACGCGCGCCCCGACCGCAGGGCCGACCCAGGGGTCGGCCCTTTTGTTTGCCTTGGGATCAGCCGGGCGGATGAGGCTGGCGCCGACGATCGATCCTATCCTGCCTTCATCAAGAGGAACGACACGGAGAAATCGGGATGAACGACAACCTGGCTCGCCGCAATTCGTTTGGCAGTTGGATCGCGATCGGCGCCGGCATCGGGGCGGCCCTGATGGCTGCCGGCTTCGGCCCGGCGGCATTGGCGATCGGCGTGGGGCTGGGCGCGGCCCTGGGCGCGCTCAGGTCGGCGCGATGAAAAGGCCCTGAACATGGATCAGCAACCCAAGACGAGTGCAAACGTTGGAGTCTGGCTGGCGATCGGGGCCGGGATCGGCGCAGCCCTGATGGCCGCCGGCCTGGGCGCCTTCGGCATCCCGATCGGGATCGCGATCGGCCTCGGCCTCTATGCCGCGCAGACGTATCGAAATCAACCCAAGCCCTGAGTACAACAAAGGACAGCCGCAATGGCGCTCACTGCCGCACTTCTACAACTGGCGGTCATGTTCGGTGTTCCACCAATCCTGTGGGTCGTATTGACCCGCTGGTTCAACGTCTCCTGGCGGATGGTCGGGCTCGGGTGCCTGACCTGGCTCACGGCGTTGCCTTTCATCATCGGTGTTCCGATGGCGGCAACGGCGGTCTTCGGCCCCCAGCCGCTGGTCTGGCCGGTGGCGCTTTCGCTCACGGCCGGGATCGTCGAGGAGACCTCACGGTTCCTGTATTACCGGCGCAGCGCGGCCCTGCGTGACCCGAACAACTGGCGCGGAGCGCTCGTCGCCGGGGCCGCGCACGGCG
This sequence comes from Anaerolineales bacterium, assembly GCA_016789175.1. GTDB lineage: Bacteria > Chloroflexota > Anaerolineae > Anaerolineales > UBA6663 > UBA6663. Next base: position 8,316 of record JAEURK010000111.1, read on the forward strand.
GCGTGGAGTCGATCGTGCTCGGGTTGCAGACGGCGATCGGTGTCGTCGCGTTCTTCTTCATGCGCGACTGGCTGCCGGCCGAGATGCAGGCGATCCAGCCGGAGCCCGCGTACTTCCTGATCGGTGCCGGCTCGCGGCTGTTGATCCTGGTCGGTCACCTCGGCTTCACGTTCCTGGTGTGGCGCGCGGTCAGCCGGGGCGAGCGCTGGGCCTACCCGCTGGCGATCGTCATCCACGTCGCCGTCGATCTGATCGCGTTTGCCCAGCCGATCCTTATCCCGGGCGCCGACTGGATGGGCTACGTCGCCATCGTCGGCCTGGCGGCGGGTAGCCTGTGGTTGATCCGACGGAGCCGTCCGGCGCAACGGGGGATCGCGATGGCTGTGTGAGAGGCGGGAAGAGGGAGGAGGGAAGAGGGAAGAGGGAGGAGCGACTCTCCTCCCTCTTCCCTCCTCCCTCCTCCCTTTTACGCAGCGCGCTCGACCGGGAACATGACCTCGGTCACGCAATCGGCGTCGTTTTGATCGCCGTTTCCGGCCGCTCGCAGATAGATGTCCCGTGCGGGTCCGACCACGCGATAGCCATTGGCCTCGATCCAGGGCAGGGCGGCCTCATAGGCCTGGGAGAGCGTGGCGTACGGCCCATGGTGCACGGCGCAGGCCATCGTGCCGGCCGGGAGGTCATGGATCGTGATTGCCGGGTCGGTGAGCGGCGGGCCATCGTACCTTTGGCAGACTTCGAGATCGATCCGGGCTTCGTTGAGTTCGTCCTCGTGGTAAACGGTCAGACACGGCCCGGTGAAGTGTGCCTGCTGCGCGCCAAGACCGCGATACAGGGCAGCCCACAGCGGCCCCTGCTGATCGTAACCGGGCACGACCCCGCGCGCGCCAGCGACGCGACAGGCCTCGACGTGCTTGATGACGATGTCGTAATGGGTCACAAGTCCCTCCAGTTCGATGAGCCTCAGCCGTGCTTCCACACGCGCGAGACGCTCTTGCGCCTCCGCCACCTGGGCGGCCTGCTCGGCCTGCCGAAGGCGAAGCATCCCCCGAAGGTTCTCGAGCGAGACCCCTTCGTTGGCGACCTGCCGGATCTCCTCCAGAGAGAAGCCGAGTTCCTTCAGGGCCAGGATGCGGTTGAGCCGCGGAAGTTGCTCGACACGGTAGTAGCGGTAGTTGGTGAAGGCGTCGACCCGCGCCGGGCTGATCAGGCCCAGTTCTTCGTAGTAGCGCAGCGTCTTAACCGGCACCTGGCTGATGCGTGAGAATTCGCCTATTTTGAGCATGGCCATGCCTCGGAGGTGAGGATACACCTTCCAGGGACTGGAGAGTCAAGCGGCAGGGGAGGGCGAGGAGCGAGTCGCACTTCGCTCCTCGCTCCTCGATTAACGTGCCAGCATCGGCATGCGCACGCGCGGCGTGAGGTTGAGGGGCGTGCCCGGCTTGAGCTCGATCAACGTGATCGAGTTGGCGGGCAGGGTCAGCAGCAGGTTGTTGGATGTGATCACCAGATCCGGTTGACGGACGATGCCGGCCAGGTTGGCGCTCGAGTAGCGGAAGACGCGAGCCCCCGAGGCAGCCGAGAAGTTGCTCAGGCTGAGCGTGGTCGATAGGCTGCCGGCGGTCTTGTTGATCACCATCACAGTCACGGCCTGATCAGCCGAGCGCTGGGCGGCGTAAACGGCCAGTTGCTCTTGATTGGTACTGACGCCGCGGACATGGGTCTCGCCGAATGCCGAGCCGGCGCCGTCGTAGTTGAGGTACATGCGAAAAGCAAACGCGCCCGGTTGGTTCGGCTCCGGCGGCGCCCACAGCGTGGCCAGGTCGAGCCCCTCGCGCCCGAAGATGCCGAGCACATCGGCCTGCGCCAGCGCGCCGTTGATGTGTTCGAGCCCGCCCCAGTTGTACTCCGTGATCGCCAGCCGTGTGCCGGGGTAGTAGGTATCGACCCAGGTCTGCATGCGCGGGATCAGTTTGACGACGCCGCCATCCAGCCCCATGCTTGCGATCCAGCTTTCGTCGATGTAAGTCGGGTCCCACAACGATCGTGTGCTGCGCAGGCGGAGCGCCTGGGTGGTGGCATTGCCGGCGGAGCTGAGCGCCACGCTCCCGGCCTGCGGGTAATAGTGGAGGTCGAGGAAATCCAGCAGACGCGTGCCGTTGGACTGTTCATAGGCCCGCATCTGGGCCAGATACCAGGGCACGAAATACGTGTTACCGTGCGAGGTGTAGTCTTGCGTGCTCGCTCCGCAGTCGTCGCGGGCCGAGTAGAAGTATGCACACCAGCCCCACAAGACTGGCCCAAGCGTCATGGCCGTCGAGTCGGCCTGTTTGACGGCGGCGGCCACGTCGATCGTGCGGGTCGCCATTTCATCGTAGGTCGTGGCGGCCGGATGGATATCGCGGTGGGTGCTGTTCCACAGCATCGGCTCGTTGTCGAGGTTGTAGAAGCGCACACCGCCGGCTGCGGCCGAGCCGAAGGTCGACTTGAGGTGCAGGATCCAATCGCGCACGAATGTTGACGTGATCGCCACGCTGGTATCGGTCGGGTTGTTGCCTGCAATGTCGGCGCCGCCGGGCGTCACACCGTTGCCGCAATCACTGTCCCACGGGTCGGTCGAGCCCTGGGCGCCGTACACCGAGACCTTGAAGCCGCAGTCGTAGGGGTGGCTGCCCACCCGGCGTTTGGCGACCCAGCCGATGAGCGGAACGGTCAGCAACGTGTCGCTGCCGGCGGCCTGGTTGGCGAGCACGAACTGATCGGCCGCCGAGCCGGCGGGTAGGGCGTTGACGTTCGCCACCGGGTTGGTGATGTTTTCGAAGAACCAGTCACTGCCCGTGTTATAGACGTCGAGTTGCCAGTTGTAGCGCGTGGTCGAGTTGCCGCCCCACCGCGCGACCGGCAGTGCGAGGTCTTCGGCCAGGCCTGGATCGGGGTAGTTCAGGCCGTAAATCCAGGGGCTGATGGTGGCCCGGTCCGCGGTCACGTTGACGCTGAGCGCCGGGCCGCCTGAGGCCGTAGGCGTGACCGAGGGCAGGGGCGTGTTGGTCGGTGAACCGGTGCTGGCCACGAGCGTGATGCTGTCGATGTAAAAGGTCGGTTGGGCTGCACCGGTGGAGTCCTGCCAGTACAAATCGGCGACTGTGGCGGGTGAGCCGACCGACGCCAGGCTGGCCTCGACCAGGGTCCAGCCACCCGGCGGAGCCGTGATAGTGCCGCCCGACTGGGTGCCGTTCACCTGAAACCTCAAGTGTGCCGTCGTCGAGCCCCCGCGGACATAAAAGCGAAAGCGGTCATAGCCTGTTGTGCTTTGCGGCGTATCCAGGTGGAGGTAGAGCCCGCCCCAGGCTGCGGTGTACGTCACGGCAATCGCGTTGGAACCGGCCTGTACCGGTGAGGTGTTGGCCAGGTTGACCGTCGTATCCCACGACCAATTTTGCACGCCGCTGCCGAGCGCATCGGCGTAGAGCACGCGATCGACCGCGGCCTGAGCCGGGCGCGAGACACCCAACGGCGCGAGCAACAAACCCATCAAAACCATCGCCACGGCCCAACGCATCTTGTGCATATATCCTCCGGTCTCATTGTATGCAGCGCCGGAAACCCCGGTCACCGGAAAAGGGGCGGGAAGGGGTCGGTAATTGCTCTCATGAGCCGCTGACTGACCCCTCTATAATGAGCCTATGACGACCCCGCTTCTCATCGACATCGACGACCTGCTTGACTTTTTGGTGCCGCTCTTGAACACGCCCAGCCCGACGGGCTGGACGGAGGCGGCGATCACGCTCTGCGAGCAGCGATTCGCGCGCTTTGGCGCGCCGATACGCACCCACAAAGGCGCGTTGGTGTTGACGATACCGGGCCGGTCGGGCGATGCGCCCCGCGGAATCACGGCCCACGTGGACACGCTCGGCGCGATGGTCAAGGAGATCAAGCCCAACGGCCGCCTCAAGCTGACCAAGATCGGCGGCTTCGCCTGGAACACCATCGAGGGCGAGGGCTGCACGATCTTCACCCACGACGGTGGACAGGTGCGCGGCAGCCTGCTGCTCAACCAGGCCTCCAGCCACATTTTCGGCGCCGCCACCGGCGAGACCAAGCGCGACGACGATGCGCTCGAGGTGCGTCTGGACGCGCGTACGCGCTCAGCCGAAGAGACCCGGGCCCTCGGGATCGGGGTCGGGGACGTGGTCGCTTTCGATCCGCGGGTCGAGGTGGGAGCGGCCGGCTTTGTCCGCTCGCGTCATCTCGATGACAAGGCGGCTGTGGCCTGCGTGTATGCCGCGCTGGCCGCGCTCGAGCGGGCCGGAGAGCGCCCGGCCCAGCGGACCACGATCCACATCAGCAACTACGAAGAGGTCGGTCACGGGGCGGCCTCGGGCTGGCCGGCCGACCTGGTCGAACTGCTGACGGTCGACATGGCTGCCGTCGGGCCGGGGCAGGCCTCGGACGAGTTCAGTGCCTGCATTTGTGTGAAGGACTCGGGTGGGCCCTATCATCCCGACATGAACCGCAAGCTGCGGGACCTGGCCACCGCGGCGGGCATCCCGCACACGGTCGATATCTATCCGTACTACGGCTCAGACGGCGAGGCGTACTGGCGGGCCGGCGGCGACGTGCGGGTCGGCCTGGTCGGTCCGGGTGTGGACGCCTCGCACAACTACGAGCGCACGCACCGCCAGTCGCTTGTCCACACCGCCCAATTGCTAGCCGAGTACATCAGACAGTAACGGAGGGCGATCATGAGCCAGACGTTCACGTACCTCGAGGCCTTGTATCAACCGCTCGATCTGCCTTCGGACGGCATCTTGAGCCGCACGCTGGCCGATACCGAGTCGCTTAAGCTGGTCGTCTTCCAGTTCGCGGCCGGGCAGGTGCTGTCGGAGCACACGGCCGCGGTGCCGGCGGTGATCCATATCCTGAGCGGTGAAGCCACACTGACCTTTGGTGACGAGGTGCGTGAGGCTGCGGCCGGGGCGTGGGCCTACATGCCGGCGCAGCTCAAGCACTCGGTGAGGGCCAAGACCGATCTCGTCATGTCGTTGGAGATGCTGAAGCGATAATCGGAACGCTCCAGGCGCCGCGCATTGCCGAATGCAGGCGGCTGCATTATCATTGCCACCGTCCGCCGCACGACGCAAGCAGAGGCATCAAGGAACTTATGGACATCATCATCCGCGAACACAAACGAGCCAACGTGCTGCGAATCACCGGTCGCGTCGACGCCAGCGTGGCGGCCAAGTTTGAAGAGGCGCTGCAGAAGCAGGTCGATGCCGGTTCGACCCACGTCATCCTCGAGATGGACGGCACGGATTACATCAGCAGCGCCGGTGTGCGCGCGCTGATCGCGGCCCAGAAAGCGCTCAAGCCGAAGGGCGGGGCGGTCATCCTGGCCCAGCCTTCGGTGCGCGTCAAAGAAGTGCTCGAGATGGCCGGTCTCGACCCGCTTTTCCGCGTGTTCCCCGACACCGAAGCCGCGCTGGGATCCTTGTGATTGCTGATTGTTGATTCCTGATTGCTGATGGAGAACCAAGCAGCAATCAGAAATCAACAGTCAACAATTGATGGATGCAAACCTCATGTCCGATATCGAGCATGAGCCGACGCCGCTGCGTCGGCAATATTTGGAGATCAAGCGCGCTTACCCGAATACGATCCTCTTCTTTCGGTTGGGCGATTTTTACGAGACCTTCGACGATGACGCCGAGACGATCGCGCGCGACCTCGAGATCGTCCTGACCAGCCGGGCCAACATGTACAAGAACGGCACGCGTCGTGTGCCGATGGCCGGCATCCCCTTTCACGCAGTCGACACCTATATCGCGCGTCTGATCGAACACGGCCACCATGTCGCGATCTGTGAGCAGACCGGGAGCGAGCCGATCAACGGCCTGGTCACGCGCGAGGTCATCCGGGTGGTCACGCCCGGCACAATCGTCGAGCCCGGCCTGCTGGATGCGGCTCGCAACAACTACCTGGCCGCCCTGGTGATCGCAGGCGAGCACGGCGCTCTGGCGCACGCCGACATCACGACCGGCCACTTCGGCGTCGCGGTGCTGACGGGCGCCGATGTGCGGGCGCAAGCCCGGCATGAGTTGGTGCGGCTGCGCCCGGCGGAATTGCTGGTGTCGGAAGACCTGCCCGCCGAAGCCCTGGCCGGGGTGACGGTGCCGCGCACCAGTTTGGCGCCCAAGAAGTTCGACCCCGGCCGGGCCCGCAATACGCTGCTCGACCATTTCGGAGCCGGATCATTGGCCGGGCTCGGGCTCGAGGGGCAGGCACTGGCGACAACGGCCTGCGCGGCCGTGCTCGGCTATGTGCGCGACACCCAACCCGGCGCGCTGCGCCTGTTGACGCGCGTCCGTCTGTACCACCTGGGCGAGTTCATGACGCTCGACCCGGCCACCCGTCGCAACCTCGAATTGACCGAGACCCTGCGCGGCGGTCAGACCCGGGGCTCGCTGCTGGGGGTGCTCGATCACACAACCACGCCGATGGGCGCGCGCCTGTTGCGGCAGTGGGTCAGCCAGCCGTTGCTCGATCTCGGTCGGATCCGGCGGCGCCATGATCGGGTGGGCACTCTGCACGCCCAGGGCCTGCTCAGGGCCGAATTGCTGGCCGCGCTCAAGCCACTTAGCGACGTCGAGCGCATCACCAACCGGATCATCGCCGGTTCGGCTCAACCGCGCGATCTGGTCGCGCTGCGTGAGACGTTGGCGGCGCTGCCCGATCTGGCCCACAAACTGGCGGCTGCGCCGCTCGAGCTCGGCCTGGCCGGCTTCGACCCCTGTGGTGATGTGCTGGAGCTGCTACTCCTGGCCATCGCGGAAGAGCCGCCGGCTGTGCTCTCGAAGACCGGCATCATCCGCAGCGGATATGCCCGCGAGTTGGATGAGATCCTGGAAGCGTCACGCCATGCCCGCGAGTGGATCGCAGGGCTCGAGCAATCCGAACGCGAGCGGACCGGCATCAAGACCCTCAAGGTCGGCTACAACAAGGTCTTCGGCTACTACATCGAGATCAGCCGCGGCAAGAGCGAACAGGCCCCGGCTGATTACATCCGCAAGCAAACGTTGACCAACGCCGAGCGCTACATCACGCCCGAGCTGAAAGAGTACGAAACCCTGGTGCTCAACGCCGAGGAACGCATCCTTGACGTCGAGACGCGTTTGTTCAAGGATCTGTGTGCCCAGATCGCGGCCACGGCCGGCCGGCTTCTGGCCACCGCGCATGCCCTGGCCGAGCTGGATGTCTTCGCCGCCCTGGCCGAGACAGCGGCTCGGCACAACTACACCCGCCCCGAGATCGTGGAGCAGGCCCTGCTCGAGGTCATCGACGGTCGGCACCCGGTTGTCGAGCAGTACCTCGAGGCCGGGCAGCGCTACGTGGCCAACGACGTGGTCTTTGAGCCAGGCGAGGTCGTGCGCGTCATCACCGGCCCGAATATGGCCGGCAAGTCGACGTATCTACGGCAGGCAGCGCAAATCGTGCTGCTGGCCCAGATCGGGAGCTTTGTGCCGGCGGCCTCGGCCCGCCTGGGGCTGTTCGATCGCATCTTCACCCGGATCGGCGCGCAGGACGAGATCCATGCCGGGCAGTCAACGTTCATGGTCGAGATGGTCGAGACGGCCAACATCCTGCACGGCGCCACGGCTCGCAGCCTGCTGGTGCTCGACGAGATCGGGCGTGGCACGAGCACGTACGACGGGTTGTCGCTGGCCTGGGCCATCGTCGAACACGTTCACAACCATCCCGGCCTCAAGGCCAAGACCCTGTTCGCCACGCACTATCACGAGCTGACCGACCTGGCGGCAGTGTTGCCGGGCGTGCGCAACTACAACGTGGCCGTCACCGAAGAGGGCGAGCGCGTGATCTTCCTGCACAAGATCATCCCGGGCTCGGCGGATCGCTCGTACGGCATCCACGTTGCCCAGCTGGCCGGGCTGCCCCGGGCCGTGATCGGCCGCGCTCAGGAGATCCTGGAGCGTCTGGAGGCCAGCGGTGGGCGGGCGGTGCGCCTGACCGACGACTCCCCGGCCCAGATGGCGTTGTTCCCCGAGACCAACCCCTTGCTCGACGAGCTCAAGGCTTTGGACCTGAACGCCTTGCCCCCGATGCAGGCCCTGTCCAAATTGTTCGAGTGGCAGGCGCGTTTCCGCTGAGATGGCCGGGTACAGCGCCCCGCAGGTCGAGCCTGCGGGGCGCTTTCAATATAGGGTGATCGCCCCCGAATTTACGGCTGCCTTATTGCGGCACGCAACTTGCTTGGCATAACCTGAACCGTCCGCCTAACCGTCGGTTGGGTCTGGTGAATTTGGATTCAAGAGGCGAAATATGCAGCTGCTGACCCGCTCGAACGCTCCGTCGATCGTCCTGCGCGGCCTGGTTTTGTGTGGCCTCACCCTGGCACAATTGGCCGGACCCGCTCCGGCAGCCTGGGCGGCGCCCACACCCAGCACCACGATCACGCCCCCGGCCAACGCCATGATCGGCGAGCCGATTGCGTTCACGGTCAGCTTCGCGAACACCGGCGGTGTGGGGGAAGTGGGTTACGGCCCGTACCTCAACGTCGAGTTGCCCATGGAGGGCGCCGATGGCGCCGGGGTGGCGATCGACGACGGTGTGTCGTTCACGAGCGCCAGCTACCTCGGCTCACCTTTGACGCCGCTGATGGCGCCGTTCCAGTGCTCCGGCACCTATACGCATCCGCTCACGGGCCTCTCGACCGCCTGCACGGTCGGGACCCAAGTGGTCGTTTTGCAGCTGCCCTTCGGCAGCTTCGCGGTCGGCCAACCGGGCGCCGACGTGCTGATTACGGCCGCGCTCAGCAACCTGGCCGATGTGAGCACGCCGTTGACGCTCCGCGCGACCGGCGGCTTCGCTTATGGCAGCATTCCGACCGGCAACACACCGATCATCGGATCGACCGCCACGGCGACCGTGACCCCGCAGTTGTTTACGCTGACCAAGACCTACATCGGGCCGGAGGATGAGACGGCTACCGGCCCGAACCATCCGCGCCAGTACCGGATCACAGTCGACATCGCCGACGGTCAGACCCTCACAAATCTCAACCTGACCGATGTGCTGACCGACAGCCTCCAGTACCTGTCCACCGACGCTGTGACGACCGCCATCGGTTCGCCGACCGTCACGGCCGTGATCACACCCAGCCTGGTGTTGCCCGGCGGCACCCTGACGCGCCGGTTGAGCGCCGCGACAGGCACCGCCGGCGCCGACGATGCGTCGATGTTGTTCTCATACTATGTGCCGCTTCTGCGTGCCACCGGCACGGATGTGCTTGACCCGGCTACCGGGGACGACCGGCTCGCCCCGGACGACGCAAGCGCCTCAGGCACCTGGACGCCGATCGACGGCCGTGACGCGGCCGGGCCGGTCAGCAGCAATGTCACTGTTAACGACCATATTCTCGAAGAGCAGGCGATCGCGATCCAGAAGGGCGTGGCAGTCGTCATCGACAACGCGCCGACCGGTTACTCGCCCGACGACGTCGTCGAGTACACGCTCGACGTGCAGATCTCGGATTTCTTCGTCTTCAATTCGACGGTCATCACCGACACCTTCTCGGACGGACAGCGGTGGGATACCTCCTTTACCCCGACCCTGAGCGTGGCCGGGAACGGGTTCACGAGCGCGTCCGCCGGGTTCGACCCGGCCAATGTCACGGTCGATATCAGCCAGATCGGCGATGACGTCAACCCCGCTACGGATGGATCGACCACAGTTCACTTCCGGCTTTCGGATGAATTGTTCACGCGCGGCGAAGATGGGCGCTTCGTCGGCGGCTGCGTGCCGACGACAGGCACCGGCGGGCCGGCGCCGGATTGCGCCGGCTTCAATGACGGCGCCACCACGGCCCAGATCCGCGTCCGCGCGGTTGTGCAGCAGGATTTCTCCGACACCTATCCCTCGGGCGACCCGTCGGTCGACCAGGGCGACGTGCTGACCAACACCGTCACGATCGACGGCGCCGTCCTGGCCGTCGCGGATGCGACGACGCCAACCGGCTTCAGCGAAGCGGACGACAGCGCTGCCCAGTTCGAACTCGCCAAGGGCGTATTGGAAAAGACGATTTACGCCCTGAATGGCGTCGTCTGCCCGGTCTGCAATTCGGTCATCATCGAGCCGGGCGACACGGTTACCTATCGATTCACCTACACCTTGCCGCAGACCGACTTCGAAAACCTCGAGTTCACGGACTATCTGCCGCTGCCGGTGTTCGACGCCACCACCATCACGGTCTTCACCACCACCGTCTCGGCCGGGGCGCCGCCGAGCGGCATGGCCAAGTACGGCCCAAGTGACACCGCCTTCGCCGTGACCGGGATCACGCCCGTGATCACCACGACGGCCTCGAGCAACACTGTAGCCTTCGGCTTCGGCAGCTACGACGACCCGGGCGACTCCAGCACCACAGTCGACGTGCTCTTCACGGTCACGGTCAGCGACGATCCCTTTGTCGACGGGCTGTTCCTGACCAACCAGGTGCGTGCCAGTGAGGGCACGACCAACGCCGGCAGCCAGGTCGATGACAGCATCGTGATGATCGAGCTCGGCCAGCCCGAACTGGCGATCCTCAAAGGCGTCGTGGCCACCAACGGCACCGGCGGGGTGTTTGCACCGGCTACGGTCGGCCCGGTCAGCTTCGTCGCACCCGGCACGGCCGGGTTGCCGTGGAGCGGCGGCCCGATCTCGAGCGCGGCCCTGGCGGCGACGCCGATCAACAGCAACCTGAGCGGCATCGATGCCGGTGACCTGGTCAGCTTCGCGATCACGCTCGAAAACGCCGGCGGCGCCGACGCCTTCGACGTCGTCGTCACCGACACCCTCCCGTCCGGTTTTGTCGTCCCGCCCGCCGGCGCCGGACTGAACCTGCGCGTCTATGACGGCGCCGGGACCGCCGTGGCCTACACCTCGCTCTCGGGCGGCTTGTTCGGTGACGGCATCCGCCTCAACGACCCGAGCGCCACCGTGGGCGGCCTCCCGGCCGGGCGCGACACCGGCGGCCCGATCGCCACCGGCGCCAACGTGGTTATGGTCGTTTACGACCTTCAGTTGGCCGACACCATCGCGCCCAACTCGGCCCAGATCAACACCGGCCAGATCGCGAGTTTCGCGGGCGCCGAAGCCGGCCCCTCGCATCCCACGACAGGCCTCTCGGATACGGCAACCGTCACCAGCCGCAACGTCGGCCCGGCCAAGACGATCGTGGCGACGTCCGAGGCCCACACCAGCGGTAACAGCCTGGCCATCGGCGAGATTGCGCGCTACCGGCTTGCGGTTTCGCTGCCCGAGGGCCTCTCGACCAACTTCCAGCTGGTCGACACGGTGCCGCCGGGTCTGACCGTTCTGAACGACGGCACGATCAACGTCGCCTTTGTCTGCAACGGCGGAGCCGGCTGCATCTCGTCTTCGACCCTGGGTACGACCCCGGTACTCAGCGGCAACAGTGCCATCACCCCGACCGCGACCCTGGCCGCCGGCGCGATCAGCCCGGCCGTGTTGAGCACCGGGACGGACGTGACCTACAGCCTGGGTGATCTGACAAACGCCGACCGCGACAGCGACACCGAGTACGTCGTAGTCGAGTTCAACGCCTTGCTCGACAACACCAGCGCCGGCAGCAACGATGCGGGCGAGACGCGTACCAACAGCGTCGCCGTGCGGGTCGGCGGCAGTCAGTTAGCGACAGCCAATGCCCCCGCGATCACGATCGTCGAGCCGTTGCTGACCCTGGCCAAGACCGCCAACCCGACCACGCTCGACAACGGCGATACCGTGACCTACACGGTCGTCATCACCAACGCCACCGGTGCGAGCCGCAGTATCGCTTACGACCTGGTCATCACCGACGTGGTCCCGAGCGAACTGACGCTCAACCCGGCCTCGTTGTCGATCACCAGCGGCTCGGTCTCGAGCTCGGGCAACGCCCTGACGGCTACCGTCTCGTCGCTCGCGACCGGCGGCGGCGTCACGTTGACTTACGCGGCCCGGCTCGACAACCTGACCTTCGGCGTTCCGATCACCAACACCGCCGCCGTGGCCTACACCAGCCTGCCGGGCGCCGGCACGATCGGCAACCCGACCGGCTCGAACACGCCCGGCGCCTCAGGCACCGATACCGGTGAGCGCGACGGCTCGGGTGGGGCGGTCAACGACTACCGCACCACCGACCCGGCCAGCATCACCGCGCCGTCGAGCCTGACCAAGACGATCGTGGAGACTTCCGAGAGCAGCACCAGCGGCGGCAACGGCGCCATCGGCGAGATCGTGCGCTACCGCGTCGTCGGGTTGTTGCCCGAATCGACGGTCCCGGCGCTGCAACTGTTGGATAACCTCCCGGCCGGCCTGACTTATCTCAACGACGGCACGGCCAGGTTGGCCTTCGTCTGCAACAGCGGGCCGAGCTGCGCCTCCTCGACGACCCTTGGTTCGGCACCCGTGCTCAACGGCAGCGCCCCTGTCACGCCGACCTATGCGCTGCCCGGCGGCGCGATCACGGGCGGGCCGTTCACCAACGGCGTCGACCCGACCTTCAGCGCCGGCACCGTCACGAACGTCGACGATGATGCGGACCTCGAGTACATCGTGCTCGAATTCAACGTGATCGTCGCCAACATTGCCGGCAATACCAACGGCACCAACCGCGACAACACCGCGACCGCGATCGTCAACGGTGTCGCTTCCGGCACGTCGCCCAGCGTGCGTGTCACCGTGGTGCGCCCGACGATCAGCCTGGCGAAGTCCGTGATCGCCCCGGCCCCTGTGGACGCCGGCGACACGCTGACCTATCGCCTGAACTACACCAATACCGCGGCCACGGCCTCGGCCTTCGACCTGGTCGTGACCGACACGATCCCGGCCCTGGTCACCGGGCCGTTCACCATCACCTCGAGCACCAC
>JAEURK010000141.1 GCA_016789175.1 Anaerolineales bacterium
CCCTTTCTTTTTGGGAAAGTCAAGCGTTGAGGTTCTCGCGCTCCTTCACGCCAAAGCGCGCAGGATTGACCACGACAAAGAGCAGGTTGAGCAGGATGCCAACGAGGGCGGCAAAGACGATTGCCGGGATACCGTCAGGGAAGACGCCGGCCACCTTGAAGGGGAAGATACTCGAGGGCATGAACAGGTTGCCACCGATGCCCAGCACCAGGATGATCGACCCGATCGCCAGCTGACGCGGCTCGAACAGGTTGACCTTCTCGCTCTGGATGAGGGCCACGCCCTGCATGCCGATCACACCGAAGAGGTAGATCGCCAGACCGCCCGTCACCGCGACAGGGATCGTCCCGACCAGTGCCACCAGCTTGCCGACGAAGCCGAGCAGGATCGCCATCACACCGGCGACCATCAACACAGCCGTTGAGTAGTTGCGCGTGATCGCCATCAGGCTGTTGTTTTCGCCATAGTTCGTGCCGGCGCAGCCGCCGAGCAGGCCATTGATGATGTCGTTGGTTCCGTCCGCGACGAGATTAAGGCCGATCAGGTTCTTGATCTCGAACGGCTTACGGCCGAGCTCCTTACCAAGCGCGTCGATGTATAGGCTCATCTGGTAGAGGTGAGCCGTGCTCTCCGGGATCGTGGCGATCGCGATCAAAGAGATGCTCAACACGGCGCCCCAGGCCCTCGGATCCTCGAAGGCCGGCAGTGTCCACTTCGGCGCCTGCACCCATTGGGCCGTGGCCACGGCGTCGAAGCTGACCAATCCGAAGAAATAGGCGACGATGTAGCCCGTGATCGCGCCGAACAGGATCGGGAGCATGCCCCAGATTCCGCGATTCTGCAGATACACCGAGAAGACCACAGTCGCGACCAGGGTGATGAAGGCCACGAGCCAGTTTACGGAGGCCTCGCCGGGGTTCAGGCCGCCGGCCATGTTGAGGGCCGAGCCGGCCAACGCGATGCCGATCACGATTGCCACCGATCCGGTGACGATCGGCGGCAGCACTTTGTCGAGCACCGATTTGCCCAGTCGCATGATCAGAAGCCCGACCAGGATCTCGAGCACCGCAGTACCCAGGATGCCCACCTGGATCAGTCGCACACCCTCCGGGCAGTAGTTGATCGCCGGGTTATTGAAGCAATCCTTGGCGTACAGGCTCATGGTGGTGACGGCCACCGTGATGTAGCTGAAGCTCGAGCCGTAGTACATGGGGATGCGGCGACGCGCCACCAACAGGGCCACGATCGTGCCGAGACCGCTGGCCAGGAGCGTGACGCCGACATCGAACTTCGTCAGGATGGCCACCAGGACTGTGGCCGGGAACATCGTCAGCACCTGTTGGAAGCCCAGGCTGAGCATGGCGCCCAGTGAAGGGACATCGTCGGGCATAAAGCCGGCCGCTTGACCGGCCCGGGACCGTGATGCGGCTGTGGGAGGGGTGGAAGCCATAAGTGTTTTCCTCGCTGCCTGAATAATGATGATGATCCCGGTAGCCCAGATCTGCCGGCACCCGACCTTGGCCTTGGCGCGCGCGATGGCACTCCACGGAGGCGACTCCCATCCGCAGTTTTCAGACATCCGGGCGGCTGTGGGCCGCACGCTGTCCGTCGCACGTCTATGTGCGCCACGGCGCGGTGGCGTGTTGATCTGATGGCTCTCGGCTTGAAACAGGATACCGGCGGAACCCTCTATGTCAAACGCCGGGTCACAGCAATATCGCATGCTGAATGTCATCGGCTGTTTGCTGTCGGTCGACGATCCGACCTGACACCGCCAGACAACGCCGCCCGCCCAGGGTTCGCTTGAGCCTGGACGCCGAACGTCGCGGCCATCGGCGGTCGGCGTCATGACACATGACGTCGGGGTCGGCCGTCGCCGCCGCCCACGTTCAGGCCGGCGACGGTCCTCAAGATCCTGTGCGAATCGGCTGGAGTCTGACACGCAGCGTTTCGACCCGAGCGCGGGCCGACCCTGGTTAATCCATTGGCGTATAGTGCCAGGGTGAAGTGGATCATTCCTTAACCTGTGACAATCCTCCCGCAAAATTCGGCACCTCTACCACTCCGAATCGACGGTCATTTCGCCGAAAATCGGACTGCTTCGTCCGGGTGAGCCCAGCGACCTCGACGCCCCACCCCGACCCAGCCCGGGAACGCACCCCTGCGCGGATTGCGCAGCCAAGGAGAGCCCATGCCCGCACCTCATGTCGTTATCGTCGGCGCCGGATCCACGGGATCGGCCTGCGCCCACGATCTCGCGTTACGCGGATTGCGCGTGACCGTGGTCGAGCGCGGAGAATTCTCGAATGCCACGACCGGGCGCAATCACTGCCTGTTGCACTCCGGCGGGCGGTACGCGGTCACCGATCAGGAGTCGGCCATCGAGTGCATCGACGAAAACCTGATCCTGCGCAAGATCATGCCGGATGCGCTCGAGCTCAATGACGGTCTGTTCGTCGCGCTGACCGAAGAGGACCTGGCCTTCAAGATCAAGTTCATCGCCGGCTGCGCGGCCTGTCACATCCCGTATCGCGAACTCACGCCGGCGCAAGCGCTCGCGCGCGAGCCGCTGCTCAACCCCAAGCTGTTGGCCGCCGTGCAGGTGCCCGACGGCGTCTTTGAACCCTGGCGCTTCTCGATGGCCTTCCTGGCCTCGGCCCGCAGCAACGGCGCCGTGTGCCGCTCGTACACCGAGGTCGTCGAACTGGTGCGCCACAACGGCTCGGTCACGGGCGTCAAGGTGCTCGACCGCGTCACCGGGAAAACCGAGACCATCGGTTGCGATCTGGTCGTCAACGCCGCCGGGCCGTGGGCCGGCGAGGTCGCCGGCTTCGGCGGCATTGAAGTGCCCGTGCAACCGACGGCCGGCATCATGGTGACGGTCGGGCGGCGCATGAACAACATGGTCGTCAATCGGCTCGATAAGCCTTCCGACGGCGACATCGTCGTGCCGCAACGCACGACCTCGATCATCGGCACGACGTCCTGGACCGTGACCGACCCGGATGCGATCGACATCCCGCCACAGCACATTCAAAAGATGCTCGAGAAGGGCATCGAACTGCTCCCCGAGATCGCGACCGTCACGACCCGCGGCGTCGGCGCTGCCGCGCGGCCGTTGATCAAGCGCGCGCGCCAGGACGAGCGCGACGTCAGCCGGACGTTCGAGTGCTTCGACCACGCCCGGGACGGCGGCGTCGAAGGGTTCGTCTCGATCTCGGGCGGAAAGACCACGACGGCGCGCGGGATGGCCGAAAAGCTCGGCGATCTGGTCACCCGCAAGCTCGGTTTGTCGGTCGAGTGTCGGACGCGCAACACGCCGTTGCTGTCATACCGGTTGTTCTATCAGTAAGGCCGCTGGGCGGCCCGCGGGCCGCCCTGGATGGAGAGGCACATGCCCAAACTTCACGTGCGCGTTCAGCGCCAACGCCCCGACACGCAAGCTCGCTACGACCATTTCGACGTCGAGGTGCCCGACGACGCCAACGTCATCGACGTGATCGAGGCCTGTTGGCGACAGGATCAAAACTTGATGTACCGGCACGCCTGCCATCACGCCTCGTGCGGCACGTGCGCCGTGCGCGTCGACGGCAAGGAAGTGTTGCCGTGCATCGTGCCGTTGGCGGCCTGCAAGCCCGGTGACATGACGATCGAGCCGCTGCGCAACTTCCCGGTCGTGGGCGATCTGGTGGTGGACGTCTCGGCCTTCTTCCAGCGTCAGGCCGCGGCCGGCATGGTCATCACGCGCGACGCCGAAGAAACCATCGACGGCCATCCGTTCGAGCCCAGCGAGCTGCTTCAACCGGACGGCAAGCTCGAGCGCCGGCACTACAACCGCTTCGAGAATTGCGTCGAGTGCGGCATCTGTCTGAGCGCCTGCCCGACCCTCTCGGCCACCGACGGGTTCTTCGGCCCGGCCGGGTTGGCGGCCGTGCACCGCGCCTGGGAGAAGACGACCGACGAAACCGAGCGCGCGGCCCTGCTCGACCTGGCCGACCGCGAGGGCGGCGTCTGGCAGTGCCACGGCGCCTTCGAGTGCAGCGAAGCCTGCCCGCAGGATTTTGACCCTGCCGGCGCGATCATGGACCTGCGCCGCGCGCTGATCCGGCGCAAAGTCGGAGCGCTGTTCGGGCGCTAAGCGATTTCACGCGAGACCGATGCCCGCATCATTGTCGGAGCTCACTTTGAGGAGAGCGTTATGAGCCTTCATTCGACCAACCGCGCCCGCCCACGCAAGCCCCTGCAATGGATCGATGTGCGCAACCGCCGCACAGGGATGTGGGCCTTTGCACTCAATCGCGTCACAGGGCTCGGCCTGGTGGTGTATCTATTCCTGCACTTCGTCATGCTCAGCCAGCTGTTCGTCGGCCGGGCGGCCTGGGATAGTTTCGTGGCGCTGGCCCGCTCGCCGCTGGTGCTGGCGTTCGACGTCGTTCTCTTTGCAGGCCTGATCATCCACGGTCTGAACGGCTTTCGCGTGGCGCTGAACGGCTTCGGCCTCGGCGTGCGCCAGCAGAAAGCGATCTTCTACGGCCTGATGGCCGTCGGCGCCGTGCTGCTCGCGGCCAGCACAGTCTTGATCTTCACGATCTGAGGCCGGGAGACCCGCCATGCAAACCACAGCCACAATCAACGCCCCCGCCCGCACCCGCAGCGCGCTCGGCTCGCTCGGTTGGATCTGGCAGGTGATCACGGGCGCAGCCCTGGTCCCGCTGGCCGGCCTGCACATGATCGCCCAGCACTTCATGGTCGAGGGCGGCCTGCGCGGCTTCGACCAGGTCCAGGCTTATCTCAGCAACCCCATCGTCTGGCCGATCGAACTGCTCTTCCTGGCCAGCGTCGTGAGCCACGCTCTGTTAGGCGTGCGGGCCGTCCTGGTCGACCTCGGCCCGTCGCCGCGGGTGGCCCGCCTGCTCGACACCGTTCTGGTGATCGTGGGCATCGCCTCGGTCGCCTACGGCGCCTGGCTCACCTACGCCATCGTCAGCGCGGCGTGACCTTATACGACGGACGGCAACCCCGCACCGCCCGGGTTGCCGTCCGTCGTTTGTTTTAAAGAACCGTGAGCGGATGGCCGGTCGGCAGGAACGCGATCGGCACCTCGGGGAGGCGGGCCTGAAGCCAGGGCACGACCACGCGCATCCCATCCTCTTCGCTGACCGAGTGCCCGATCACGATCAGGGCCTTGGCCAACCCCGCCCAGCGCGCATCCCGGACGTATTCGCTGGTCTCCCATTCGTTGATCTCACCCACGATCAGGGCATCGAGGTGCGCATTGCGGAGCGCCTCGATATGCCAGCGCCCGGGCGGCGCGCCCACCATCAGGCCGACCCGCGCCACGGGCTGGGCCTGATCGCCAACCAGGCGGACGGCGCCCAGGCCCAGCCGGCCCTTGACCTCCGCGATCAACGCGCCGACCGTCGTCGCCGGTCGGTCGGCCACGTAAAAGACCTCGGGATCGACGCTGTCGCTCCAGCCCAGGGCCTGGAAAAGCCCGGCGAAGGTCGGATCGGGCTTGAGGCTGTGCAGATAATCGTGGAAGCGCCAGATCGCCATGCCGTGGCGCTCGATCAGGGCCTTCTTGGCCGTGTAGACCGGGTCGTCCACGAGCCAGTCGATGGGATCGGCGTGCTCGTAGAAGGTCGGCTCGTGGGTGATGATCAGGTTCGCGCCGGCGGCGGCCGCGCGCTCGATCAGATCGCACGAGGCCAGAAAGGTCGTGACGATGCCGGTGACGACCTGCTCCGGGTCGCCGGTCTTCAAGGTATCCACCGTCTGTGGAAACGGCGCGCCGGGGACGTCGGCGACGATGCGGGCGATCACGTCTTTGACACGCAGGGACATGGCGGGCTCCTTCGAGTGCGCGGGCCGGGGGACGGCCGGTTGAGGACGACGTTGCCAGGATTGTACGTCAGACACCGGGAGTATCCCGATGTGCCCCGATGTCTCAGCGCGCCCCCAGCTTGATATAATAAAGATCTCGCGCGCCAGCCTCGTAGGCATTGGCCATAGCTTTCCCGGGCTGGTCGCAAACAAACCAATCTCTGCCGAACCGCATTCGACGGAACGCTCCAGCCAGACGTTTCGTCACCATGGGTATGACCGCCGCTCCCCGCGGCGTCGCAGTCGCTCAAGGAGGTTCTTATGCAGAAATGGACGACCGCCGTCTCGGCCGTGCTGGGCGCGCTGGCGCTCGGGCTGGCCGCCCTCTTCCCTGCCAGTCCGGGCCTGGCGTTGGCGCAGCAAAACTGTGCTTCGACCTACGTGGTCAAGACCGGCGACACCCTGTTCACGATCGCGCTCGGATTCACCCCGGTCACCTGGCAGCAGATCGCGCAGGCCAACAACCTGGCCGATCCCAACCGCATCCTGGTGGGGCAGTCGCTGTGCATCCCCGCTGCGACCACGCCCGGCGCCGCCACGCCGACCGTGACCCGACCGGCAGCGACGCCGACTCCGACACGGCCCACGGCGACACCCACCGGCCCGACACCGACGGCCGCTCCACCCACCGCGACGCCCGTGCCGTTTCTGGTGCCGGTCTTCACGATCAAGACGGTGACCCGCGATGCCACGGTGTCGATCGCCGGCCAAAACTTCCCGCCGGCGGCCGCGTTCACGGCGCGCATGGGCGCCTTCGGCACGCTGGCCGTCAATGGCCCGCAGGTCGGAACGGTCAAGGTCAACCCCGACGGCACCGTCACCGGCACGTTCAACATCCCGGCCGAGTTCAAGGGCGCCAGCCTGATCGCGATCCGGCTGGACGGCCCGGGCGGCTGGCACAGTTACAACTGGTTCTGGAATTACACGGCGACTATGCCGTAACCATTCCAGAAGGACGAACCGCGCAGACGGGCTGGGTGCAACGAGGTTCGACCCTTGGCGCCCAGCCCGCCCGCGTGATTCGATTTCCCAGCCTGTCCGGCATTTCCAGATCATCTCGGGCTCATAACGCTATAATCCCCCCATGTCCAGCCTGACAACCGAGATCCTGGTGATCGGCGGCGGCTCGACCGGCGCCGGCATCGCGCGTGACGCCGCCCTGCGCGGTTTCAAAACCCTGCTGCTCGACCGCGCTGACCTGGCCACTGGTACGACCGGTCGCTATCACGGCCTGCTGCATTCGGGTGGCCGCTATGTGGTCAAAGACCCGATCTCGGCCAAGGAATGCATCGACGAGAACTACGTGTTGCGGCGCATCGCCGCGGATTGCGTCGAGGACACCGGCGGGCTGTTCGTTGAGACCGAGCACGATGACCCCAACTACGCGGCCGAGTTTGTGGCCGGGTGTCAGCGCGCGGGCATCCCGATCCAGGAGATCGCGCCGGGCGAAGCCCTGCGCCGCGAACCCCGGCTCAACCCGCGCATCGCGCGCGTGTTTTGGGTGCCGGACGCCACGATCGACTCGTGGAAGACGGTCTGGGCCAATGCCCGGGACGTCCAGATCCACGGCGGCAGCATCCTGTCCCACCACAAGATCACGGGCCTGATCCGCGAGGGCGACGCCATCCGCGGCGCCGTCGCCCTGAACGTCCGCACTGGCGAATCCATCACGATCCACGCCGACTACACCATCAACGCCTCGGGCGCCTGGGCGGGCCAGATCGCGGGGCTGGCGGGTCTGCCCGTCACCGTGTTGTCAGGCAAGGGCATCATGATCGCCATGAACCACCGTCTGACGCAGATGGTGGTCAATCGCCTCAAGCGCCCGGCCGATGGCGACATCCTGGTCCCGATCCGCACGGTCTGTGTGATCGGCACGACCGATGTGCGCGTCGCCGACCCCGACGATTGGCCGATCGAGGAGCACGAGATCCAGTACATGCTGGATGAGGGCGAGAAACTCGTCCCCGGCTTCCGCCAGGCGCGCGCGTTGCGGGTCTGGGGCGGCGTGCGCCCGCTCTACCAACCGCCCAGCCTTGGGGCCGTCAGCGACACCCGCGACGTTAGCCGCACTTACACGCTGCTGGATCATACCGACGCCGACGGCCTGAGCGGCTTCCTGACCATGACCGGCGGCAAGTTCACGACCTACCGCCAGATGGCCGAAGTGGCCGTCGACGCGGCCTGCCGTCATCTCGGCGTCGAGCGCGCCGGCACCACCGCGACCACGGCCCTGCCCGACTCCGAAGAAGGTCGTTTCTACTGGCTTGGAGCCCGGCTCGAGAAACGCGAGCAGGACCCGCATGGCGATCAACTGATCTGCGAGTGCGAGATGGTGACACGTCAACGGATCGTTGAGGCCATGCGCCTGCGGGGCGGAGACCTCGACGACATCCGGCGCACCGTGCGACTCGGCATGGGCCCCTGCCAGGGCGGCTTCTGTATCTATCGCGCCGCCGGCCTCGGCCACGCGCACGCGATCGCCGCGGCGCCCGCCACCAACGCCCACCTCCAGCGCTTTGTGACCGAGCGCTGGAAGGGCGTCCAGCCGCTGCTCTGGGGCGACCAGTTGCGCCAGGCCGTGCTCGACGACCAGATCTTTCAGGGCTTGCTGGACATCGAGCACCTGCCGGGGTGGGACAGCGTGGGGAGCGGAGCGCCGAGGAGCGCGGGGCGCGGAGACAAAGCGGCGGTCAGACCAGCGAAGCAGCCTTCCGGGAGCCGCAAGCGCAAGACGCAGACGGGCGGTGACGCATGAGCGCGGGCTACGACCTGATCGTGGTCGGGGCCGGGTATGCCGGCCTGATGGCGGCGTTGACCGCGCAAGAAGCCGGCCGCCGGACACTGGTGATCGCGACGGGCAACGGCGGAACCCACCTGCGCACCGGCTGCATCGATGTGCTGGGTTATATCGACGGGAAACGCGTCGATGATCCGGTCCGGGCCGCGGCCCAACTGGCGAGCGCGCGACCCACCCACCCCTATGCGACGACCGGGGTGGAGGCGCTGGGTGTAGCGCTCCTGGTTTTCAAGCAGGCCATGGCCAGGGCCGGGTATCCGTTCGAGGGCGACGGACACACCGCGCTCCTGCTGCCCAGCGCCCTTGGCGCTGCCCGCCCGACGGCGCTGGTGCCGCGCACGATGGCCGCCGGCGATCTGCGCCGTCCGGAGCCGATCGTCGTGGTCGGCTTCGACAACTTCAAGGACTTCTATCCGGCCCTGATCGCCGAGAACCTGGAGCGCGGCGGGCATCGCGCGCGAGCGATCATGCTCACCGCTCCAGGCTTCGAGCACGAAGCCGACCTGCCACCGCTGACGCTGGCGCGCGCCTTTGACCGGGCGCCCTTCCGATCGGCGCTGGCCGCCCAACTCGGCCCGCGGCTCCGGTCCGGTGAGCGCGTCGCGTTCCCGGCCGTCCTCGGTCTGACCGCCGCGCTCGAGGCCCTGGCCGATCTCGAGAAACGCCTGGGCGCGCCGGTCTTCGAGATCCCGACCCTGCCCCCTTCGATCCCGGGAATCCGCGTTTTCAACGCCTTCGACCGGCTCCTGCGCGCCGCCGGGGCCCGGGTGCAGATCGGGCATCCGGTCATCGGCTTCAAGACCGATGGGCTGCGCGTCACGGCCCTCACCAGCCAGACCGCGGCGCGCGACAGGGACTGGGCTTGCGACGCGGTCGTGCTCGCGACCGGCGGTGTGGCCAGCGGCGGTATCGTGGTCGACTCGCACCGGGTTGCGCGCGAGGTCGTCTTCGGCCTGCCGGTCGTGGCCGCGGTCGCGCCGCCCGAGACCGTCAACGGCCTGAGCGCTCCGGCCGCCTACTTCGAGCGCCCGACCCCCAGCCTGCCCGGCCTCGCCGTCGATGCCGCCTTGCGCCCGCTCGACGCCACCGGCACCGCCGCATACCTCAACCTGTATGCCGCCGGCGCACTGCTCACCGGCGCCGAGCCCTGGCGCGAAAAATCCAGCGAGGGCATCAGCCTCGCCAGCGGATGGAGAGCCGGACAGTGAGAGACGTTCGCCTGACCCTCGACCATTGCGTGAAATGCAACATCTGCACGACGGCCTGCCCGGTCGCGGCAGTGACACCGCTGTTTCCGGGGCCGAAGTACGTGGGCCCGCAGGCCGAGCGCTTCCGGCTCGAGCTCGAGCCCATGCTGGCGCCCGAAGGCGGCGCGCCCCCCTCACCGGATCACTCGATCGACTACTGCTCGGGCTGCGGGATCTGCTCGCAGGTCTGTCCGCAGGGCGTCAAGATCGCGGAGATCAACACCCGCGCACGCGCCGCGTACGTCGGCGGGCAATTGCCGTTGCGCAATCAGCTGATCGCGCGGCCCGACCTGCTCGGCACGCTCGGCACGCCCTTCGCGCCGATCGCCAACGCCACCCTGGCCAGCCCGCCGCTGCGCGGCGTGATCGAGGGCGTGCTCGGCATCCATGCCGAGGCGCCGCTGCCGCCCTTCGCCGGCCGGACCTTTCAACAATGGGCGCGCCGTCATCGCCGCGTGCGCGCTGCCGTCCGCTCGGTCGCGTACTTCCACGGCTGCAGCACCAACTACTACGAGCCCGGTCTGGGCGCGCTGACGGTGCAGGTGCTCGAGCACAACGGCTGCCGCGTCATCGTCCCGCGCGATCAGACCTGTTGCGGGCTGCCGCTGCAATCCAACGGCGACTTCCAGGCCGCACGCGCCGCCGCTCAGCGCCTGGTAAGCACGCTCCTGCCGTACGCCGAGGCCGGCTACGACATCGTCGCGACCTCGACCAGCTGCGGCCTGATGCTCAAGCGCGAGTACATGGAGATCCTGGGCCTGGCCGGGCCCGAGTTCAAGACAGTCTCCGCGCGCATGTGGGACATCTGCGAGTACCTGTGGCACTTGCACGAGCAAGGCGAGCTCGACACCGACTTCCAGCCGGTGCCATTGACGGTGCCGTACCACGCGCCCTGTCAGCAAAAAGGCCACGGCATCGGCAAGCCCGCGCTCGACCTGTTCGGACTGATCCCGCAACTGCGGGTGGTTGAGATGACGGCCGCCTGTTGCGGCATCGCCGGCACCTACGGCCTCAAGAAAGAGAAATACCAGATCGCGATGGATGTCGGCGCCCCGCTCTTCGCCGACATCCGCGCCGCGCAGCCCGACGTCGCCGCCTGCGACTCCGAGACCTGTCGCTGGCAGATCACCCACGGCTCCGGCGTCCGCGCCGTGCACCCGGTCGCGGTGCTGGCACAGGCTTACGGGATTGCGGATTTATGATTGTCGATCGGCGCTCAGTCAGCAATCGGCAATCAACGACTGACAATGGAAAACGTTTGGGCCCCCTACGATGAATCAATTTACGGCCCCGCCCTTAACGCGTTGAGCGCGGCGGACGTGGTGTTGGACATCGGGGCGGGCGACCTGCGTTTCGCGAAACGGGCGGCAGTGCGCGCCAAACACGTGATCGCGCTCGAACAGCAGGCTGAGTTGATCGGCCCCGGCCCCTGGCCCGCGAACCTCGATATCGTGATCACCGACGCGCTCCGCTGGCCGTTCCCGAACGGAATCACTGTCGGCGTGCTGCTGATGCGGCACTGTACCCACTATCGCGCCTACGCCGAGCGGCTGCGCGCGGCCGGCGCCACCCGCCTGGTCACCAACGCGCGTTGGGGCATGAACGTCGAGGTCGTCGACCTGGCCGCGCCGCGCCGCGACTTCGCCGAGTTACGCTCGGGCTGGTACGCCTGCGACTGCGGCGCGATCGGCTTCGCAGAAGGGCCTGTCGAGACCATCACGCCCGAGGCGCTCGGCACAACCGTCAACGTCTCCGCCTGCCCGCACTGCCGACCGGCCTGATCTGCCCCCTCCTCCCCGCCTCCCCCGTTCGTCACAGCTTCGTCACGGGCGCGCTCACCGACCTTCACGGACCGCCGCGATGTCTCTAGACTACCCACATGAACACTGATACCTCTCGCTCTACGCGCTGGCTGCCCGCCGTGCTCTTGGTGTTGGTCTGGCTGACGCTCTGGCTGACCGGGCTCTGGCTCAAGCCAGCCCGGCCCGATGAAGCGATCGCCGTGATCCGCGTCAACGACGTTTATCTCGATGGCCGGCGCTTTGCGTGTGAGCACCTCTCCGAGTACGATGATTTCGCGCTGGGCTGCACCCTGGCACGCCCCGAGGGCGAGCTGCGGGTCGAGACCCGCTCGGGTCTACCGACGTCGTGCTCGGCCACCTGGCAGGACACGCAACTGGCTTGCCAGTTGCGCGGCTTCGGGTATTTTCAGGTTGTGGCCGAAGTGACGGCCCCGGCTGAGGTCGAGACAGCCGTCGCGCCGGGTGACATCACCCTCGTCGCACTCGGCGTCAATGAGCAGCTGTGGATCTGGATCGGTCTGGGCGTGCTGGTAGCCACCAGCCTGCTGGCCGTGCTGGCCGCCTGGGTTTGGGCGCGCCCCCTGCCGCGCTGGCGATTCCTGACGGCCGGACTGGTGCTCGTCTGGCTGCTCCCGCTCAACCTGATCATGGTCATCGTCAATTACGCCGGCCTGTCGATGATCGATTGATATCCGGCGATCCCCGGAATGGCCGGATGTGGCCGGATATGGCTCCATGGAGTGCCCGTTTTTCGCCATATTTCCGGCCGGTGGAGCCAGCATGAAAAGGTGCGATTGCCCTGGAGATTGCCCCCATTTCTCGGAAACGGGGGGATAATTGAGGTGTTGGGGGTTCCATAGTCATGCGCCTCAAAAATAAACGGATAGCCGTACTGCTTGACGAAGGATTCGAGGACCTCGAGTTCTGGGTGACCGTGATGCGTCTTCAAGAAGAGGGCGCCAAGGTCTCGTTGGTGGGTACCGAAGCCAACAAGACCGTACGCGGCAAGAACGCGTTGACGGCCACGACCCAGCTGGCTGCCGCAGCCGTCAGCGCCGACGATTACGACGCGCTGGTCGTGCCCGGTGGCTGGGCACCCGATAAGTTACGTCGCTATGATGCGGTCAAAGCGCTCGTGCGCGGTGTCAGCCGCCAGGGCAAGGTCGTGGGATTGATCTGCCACGCCGGTCTGGTCGCCATTTCGGCCGGCATCATCCCGGCCGGCAGTCGCGCCACCGGCTCGCTTGGCATCAAGGACGATCTGGTGAACGCCGGCGCCGTCTGGGTCGACGAACCCGCTTTCCGCGAAGGCAACCTGGTCTGGGGCCGCGTCGTCGCAGACATCCCCGACTTCTGCCGCGAATTGGTGGCTGCAATCGAGGCCCAGGCCTGACCTGGCCCCATACACGGCAGGAAAGAAGCGACGTCATGGTCGGAATTGTGATCGTTTCGCACAGCCAACGGCTGGCGGAGGGCGTGGTCGAGCTCGCTCGTCAAATGGCCGGGCCGGATGTGCCTATCATCGCCGCCGGCGGCCTGCGTGATCCAGAGGGCGCCATCGGGACGGACATCGGCATGATCGGCGAGGCGCTCGACGCAGCCGATCAAGGTCAAGGCGTGCTGGTGCTGATGGACCTGGGCAGCGCCATCCTCAGCACCGAGATGGCCCGCGACATGCTGGCTCCGGATGCCGCCGAACGCATCTTGCTGTGCGAAGCGCCCCTGGCTGAAGGCGCGATCGCGGCCGCCGTCCAGGCCCGTCTGGGCGCGCCGCTCGAACGCGTCGCCGCCGAGGCTCGCTCAGCCCTCTTCCCAAAGCAGACCCAACTCGGCGTGGCGCCCGACAGCGCGGCTCCGCCAGCAGTCGCCACCGATTCGGCGGCTCCGCGCCACACCCTGACCCTGACCGTTCACAATCGCCTCGGCCTGCACGCGCGCCCCGCGGCGCGTTTCGTCGGCACAATCGGCGGCTTCAAGGCTGACGTGTGGGTGACCAACGACACGACCGGGCGCGGGCCCGTCAGCGCGCTCAGCATCAATGGCGTGACGACTCTGGGCGTGCGCTCCGGGCACACGATCACGTTGACGGCCACCGGCCCGGAGGCCGAGGCCGCCCTGACCGCCGTGCAGCACCTGGCCAATGGAAACTTCGGCGACCCGCCGGACGACATCGGGCCCGGTGCACCGGTCGAGACGCAACCCGAGCCCTCAACGGAAACAGCGCCGATCGTGGCGCTGGCTGACAACGTCCCGCATCCCGGTATCGCGGCTGGCCCCGGCCTGGCGCTCGGACCCGTCCGCCGCTTCACGACGGCGCGCCTGATGCCGCCCACGGATGCCCCGGGTTCACCCGAGGCCGAGCTCGTGCGCCTGAGCACCGCTCTGGCCGGCGCCCGCGCGCGCATCGAGGCCTCGCGCCGCGCGGTGCTCGCGCATGGCGACAAACAAAGCGCCGAGATCTTCGACGCCCATCTGCTGTTTCTCGATGACCCGACGCTGCGCGCACCGGCTGAACGCGCGATCCAGGCGCAGGGGCTCAACGCCGGCCTGGCCTGGCATTCCGCGACACTGGCCCTGTCCAACCAGTACCGGGGCCTCGACGATCCCTATCTGCGCGCCCGCGCCGCCGACGTCGAGGACGTCGAGCAGCAGGTGCTGGCGGCGCTGCTGGGCATCGACGCCCGTCCGGTGCTGAGCGGCCCCGGTATCCTGGTCGCCGACGACCTGACGCCGGCGGAGACCGCCGGGCTCGACCCCGCCATCGTGCGCGGCATCGCCACGGCGTTGGGTGGCCCGACCTCGCATAGCGCGATCCTGGCACGCAGCCTGGGCATCCCGGCCGTCGTCGGCCTGGGCCTCGGCCTGCGCGCGCTGGCCGACGGCACCCTGCTGGTGCTCGACGGCGACGCCGGCCTGGTCGTGCCGAACCCCGATGCGGCTCTGCAGGCAGACGTCACGACTCGCCAGCAGGCCGCGGCCCAGGCCGCGACCGCCGCGCGTGCAGCGGCGCAAGCACCGGCCGTCACCCGCGACGGGCGCCGGATCGAGGTCGTGGCCAACGTCGGCTCGGTGAGCGATGCGCGCGCGGCGGTTGGCGCCGGCGCCGAGGGCGTCGGCCTGTTCCGGACCGAGTTCCTGTTCCTCGAGCGCGAAACGGCGCCGACCGAGGACGAACAGGCGGCGGCCTATCAGGCCGTGTGCGCGGCGATGGAAGGCAGGCCGGTCATCATCCGCACGCTCGACGTCGGCGGTGATAAGCCGCTGGCCTACGTCGACATGGGCCAGGAGGCCAACCCCTTCCTCGGCTGGCGCGCGGTGCGGGTCGGGCTCGATCAGCCCGAGTTCTTCAAGACCCAATTGCGCGCGATCGCGCGGACCGCGGCCCAATACCCGGTGCGTGTGATGTTCCCCATGATCGCCACGCCCGACGAGTTCGCGCGCGCCAGGGCGCTGCTGAACGAATCGATCCGCGAGGCCGGCCTCGACGTCACAGTCCCGACCGGCATCATGGTCGAGATCCCGTCGGCGGCGGTGCGCGCCCGGCAGTTCGCCGAGATCGTGGACTTCTTCTCGGTTGGCACCAACGATCTGACTCAATACACCCTGGCCGCCGAGCGCGGCAATGCCCGGGTCGCGCGCCTGGCCGACGCCTTCCAACCGGCAGTGCTCGAGTTGATCGGCCAGACCGCGCGGGCTGCGGCCGAGCATGGAATCTGGGCCGGGGTGTGCGGCGAGCTCGCCGGCGACCCGCTGGCGGTCGAGCTGCTGGTCGGCCTGGGCATCACCGAGCTGAGCATGTCGGCGCCCGCGATCCCGCGCGCCAAACAGACCGTGCGCGACCTGACCGTCGCTTCCGCCACCACGCGCGCCGAGCACGCCCTCACGCTGTCCTCGCCCGAGGCGATCCGCGACTTTCTGCGCCAGAGTAGCGCCTCGACTCCGTCGGGGCAATAAACGCGAGAGGGGGCAGCCCACTGAGCCTCCTCTCGCGTTGCAGTAGAATCGGTCACGATGTCTTTCGACACGATCTGGATCGACCTTCAAGCCTGGTTGGCCGTCAACGGCCCGCCCTTTCTGCTTTACATCGCGCTGCCCTTTGCGATCGCGTATCTGGTCTCGCTGCTGAGCGGTTGGATCGCGCGCCGCACATCGCGGCTCGGGGCCATGACCCTGCGCTCCGGCAAGCCCTCAGCCGAGCGCCGCAAGACGCTCGAGGCGCTCGGCTCGAGCGCGATCAGCCTGGTGGCCTTCGTGCTCGCCGCCGTGTTCGTGTTCTCGCGCTACGTCGCGCCGGACACCCTGCTGTGGGTGGTCGGCCTGTTTTCGGCCGCTTTCGGCTTCGCGGCCAGACCGGTCGTGAGTGACTGGATGGCGGGGCTGAGCTTCATCTTCCGCGACACTTTCGACGTCGGCGACAAGGTCGAGTTCATCATCCTGGGCGCCAACGTGCCGATCGAGGGCGTGATCGAGCGCATCAATGTCAGCGACTGCGTGCTCCGGGCGCCGACCGGTGAGCAGTTTACGGTGCCGAACGGTGAGATCCGAGTCGTGCGCAACTTCACCCGCGGTGCCTTCTCGGGCGTGCGCCTAAAGCTACTCATCCCGGCCGCCAAACTGCCGGAGACCCTGCCGATCATCGACGCCGCAGCGCTGGAGGCTCCGGCCTTGCTGCCCGAATTGCTCGAGCCCTGGCGTCTGATTGCGACCGACACGCCGGTCGGCGACCAGGCCGAGCTCATGCTCATCGCACGTTCACGCCACGGCGAAGGCGCGCAACTCAAGCTCGACATCCTCGCCCTACTCCAAACCAGACTCAAGGACGTGGTGATGGAGTGATCGGGGATCCGTGCGCTCGCCCAATCCCCCGCTCACACAAACACCCAATAACCCATGCACATCCTGCTCACCAACGATGACGGCGTCGCGGCGCCTGGCCTGCTGGCACTGTGGCGCGAACTGATCACGCTCGGACACACGATCACGATCGTGGCCCCGGCCAACAACATGTCGGCGGTCGGGCATCGCAAGACCCTGCACAAGCCGCTGCGGATCGACCCCGCCGTGCTGGCCGACGGCACCACACCGGCCTGGTCGTGCTCGGGCTCGCCGGCGGACGGTGTCGCCCTGGCCCTGAAGGGCTTCCTGCCCGACACGGTGGATCTGGTCGTCTCCGGGATAAACCCCAACTTCAACCTGGCGCAGGATCTGACGTACTCGGGCACAGTGACCGCCGCGATGGAGGGCGTCATCGCCGGTGTGCCCGGCGTCGCCGTGTCCACGCAGGCGCGCGCGCTCGCGGAGTATGCCCCGGCGGCCGGCTGGGCCCGGCGCATCGTCAGCCTCTGTCTGTCGCGCGGTCTGCCGACCGGTGTGCTGCTCAACCTCAACGTGCCCAAGGCTCCGCAAGGGCTCAAAATCACACGTCAGGGTCGTCGCATCTACCACGATGTGGCGGTCATCCGCGAAGATCCGCGCGGCCGGCCGTATTACTGGATCGGCGGCGACGAACCAACCGGAGAGGCCATCGAAGGAACCGATGTCTGGGCCGTCACACACGGCTGGGCCTCGCTCACCCCACTCGATCTGGACCTGACCGCCCACCACGCGCTGGCCGGTTTGCAGGGATTCGTCGACGCCGCCTAGTCTGTCGAGCGCGCATGTTATCGAAGACACCGGCGAAAATCGACCGATCTTAAATTGTACAAAGCTTGTCATATCTGCCGCTTTCGGTTATAGTCGCGCCGTCTGCGGCCGGGGGGCCGAGGCCTTATTCATACAAGGAGACCAAGACTATGCTGCAAGAATTCCAGAAATTCATCTCGAAGGGCAATGTGCTCGACCTGGCCGTCGGCGTGATCATCGGCGGCGCTTTTGGCGCAATCGTCGGGTCGCTCGTGAACGACATCATCATGCCCTTGATTGGCTTGATTTTGGGTGGCATTGACTTTTCCGGCCTGGCTATCACGGTCGGAAGTGCGACTGTGACTTACGGCAATTTCATTCAGGCCGTCGTCAATTTCCTGATCATCGCCTTCGTCATCTTCCAAATCGTTCAGATCGCTAACAAGCTCAACCCGCCGCCGCCGCCCCCGCCCGCACCGGGGCCGACGCCGGATCAGAAGCTGCTGGCCGAGATCCGCGACCTGCTGGCCAAGAGCAAGTAGGCTCAGTCCCCCCCCTTGCAGACCCCAGCCCCGGCGAATTGCCGGGGCTTTTTGTTTGGCGCAATTGCACGCGGTTTTCACGCCGCCCTGCCTTGCACCCCGGCACAGCTTATTGGAAACTTGAGTGGGCCTGCACGGAAGCGGGCATCCCGGCCGACCACTTACCCGGATCGGCCGGCATGGGAGAAGGACTATGCGGAGAGCTTTAGCCATCATCGGCCTGGCCGTGGCACTGGCAGCCTGCGACGCAGGCACCGACACACCCACAGACGCGACACCGGAGCCCGCGGCCACGTTGACGCCGACCGTTGTGCCGACGCCGATCCCGACCTTCGCCGGTCGACCGCTCGGGTTGCTGGCCACACTCGAGGGCGACGGCCGTTTCCATACCCTGGTGACGTTGATCGAAGCGGTCTCGTTTGCCGAGACTCTGGATGACGAAGGCGCTTTCACCCTGTTCGCGCCGAATGACGCGGCCTTTGAGGCGCTTCCGGCGGGATCAGTTGAAACCTTGCTGTTGCCCGAGAACGCCCAGCAAACGGCCGACCTCCTGCGCTATCACCTGGTGCACGAGGTACTCAACGCCAGGGCCCTGAGCGAGCTCGAAGGCGCCGACTCGACTTTCCCCGGTCATCGTCTGCTCTTTCGCAAACGGGGCGACGAGGTGCTGGTCAACAACGTGCGCATTCTGATCGGCGACATCCACGCCTCGAATGGCGTGATCCACATGATCGAGTTTGTACTGCAGCCCGCGCCGGAAAATCCCTGATCCCGGATCGCCTTAAACGAAAAGGGCCGGTAGGCCCGGGCGCTGCCCGGCCACCGGCCCTTTTGTCTTTCACCGAGAGCGTTTACTTGCCCAGATGCATGGGCATTACGATGTAGATGTAATCGTCGCGGCCAACGGGCTTGAGCACGCCCGGGCTTGTGGCCCCGGCGGTTTCGAGCGCGACGTTGGGGGTGTCGATCACACCCAGGACGTCGACCAGGTACTTGACGTTGAACGCGATCTCGACCGCATCCCCTTCGATCGTGGCGTCGAGATCGGCGACGTTGTCGCCGGTCTCGGCTGCGGTGGCCGAGATCGTCACGTGGCCGGGGGTCAACTCCTCGCCGGGCTTGATCTTCAAACGGGTCGTGTGGGCCGCCTCGCGGGCGATGATATCCGACGAGCGGCAGGCCTTGCGGAATTCATCGGTCGAGACCACCGTGCGCGTCCGGTACGACTTGGGGATGATGCCCTGGTAGACCGGGAAGGCGCCCTCGATCAGCTGGGCGACCAGCTCGACCGTGCCGTTGTGGAAGATCACCTGGCCGCGCCCCGGGGGCAGGTGCATGTACACCGGCTGCTCGGGGTCGATGATGCGCGCCAGCTCGGCCAGGGCCCGGGCCGGGATCACGGCCGTAACGGGCTCGGAGACCGGGCTCGACAGATACGCGGTGCGCTCGGCAACGCGAAAGCCGTCGGAGGCGGCCAGAACGAAGCGATTGCCTTCCAGGCGCGCCAGCACACCGGTCAGGATCGGGCGGGTTTCGTCGGCGGCGGCGGCGAAGATCACGGACGTGATCATGGCGCGCAAGTCCTCGACGTTGAGCTGGATCGACTTGTCGAGGTCCGCCGGCGGGATGGTCGGGAATTCCTGGGCATCGATGCCCTTGATGCTGGCCTTGATCCGCCCGCAATTGAGGTTGACGGTCTGTGTGCGCGCGGTCAACGCCAGGCTGACGGGCTCGCCCGGCAGCGTGTTGACCAGGTCGACCAGGGTCTTGGCCGGCAGCGTCACCGAGCCTTCATCCTCGATCTTGGCCCCGATCCAGCAGGTGACAGCCAGTTCCAGGTTGGTGGCCGAGAGCCGCACCTGCGCGTTATCGGTGGCGAGCAGGATGTTGCCGAGCACCGGGAGCGTGCTGCGCGCCGAAACCGCGCGCGAGACGATGCCGAGGCCCTTCGAGAGGTTGTCTTGCAGGCACGTGAACTTCATCGCAGGTGTCTGTTTTCGAAATCGGTGTGAGATTGGGGCGGCGTCCCCAACGCTCGGCGAGTATACATCGAGACCCTATGCGAGGCCAATCGAAGCGCGAGAAGGGCAGGCGATAAGGGCGGCTACAAGGGCGGCCACAAGGGCCGCCCCGACGGGCCGCCCCGACGGGCCGCCCCGACGGACACCCCGACGGACACCCCGACGGACACCCCGACGGACACCCCGGCGGACACCCTCACGCGAAATGCGCCAGCGCTTTTTCGCCGTCCATCAGGATCTGCAGGCTGTGCCCGGGACGCTCATGAGCGACCTGGATCAGCTTGAGGCCGAGGGTGGCGGCGGCGGCCGCATCGTTGGGCAGTTCTTCGCCCCAGAAGTCGATGGCCTGATCGATGAACTCCAGGTTGAGCAGGTCGCCCGGCTGCGAGGGCGATACCGCTAACGCGAAGATGTTCGACTCGACCAGATCCTGGAAGAAGTGCGTGCCGTACGAGGGGTCCGGGACGCCGTCGCCCGGCCCACCGGCAACCTCAATCAGGGCCCGGGCGTTGAAGATGTCGGCGTACGACACCGGCACGCCCAGTTCGATGTTCGACGATCCCCACCGCCCCGGTCCGATCAGGATGAAGGCTCGGCCCTCGAGCTTCTTATTGAGCCGCCCGATCAGGCGCGCGACTTCGGAACGGGCCCGCGGCAGCAGGGTGCGATAGATCTCGGGTTTGACGTAGGCGACCCAACCCACGCCGTCGACCTTGCCGCGCGGGACCATCCGCGCCGCCGCAAACAACTTCTGCGAATCCGGGATGTCGACCGGGAGCACGGGGACGTCGCCGCCGCGGGCCAGGCTCTGCGGACGGCATTGCAGCACGTGAAAGATCGGAGTCAGCTTGCCGCCCGGGCCGGGCCGCAGACTGGCCGTGAATTCGACGTCGACCGGAAAGCCGTACTTCTGCTCGAGACGCTGCAAGATCACGCGCATCCCGGCGGCAAAATCGGTGCGCGCCAACAGGGTCTCGAAGGTCAACACCAGCCTGTCGCGCTCGAGCCGCGGCCCCAGGCTGCGGATCGGCATCAGGCCGTCTTCCTCGCGCAACGAGGCCAGGTAGCGCAACGGCGGGTAGTCGTCGCTGAACAACTCGGCCGCCGTCAGGGTCGCCACCTGGTTGCGCTCCAGATCGATGGCGTCGATCAGGTGCTGGGCATAGTGTGTGATGGCCTCGGGTGAGGTCTCCGGCCTCAGGGTCGGGTGGCTCAGGAAGACAAGGCGCGGGTAATCCTCCCCAACCCGATTGACCGCGCGCGTGCCCAGACCGGTCACAAGCCGCAGGAAACCGTCTTCGCGTTTGAGCCGCGGGTTCCACACCACTGGGGCCTGGCTGAAGGCCACGCCCGCCAGCGTCGGGAAGAAGTACTGGTGATAGCGCTCGCCCTGCACTTCCTGGAGCAATATGGCCATGCGCTCGTCGTAGTCGATCAGGTTCATGCGTCGGCGGTAGATCAGGGCATCCGGGCTGTATACGCTGGCATAGATGCGCCGGATCGCGCGCGTCAGATCGCGCAGGTTCTCTTTGTCGTTGCCCTGGTTTGGGCAGAAGTAGCTGTCGTATTTTCCGGCGAACGACGTGCCGAAATTGTCCTCGAGCAGGCTCGACGAGCGCACGATCAAGGGCCGGTCGCCGACTTCGCGCAGGATGTCGCGCAACTGGTCCGCGATCTCCTCGGGGAAACGGCCCTGCTCGTACTCGGCCAGGATCATGGGGTAATCGGCCCGGATCTGGTCGATCGGCTTGTACTTCTGATTGATGTACTCGACCTTATTGAGTGCCAGGTACTCGTAGAAAACGTCGGCGGCGATGAAGTACGAGCGGGGCATCGCCACGCGACCGCGCAGGTCGATGCCCTCGACCACGCCCTGCTGTTGCAGGATCTTCCAGGCCAGCAGCATGCCGGCCGCCTTGCCGCCGACCTTGCCGTTGCCGATCCGGCGCTGCAGGATGTAGCGGAAGTCGTCGACATCGAGCCAGGTTTTGGCCCGGCCGATGAAGCCGAGCTGATCGCTGATCAGGGCCTTGATCAGCACCACCCGCATCTCTTCGATATGGTGCGCGACACGCTCACGTTCGGGGGCGGGCAGCGCCTCGTACTGCTCGATCTTGCGGATCAGCAGATCGGTCGGCGCCAGCTCGGGGTTGAAGGTCAGCGTTATTTCGTCGAAATGTGCCAGCGGCTCGGTGCCGCGCGGCCGGCGCGTGGCCAGCAGGTCGTCGACGATGTGGTGAAAGAGCTCGAGCGGCAGGTTGTACGCGAAGTAGAAGTCGGTCAGGTGATCGCGGATCTGCTGCATCCGCTGATCCCAATTGGCCGAGTCCTCCTCGCCAAACGGGTCGATCAGGCCCTCGCGATGCTGCGAGAGCACGGCCTTCTCCTTGGCCTCTTCCTCCAGGCGCTGCGGCGTGATCACGCCGCGCCGGATCAGCTCCTCGCGCATCCGGTCCCGGATCTTGCGCGCCAGGATCGGGTACTGCGTGATCTGCAGATACAGCGACAGGATCTTCGGGAGCTCAGGTTGATCGGTCATAGCGAAGTGGGTGTGCCCAGGGTTGGGGATGGCGGCCTATGACCGCCATTCGCAACCCTGGGCTCACCCATTCATTAAACCCACCCGCGCAGTTCCATGGCCTTGACCACGCGGTCGATGGCGACCATGTAGGCGGCGTCGCGCATGTAGACGTCGCGCGAGTCGGCCATGCCGACCACGCCCTTGAAGGCCGAGGTCATCTTCTGGTCGAGGCGGCGCAGCACCGCTTCGTGTTCCCAATAGTAGTTCGCGTCGCTCTGCACGCTCTCGAAGTACGAGACCGTGACGCCGCCGGCGTTGCACAGGAAGTCAGGGATCAGGAAGGTGCCGCGCGCGCGGATCACCTCGTCGGCCTCCGGTGTGGTCGGGCCGTTGGCGCCTTCAGCGATGATCTGGACCTTCGGGCTGATCGAGCCGACGTTGTCGGCCGTGATCTGGCCCTCGAGCGCGGCCGGGATGAGCACATCGACGTCCTTGGCGATCCAGGCGTCGCCGGGCTCGATGCCGTAGCCGGCGGCACGGGCCTTGGCCTTGTCGACCGTGCCGTACTGGTCCGTGATCGACTGCAGGAACTTCACGTCGACGCCGTCGGTCTTGGCGAAGCTGACCGCGCCCTTCTCGTGGCGGTCATAGCACGAGATACACACCACCTTGCCGCCCAACGCCTCGACAAAGCCGAGCGCCGCGTATTGGGCGACGTTGCCGAAGCCCTGGATCGAGGCCGTGGTCCTGGTCGAGTCGATGCCCATCCGGGCCATGGCCTCACGCACGGTCGTGATCACGCCCGAGCCGGTGGCCTCGGTGCGGCCGAGCGAGCCGCCGCTGCCGACGGGCTTGCCCGTGATCGCACCGGGTTCGTATTGGCCGGTCAGCTTCGAGTACTCGTCCATCATCCAGCCCATCATCTGCGGCGTGGTGCCCACGTCGGGGGCCGGCACGTCGATGCGCGGGCCGAGGTTCTTCCAGATGCCGTCGATCCAGCCGCGGCACAGACGTTCCTTCTCGCCGACCGAGAGCGTGGCCGGGTCGACCACCACCCCGCCCTTGCCGCCGCCCAATGGCAGATCGGCGGCCGCGGTCTTCCAGGTCATCCACATCGCCAGCGCACGCACGGTGTCGAGCGTCTCGTTGGGGTGGAAACGGATCCCGCCCTTGGCCGGGCCGCGGGCGTCGTTGTGTTGAACACGGAAGCCAAAGAAGACCTTGATCGAGCCGTCATCCATGCGCACCGGGATCTGGAACCGGAACTCGCGCAGCGGCCAGCGCAGGATCGAGCGGATCTCAACGTCGAGGTTGAGCTGATCGGCCACCCGATCAAATTGGCCCTGCGCGGCTTCAAAGGGGTTGAACACAGGCGCTACCTTGGTGGACATCATGGTCCTTTCCATTTGGTGAGTGGGTGAGCGGGGGATAGGGCGATCGATCGCCCAATCCCCCGCTCACTCATCCACCCAATGCCTTGAGTTTTTCCGCCAACAGCCCGCGTATGACCTGCGGGTTGCCGCGGCCTTGACTGGCCTTCATCACCTGGCCGAAGAACCATTGCTCGACTGTGGCCTTGCCGCCCAGGAAGGTCTTGACCTGCTCGGGGTTGGCGCTCAGCACCCGGTCGATCAGGGCCTCGATCTCGGCCGTGTCGCTCACCTGGGCCAGGCCTCTGGCGGCCACGATCGCCCCGGCGTCCTGGCCGGTCGCGAACATCTCCTCAAAGACGATCTTGGCGGTGTTCGAGTTGATCGTCCCGACGCTGATCAGGCTGATCAGGCCCGCCAATGCCCGCGGCGTCACCTTGACCTGATCGATCGTCAGACCACCGGCGTTCATCAGGCGAAACAACTCGCCCGTGATCCAGTTGGCGACCGCCTTCGGCGGCACGGTCTTGGGCGCGGCCCCGGCATCGCTTACCGCGCAGGCCGCCTCGAAGTACTCGGCTACGGCCCGCTCGACCACCAGCAGATCGGCGTCGTAGCGCGTCAGGCCCAGGGCCTGCACAAATCGGTCCCGCCTGGCGGCCGGGAGCTCGGGTAGTTCGGCCCGGATGCGCTCGATCCAGGCCCGGTCGAGCTCGAGCGGCGGAAGGTCGGGCTCCGGGAAATAGCGGTAGTCGTGGGCGTGCTCTTTACCGCGTTGCGATACGGTCACGCCCTCGGCGTCGTTCCAGCCCATGGTCTCCTGAGCGACCCGGCCGCCCGACTCCCAGACCGCGCTCTGGCGCTCGATCTCGTAGACAGTCGCCCGCTCCATGGCCTTGAACGAGTTGAGGTTCTTGACCTCGGTGCGCGAGCGCAGTTCGTCGCTGCCGACCGGGCGCACGGAGATGTTGGCCTCGAAGCGGATGACGCCCTTCTCCATGTCGCCGTTGTTGACGCCCAGGTAACGCAACAGGCTGCGGAGCGCCGTCGCATACGCCCGCACTTCCTCCACCGAACATAGGTCCGGCTCGGTCACGATCTCGAGCAACGGCACGCCGGCGCGGTTGAGGTCGACCAGGGAAGAGGGAGGAGGGAGGAGGGAGGAGGGTGCACTTCCCTCTTCGCTCTTCCCTCCTCCCTCTTCCTGATGATTCAACTTCCCCGTGTCCTCTTCCAAATGCACCCGCCGCACGCGGATGCGCTTGAGGCCGGCCGTTGTCTCGATGTCGAGCCAGCCGTTGACGGCCAGCGGCAGCTCGTATTGCGAGATCTGATAGCCCTTGGGTAGGTCGGGGTAGAAGTAGTTCTTGCGCGCGAAGACGTTGACGCCGGGCACCTCGCAGTTGAGGGCCAGGGCGACGCGCAGACCAAACTCGACCGCGCGCTCGTTGATCACGGGCAGCGTGCCGGGCATGCCCGCGCACACTTCGCAGACGACGGTGTTGGGCGCGGCCGAGGTCGAATCGACCACGGCGCAACCGCAAAACATCTTCGATTGGGTCAGCATTTCGGCATGGACTTCCAGGCCGATGACGGGTTCGTAGGAAGGCATAAGCAGGCGTCAGATGGAGGGCCGTAAGGCGCCCTTGTGGGCGTTTTATCCGGCCCGTTCCCTCTTGGGAATGACAAACCGCATGGCGCTCTCACAATCGGAGAGCGAGCAGATCTTATTATCTACCAGCCCGGCCGCTTTGCCGAGCGGGATCAGTGAATCCTGCTTGAGATATCCGGCGCCGTTGGCGGCCTTGCAGGGCGCGCCGGGCTTGCCCTTCTTCGCCGTGATCACCCATATCCCGCCGTTGGGCACCACCCGGCTCTTGAGCTCCAACAGAGTCGGCACGACTTCGTCGAAGGCTGAGGGCCAATACAGGATCAGATTGACGGGCGCCGGGCCCCTGGCCGCCACGGCCCCGGACCGCTCCGCCACACCGGCGGCCAGCGCGCGCACCCCAAGCGCCCGCGGCGTCACACCCACCCAGGCGACCCGATCACCCGGTTTCACGCCGAGCTTATCGATGACCGAACGATGGGCGTAGTCTTTGTCGGGCATGGGCTGGGGAGGAGGGAGGAGGGAAGAGCGACCCTCCCCCCTCCTCCGTTTCTCAACCGTGACGGCGCATGAAGCGCGCGAACCGCTCGAGCGCCTTTTCGAGTTTCTCGTAGGCGGTGGCGTAGGAGAGGCGGACGTAGCCGTCGCCGCCCTCGCCGAAGGCCGACCCGGGCACCACGGCCACCTGTTCTTCCGACAGGATCGTGTCCGCGAACTCGACCTCGTTCATGCCGCTCTTCGCGACCGACGGGAAGGCGTAGAACGCGCCCTTGGGCTCGAAGCAATCCAGGCCAAGTTGATTGAGGCCGCCCACGATCAGCCGGCGGCGGCGGTCGTACTCGGCCACCATGGCCTCGACGTGTTCGTCGCCGTGCTCAAGGGCTTCGATGCCGGCCCACTGCGCCGGCGTCGGAGCGGACATGATCGTGTACTGGTGGACCTTGCGCATCGCGGCCAGCAGTTCGGCTGGTGCCGCGACATAGCCGAGGCGCCAGCCCGTCATGGCGTGGCTCTTTGAAAAGCCGCCGAGCAACACGCTGCGCTCGCGCGCGCCGGGCAGGCTGGCGATGCACACGTGCTGGAAGCCGCTGTAAACCAGGCGGGCGTAGATCTCGTCCGAGATCAGCAGCAGGTCATGCTTGATCGCCACGGCCACGATCTCGGCCAGGTGCTCGCGACTGATCACGGCCCCGGTTGGGTTGCACGGGTAACCGATCAGGATCGCCTTGGTGCGCGGTGTGACTTTGGCCTCGATGTCGGCGGCCGTCACCTGAAAGTCGTTGTCGACCCGCGTGCCCAGCGGCACGGGCACGCCGCCCGCGAATTGCACTTCGGCCGTGTAAGCCACGAAGCACGGCTGCGGCACGATCACTTCGTCGCCGGGATCCAGGATCGCGGTGAGCGTGAGGTACAGGGCCTCCGACACACCGACGGTCGCCAGGATCTCAGCCTCAGGGTCGTACCCGACGCCGTACAGGCGCTCGAGGTAGCGCGAGATCGACTGGCGCAGCTCGAGCAGGCCCGAGTTCGAGGTGTAGCCGGTTTTGCCGGCCTCGAGCGAACGCACGCCCGCTGCGAGGATCGGGTGCGGCGTGACGAAGTCGGGCTCGCCGATACCCAGCGAGATCACGTCGGGCATGGTGGCGGCGATGTCGAAGTACTTGCGGATTCCAGACGGGGGTACAGCGTCAACACGCTGTGAGATAAAGCGACGCATAGGGCTGATTATACCGGGGGGAACCCATCCCCCGGCCCCTTCCCTGAAGGGAAGGGGAGAAGGGGCGGAGCACACCAAAGGCCCTCGCCTCAAACGCCTCTTTCCTTCAGGGCAGGGTACGGTGGTAGGGCCATCACCCTGCCGGACCCACGGCCCCCAGGCTCCCCTTTCCTTCAGGGCAGGGTCCGGAGGTGGGGCCATCACCCTGCAGGACCCACGGCCCCCAGGCTCCCCTTTCCTTCAGAGCAGGGTACGGTGGTAGGGCCATCACCCTGCAGGACCCACGGCCCCCAGGCTCCCCTTCCCTTCAGGGAAGGGGCTGGGGGATGGGTCTAGTCCTCAGTGTGGAACCCCACCTCCGACGCCTCGCCGATATTGAAGGTTCGGAAGCGTCCGGAGAGGCGCGCATCCTTGCCGATCATGGAACCGGTCAGGAGCGCGTCGTTGACCTCCGCGCCTTCGTCGATGATCGAGTCGCGGATGATCGTGTTCTCGACCTTGCAGCCGGCCCCGAGGGTGGCGTGCGGGCCGATGACCGAGTGCGTGACCTGCGCGGTCGGATGGATGTTGACCGGCGGGATGATCACGCTGCCCTCGCCGCTCGTGAAGGCCGCGCCGTTATCGTGGCCGTGGGCCAGGAGATAGCGGTTGGTCTCCAGCACGGTCTCGGTCTTGCCGCAATCGAGCCAGACCCCGACCTTCTGAACCTTCATGCGCAACCCGC
Organism: Anaerolineales bacterium; assembly: GCA_016789175.1. Lineage (GTDB taxonomy): Bacteria > Chloroflexota > Anaerolineae > Anaerolineales > UBA6663 > UBA6663. The sequence continues at coordinate 27,859 of JAEURK010000141.1, forward strand.
GCTTGATCATCAGGTTGACGGCGTCGGCCAGGAAGTACTCGTTCTGCGTGCGGACGTTGCCCTCGACCTGTTCTTGGATGGCGTCGATCAACTTGCCGCTGTCCTTGAAATAGTAGAAGCCGACGACGACCAGGTTGTTGTCTTTCTCTTTCGGCTTCTCGATCAGGCCGGTGACGTAGCCGTCCAACCCCACCTTGGCGACCCCGAAGCGGCGCGGGTCCTCGACCTCTTTGACCCACGTCACGGCATCGGCGGTCTCGGTCTTGAGCCGGGCCAGGTCGGTCTCGATGATGGTGTCGACGAAGACCATGAGCATCGGCGCGGCGTTGGCGCCGCTCAGCCGCTCGCGCGCCAGGTAGATCGCGGTCGACTGGCCGTTAAGCTCCTTCTGCTCGAAGTAGCTGGCCTTGATGTGCGGGTAGTGCTGGGCGACGTACGCCTCGATTTGCTCGCCGAGGTGCCCGACGATGAAAATGATCTCGTCGACGCCCTCGAGCGTCTGGAACATGTCGAGCACATGGCCCAGCACGGGTTTGCCAGCGACGTTCACCAGCGGTTTGGGTTTGGTGAAGGTGTGTGGGCGGAGACGCTTGCCGTACCCTGCGAGTGGAATGACGATCTTCATGCGTATGTCCCTGGAAATGGAGCGCCAACGACGGATGTGTGTACGGGTCGACGCTCGAACGATTATAGCCGTGACGCCGGTGGGGAGTGTTTGCGACCCGGCGATACGGTTGGGAGCTCGGGGCCCCGCCCGAGCCACCGGGGACTGCCCCAGCGCGCTGCGCTCGCCCGAGCCGATGAAACCGGCAGGCGGGCCGGCACGCTCTGGCAGCCGGGCTTGGCCGCGGGTTTCGTCGATGGGTTATGTGCTCCGACAATCCGCTGCTCAAGATAACGCGGGTCAATACGGGTGCGATTGCCCTGACAGGCCGGCAGAACGCGGCAATAAGCCGACTCGTCTCATCGTATAATTGAGGGGTTGGGCGTCCTCAAAGCCCGCCAGGCTTGTGAAGTATCACACAAATCTGGGCTTTGACGGGTTGCCCGTGATCCACACGCGGACTACACTGGTGGTCCTTACACCCAAAAAGCAGCGCTGCCGGCCCCGGCCGGGCGCACGGAAAGAAATTCGGGCATGGCAGATCAGGCCCTGCACAAACTCAACCTCGGCAGCGTCGCCGAACGCTGCGCCGAGGAAAGCCGCCGCTTCTTTAGCCGTCAGAGCTACGACGCCCGCTTTTGCTTTGAGCTATTCCGCCGCGCCTTCTCGCGCCGCGACAACCGCGCCTGGGACGTCGTTTTCGCGCAATATCAGCCCCTCGTCAAGGGCTGGGTAGTGCGCCACCCGAGCTTCGCCAGTCTGGGCGAAGAGCCGGCCTATTACATCAACCGCGCGTTCGAGCGCATGTACACGGCCGTCACCCCCGAAAAGTTCGAGAGGTTCGACGATCTCCGCCAGGTCCTGCGCTATCTGCAGATGTGCACCGGCAGCGTGATCGTCGACGCTGTGCGCCGGCTGGAAACAGCCGAGCAGGTTGCGCTCGACGAGGCCGAGCACATCAGCCACCCCGACGCCGTGTCGGTCGAGGGCGCGGCCCTGGCCGATTCGAACCGGGCGCGCTTCTGGCAGTGGCTGGAGGGCCGGCTCAAGGACGACCTCGAGCGCGCGGTGATGCACGGTTGTTTTGTCCTCGATATGAAGCCCCGCGAGCTGGCGGCGGCCAAGGGCAGCGCTTTTGGGTCGGTGGCCGAGGTCTATCGCATCAAGCAGAATGTGCTCGAGCGCCTGCGTCGCGATCCCGAGATCCGGGACTACCTCGAGGCGCTGGCGTAGGAGCGGGCGCGGGGCATTCCCGCGGGCGCGGGCTGGCGGGAAACGTATCCTTCGTGATCCGGGAAAAACGGCACAAGCCGCGTTAAGTAGGACGATGGTACTGGTTGGGGGATTGAATAAGGGAGAAGTACGATCGTGACCACTCTCATGTGCACCTGCGCCACCCCGCCCGATGACGCGCGATTGCTGGCCTTTCTCGATGGCGAGCCCGACGCGGCTCTGGCCACTGACCTGGTCAAATGCGCATCATGTCGCGAACGGCTGGCGGCCCTCGACACCCAGCAGAGGTCGCTCATGATTAACCTGCGCCAGTCGGATACGCCCTCGTCGCTCGAACTCGGAGAATACGTCCTCGGGTTGATCCCCGATGCGCGCAAACGCGAGATCGAGACGTTCCTGCACGGCTCCGAACGCGGGCGGGCCGACGTGGCGCAACTGCGCTCGTACCTCGACTCGCTCAAGGGCGACATCGAGTTCTCGCCGCTCGAACGTGTGCAGGTGCTGGTGGCCGAGCTGGTCCGCGGGCTTGGCCCGGCGGCGGGCCCGGCCTTCGCGCCGGCGCTGGCAGGCCTGCGTGGCGCCGCCGTCGACGACGGTACGCGTTTGTATCGGGCCGGCGATGTCAGCATCGCCCTCGACGTGATGGAGAGCGGCAGCTCGCGGATGGTGTTGGGCCTGGTGAGCGGCGCCGAGGCTGAGGGGCTCGAGGTCGAGCTCTGGCAAGGTGATGCGCTCGCCAAGGTGGTTCCGGTCGACGAGGTCGGCAACTTCACGCTCGAGAACGTCGCGCGCGGCAAGTACACGCTGGCCCTGACCGCGCCCGAGATCGAAATTCACGTACCGGGCTTCGACGTGTAAGCGCTCATCGACGCCCGGTACGCTGGTCCGGTTGACGGCTTTATTCGCGCGCCGGACCAGCGCTGCGCGACCAACCAACCAAAAAGGACGTTAATGCCACGGTCTGGCGGCTATTTCGCCCAGACCGTCTTGGATTTAAGCACGAGAGCGCACGACCATGACGGCTGTGCCCCCAGTGACCGCCCCCCTGCCCGAGCCGCACGAACTGGCCGCCGCCTGGCGCTCCGGCGACACGACGTCGCGCGCCGCGCTGTTGAGCGCGTACGCCTCGGTCGTGGATGAGCCCTACGCCCAGAAGCTCAAGGGCCTGGCCGACCACGCGTTGCGCAACGACCTGCAGGAGTGCCTCGACATCGCCGATCTGCTGCTGGCGCTGGGCGAGGCCAACGGCGTCGGGCCGATCCGCGCGGTCGGCCTGCTGGCGCGCGCCAACGGTGTCGGCATCGGCCGCGGCGATTACGCGGCGGCTATCCCCGACTACGAAGCGGCCGCGGGCATCTATCTCGCCCTGGATCGGCCGGTGGATGCGGCCCGATCGCGCACCGGGCAGGTGTATGCCCTGGCGATCGAACAACAGGACTCGTCCGCGATTCAGATCGGCGAAGCGGCCGCCGAGGTCTTGCGCCAGGCAGGCCGCCGGGAGTTTCTGCCGCATCTGCTGATGAACATGGGGGCTGTCTATGGTCGATCCGGTCAAGATCGGCCGGCGCTCGCGAAGTTCGATGAGGTGCGCGAACTGTGTCTGCAGCTCGGAAGCACAGCCCGCCGACAGCTCGCTCAGGTGGAAGTCAATCGCAGCATCGTCCTGCGCAACCTTGGCCTGTTCAATGAGTCGATTGCGGCCGCGCAAGCCGCGCATGCCATCTCGATCGAGCAAGACATGCCGGTGGACACCGCCAACGCGAATGAGTGTCTGGCGATCACGTACTCGATCCTCGGACGATACAACGAGGCGCTGCTTCTGTTCGAGCAGACCCTCGCCATCATGTCTCATGGCGATCGTCAGCGCGACGCGGCCATGGTCGAGCTCTCCGTCAGCAACTGTCTGCTCAAGCTCGGCCGGCTGGTGGACGGGCTCGAGCATGCCCAACACGCTCGCGAAGCGTTCGAACGGCTCGGAGGGCGGATCGAACTGGGCCAGGCTCACTTGTTTGAGGCGCAGATCCTCGACAGCCTGGGGCGGACACCCTCCGCCGAAGAGGCGATCGCCAAAGCCCAGGCCCAATTCACGGCCGAACACAGCACAGCCTGGTTGGCGCAAGCCGAGCTCGCACGTGCCAGCCTGATCGGCCGGCACGGTTCGGCGGTCGAGAGCCTGGCGCTGGCGCTGACGGCTGCCGCGACTTTCGATGACCTCGGCCAGCGCCAGAACGCCGCCCTCGCCAGGCTCCTGGCCGCGCGGGCCGCACTGCGGCTCGACCAGGACGCGATCGCTCGCGCCCATGCCGAGGCAGCCCTGGAAACCGGGCAGGTGCTCGGCGCCTCCGACATCGTCCAGCCCGCGTTCCAGATCCTGGGCGAGATCGAACGCAAGGCCGGAATGTGGCAGACAGCTCTGGCCACGTTCGAGAAGTCGATGGCCGAGCTCGAGCGCGTGCGCGCCCAGATGATGATCGAGGATCGCTCGTTCTTCTTGAGGAACAAACTCTCCATCTACGAAGACGCCGTCGATGCCAGCCTATCCAGCAATCAGCCGGCGCGCGGCCTTGGCTATAGCGAGCGCGCTAAATCGCGCGCCTTGCTGGATCTGCTCGACCAGCGGGTCAGCATCCGTCTCGAGGCGCATGCGCCGGAGGATCAGCCGCTTGTCAATGAGCTGGTCGCCTTACGCACACAGCGTGACGATACCGTCAGACGCTGGCAAGGCGAACACCCGCTCATGCTGCGTGAAGGCGCCCTGGCGGCACCGGATGACATCCGGATTGAGCTGGCACGGATCGAAAAGCGGATCACGTCTCTGTGGCATCAGTTGCTGATGCGGAACGCCAGTTACGCACACGAGGCCGATCTCTGGCAGGTCCAAAACACGGACGTCTTGGCGCTCTTGCCCCCCGGGTCGACCCTGCTTGAGTTTTTTGTCGTTCACAATGAATGGGTGGCCTTCGTCGCGAGGGGCGATCAGGTTGTCGCTCGGCGGTTAGGCCTTTCGGTCGAGCAATGGTCGGCCCTGGTTCGCCCCTGGCATCTCAATCTGGCGGCGTGCCAAGATGCCGCGACTCGCGGGCAGCCTCCATCGCCCCAGTTGGCGCGGAACGCACAGGCCATCCTCAAGCGCCTGTATGACGCCCTGATCGCGCCCATCGCCGAGCACCTCGACGAGGGGGCCGATTTGATCGTGGTTCCGCACGGCCCGCTGCACTATCTCCCGTATGCCGCGTTGTATGACGGCCTGAATTACCTGTCGGATCGTTTTACGCTGCGGTCGCTGCCAACCGCCGGGCTGCTGCGGCACGTGAGCCCGGCTCGGATCGACGCGACCGGCGGACGGGCAAGCCCCGGCGACTTTTTGGCGGTCGGGTACTCGTCGAACGAGCAACTCCCGGCAGCGCGATCGGAGGCGATCGCGATCGCCCGCCTGATGTCCGGCACGGCCCTGGTCGAAGAACAGGCCACAGCCACGGCGCTCCTGAAGCTCGCCACGCAACTACGAGGATTGCACCTCGCCACACATGCTGAGTTTCGCGCGGATAACCCGCTGTTCTCCGGCCTGTCACTCGCAGACGGGTGGTTGACGACCCTGGATCTCTTCAATTGGCGGCTACAGGCCTCGCTCGTGACATTGAGCGCCTGCCAGACCGGCCGCAGCGTGATCGGCGGAGGCGACGAGATCCTTGGCCTCCTACGGGCGCTGCTCTATGCCGGGGCTCGCACCGTGGTCGCGAGTTTGTGGCCCGTACAAGACACGGTTACGGCCCGTTTGATGGAGCATTTCTATTCCGCGCTGGCCGCAGGTGTCCATAAGGGCGCGGCTCTGAAACTGGCCCAACAAACGTTGCGTCTCGAAGGGTATATCCACCCGTACTATTGGGCGCCCTTCTTTCTCGTGGGAGACTCCGGACCTCTATGACGGTTACACACCCTCGATCTCGAGTCGGTTCGCGCGGGCTGTTTCTGAGGCTGTGGACGATCGGCGTTCTTCTGCTGAGCGCGCCTGAGCTGCCGCCGGCTGCGGCGCAGAGTCAGGAGCGGCTGCTCCATGTCCCGGCTTTGAGCAACGGTTACAACACGCTCATGTCGTTGGGCAACATCGACATCCCGCGGGGCTCCAAACCGGCGTGTTCGCCCTTCGGCCGGGTCGCTTCCAACGATCAACGGCTGACCCTCTCTGCCGGCGGCACCTATTTCAACGATGTCATCATCCTGACCGGGCGACCGGCGGAGATCCAACGCGTCGCTCGCGAAGTGCTGGGCGAAACCCAACCGCTCAATATCCGGCCGCTCGAATACCTGGGCCAATTTGCGCGCAACGCGGATAGCCAACAGAAGATCGACGAACTGTTGCGCTACAGTCAGCAGGCTGTGAGCCTCTATCAGACCGGAACACTGCCCGGCGGTGGGATCCGCCCTGCCCTGGATGCGATCAAGGCCGTGCTCGAAAGGTCGCTCGAGCTCTACCTTGAGGGCGCAATCGCCACTCCGGTGTTCGCCGAGCTCAACTATGTGACCGGTTTTCCCGGCGTCTCGGGCAATCCCTGGAGCATCGGCGGCAGCCCGTGGGGCGTGGATGCGAATCCCTGGAGCATCGGCGGCAGCCCGTGGAGTATCGGCGGCAGCCCCATCCAGGGGACGGATGCCGAGAAACTGGCACTGACTCAAAGCATCGCCGAGGGCGCGTTCTGGCGGCAGTGGGCGTTCCAGGGGCGCGGGATCGGCCTTTATGAACCCACCTTCCAGCGCAGCCTGCCGGCCTCAGCCGACGGTTCCGGCACCAGAGTCGTCCTGTTCGACACCGCGCCGTATACAACGGCCGGCACGCACAACGAAACCCGGCAACGGCTGTCGGTCAACCTGTGCGTGCACTTTGTGCCGCTGCCTGGGATCGATACCGAAAACGACAAAACCGGCTATCTGCGCGACCACGGCCTCTTTGGCGCCGGCCTGACCTTCGCGGCCGCGCCGCAGACCCAGTTGCACCTGGTCCGCGTGTTGGACGACAACGCCGTGGGCGACCTCTACTCGTTGGCCGCCGGGATCGATGGGTCCAATCAGTCGCTGTTGCCGCAGAACGCGGGCACGCTGCGCCGGGTCGTTTACAACTTCAGTCTCGGCCTCAAGCCGATCGGCGCTGAACTGCCGGTGGACATCCGGACTCTCCTGTTGGACCTGGTCAACGCCATGCCGATCGACGAGCGCCCGGAACTCGTGGACGGCCTGCCGTTGACGACCCTGGAGCTCCCGCTACGCACAGCCTTCAACCTGGGCGGAGTCGTGATCGCCTCAGCCGGCAATGACTCAGCCGACCTGGAGACTCCGGCGCCACAAAACATCCCGGCCGCGTACAGCTTCGTGCTCGGGGTGCAAAGCTCGAACATGGCCCAGCGCCAGTCGTGCTACAGCAATACCGGCGAGGTCGGCGCCCCGGGTGGGGACGGCGGGATCGCCCCAGACTGCAAGCCCCAGCTGGAGCTGTGCCATGCCGATGAGGCCTGCGACTACGGGCTGGTCAGCCTCGTTTCGGTCAAGAGCAGCACGGTCGGCTGGGCCTATTGGGTCGGCTCCTCCTTCGCCGCTCCGATGGTCAGCGGCGTCGCGGCCGATGCGCTCGAGGCTGGTGTCACGTACGACAAGGTCATCCCGCAACTGGAGGCCTCGGCCGCCCGAACCGGCGTGATCGACGCCCAGACCGCCACAAAGCCTTAGGCCCGTAAAGGCCGTGGGCGGTCGCTGGGCCGCTGTACTACAGCAAACCAGCGACGCCTTACTTCTACGACCAAGTACGTTAACATTGTCATTATGGCACCCCAACCGCCTCAAAACCCATCACCGGCCCGACCTCTTGGTTGCTTGCTCATCTTGCTTATCCTGGCACTGGTCTGTGGCAGCCTGTTCTGGCCGCAACCCGTCACGCTGGATGACATCGAAATCCCGGCAGCGGTCAGCACCACCTGCCAGCCGTTCGCCGTGGGCAGCAACGCCGGCCCAGCCCTGACGCTCGGCGAAAGCGGCTTATGGTTTGAAGATGCCATCATCCTCAGTGGCCTCCCGGCCGATGTGCAGCGGGTCGCGGCGCAGGCGCTCGGTGTCGAAGAACCCATCGGCACGACCAGCCTGATCGGCCTGGGTCGCCTCAATCCCACGCAACAACAACCGGGTTTCGACCCGGCCCTGCAGCGCTATGGCCAGCTTGCGCTCTCGCTGTACGGCACCGGCCTGGACAATGGCCAGCCCCGTCCACCCGTTGCCGCTGTTCTGGCGGTGCTGCAGACTTCGCTGGACCTGTTCACGGCGGGCGAGATCTCGGAACCGGTCTTCGCGGATCTGAACTACGTCACGGGGTTCCCGTCCGTATCGGGCAGCCCGTGGAGCATCGGCGGCAGCCCATGGGGCGTGGATGCGAACCCGTGGAGCATCGGCGGCAGCCCGTGGAGCATCGGCGGCAGCCCGTGGGGCATCGGCGGCAGCCCGTGGAGCATCGGCGGCAGCCCCTTCGAATCCGACGCCGACAAGCTCGCGCGCTACCAGACCGTCGCCGAGCGCGCCTACTGGACACAGTGGCCGTTGCAGGCCGACGCCGGGCTCGGCGTGTATTCGAGCGGGCCGTATCAGCGCCAGACCCCGGCCGACGGCGCGGGCACGCACATCGTGATCTTCGACACGTCGCCCTACGCCACGGACGGCTTGCAGACCGAGACGCGCGCCAAGATGCAGGTGAGCCTGTGCAGCCACCTCGTGCCGATGCCCGCCAACGATGCGCCGGCCGACGCCACCGGCTACATGCGCGACCACGGCCTGTTCGCAGCCGGGCTGAGCTACGCCGTCGCGCCTGAGAGCGAGATCCACCTGGTGCGCGTCCTCGACGACAACGCGGTCGGCGACCTGTTCACGCTGATCAAGGGCATCTCGGAGTTCACGGTCAACGCCGCCCTCGCCAACGGCGGTCGGCTGAACGGCTTCGTCTACAACTTCAGCCTGGGGCTCAAGCGCGATCCGGCCACGCTGCCGACCGAGCTGCTTGACCTCAACCAGAAGCTCGTCGACGAGATGATCGCCCGCGGCCTGACCCCGCCCGAGCTGCTCGACGGCCTGTCGTTGCAGTCGCTCGAGGCGCCGATCAACTCGGCCCGTGCGCTCGGCGCCGTGTTGGTGGCCGCCGCCGGGAACGACTCGGCCGATCTGAACCCGGCCCTGACCGAAAACGCCCCGGCCAGCTTCGATGCCGTGCTCGGCGTGCAATCCACCAACCTCGACCGCAGCCGCTCCTGCTACGCCAACACCGGCGAGGCCGGCGCGCCCGGCGCCGACGGCGGCGCGGCGACCGACGCGAGCGGCTCGAATTGCGCGCCCCGTCTGGATTTGTGCAAGGCGGATTCGCCCTGCCCGTACGGTCTGGTCAGCCTGGTCTCCGAGCAGGCCGACACGGTCGGCTTCGCCTACTGGGTCGGCTCGTCGTTCGCGTCGCCGCTGGTGAGCGGCGCCGCCGCCGACGCGCTCTCGGCCGGGATCGCGCCCGACGTTGTCCAGGCCAACGCCCTGCTCGACAGCGCGGCGACCACGGGCGTGGTCAACGTCGTCGAGGCGGCCACGCCTTAGGGATAACAAAAAAACGGGCCGAGCGGCGCACGCCGCTCGGCCCGTTTGTTGTTCTAATCTACTCAACTAAATGCATGCGCCCGTCGGCGCCAGGGTCGAAGCCATGCGGACCCTGCGGGACGAGCCGGTCGACCTCAAAGCCACCGCTGTCCATCAACTCCCATAGCAACTGCAGCGGCGCCTTGCCCTCGACCCACTTCTCGACGACCACCAGGCCGTGCGTGGGCAGGATCGTGAAGGCCACCTGGCGTGGGTCGGCTGGGTTCCGCAGACACTCGGCCCGCCCGAACGACGATTTGATGGCCCGGGCCTGGGCGTCGGTCGCGCACGAGACCGGGTAGTGATAGTACGGCGCATCCAGCGGCACGAATTCGACCGTCTTCGGATCGAAGGCGGCCACGCCGCGGTGCCCGTGCAGCTTGGAACGGACCACCGGCACGCTGGCCCCGGCGTCGACGCCCCAGGCATTGCCCAGCGTGACGCTCGGCAGGGCGAAGTCGAGATCGCGCAGCTCGACCGCCTCCGACGATGGCGAGTCGTTGCGCTTGCCCTCGACATGGCGTACGACCGCGCCCAGCCCGTCGGGCCGGACGCTGACGATCACGGCCAGCTCGTCGTCGGTCAGGTTCTGCTTCTCGACCGGGCGCGCGCTGCCCGTGATGGTGGCGATCAGGGCCTGCAGGTGCGCGTCCCAGGTCGCGAAGCAGCCCTCGCTGTATTGGCTGGCGATCGAGTCGCCCACCGCCGGCACGTTAGTCAGGTCGGCGACGCGCACCATCTCGGTGAAGAAGTTGCGCCGGCCCAACTCGAAGCCCGCGGCCTTCATCGCCGCCGGCGAGGCCAGCCGCTGCCATTCGGCGTGCGACACGATCGGCTCGGTGACCGCGTGCTGGGTCACCTCGCCGGTGCTGACGCTGGTGACGATCCGTCGGACCATGTCGTCGTAGAAGGCGTCCAGATCGTCGCCGGCCACCACGTGCGGGTAGCCGCCGACCAGGTCGAAGTAGTAGGCCGACTCGACCTGCTCGGCGCCGACGATGATCACCAATCGGATGCACTTGGCCTGCGCCTGCACCAACCGGATGAACGACATGATCGGCCCGCCGCGCCGCCCCTGCTCGATCAGGGTGCGATAGGCGGTCTCGGCCAGACCCGGGAAGGCGAAGTCCGACGCATCCGGGGTCTCCTTGGCAAGCACGCGCTCGAAGTAATCCAACCGCTCCGTGAGCTGCGCCGGCGTGACGCGCAGGATCGTGTACGTCATCGGCGAGTGGTTGAGCCCGAAGCGGCGTCGGCCGGTCAGCATGACCGACTCGCGCCAGTTGACGGGCTCGCCGTACCGGGCCGTGGTGACGAACAACGTGGTCTGAGCGTTGGGCCGCTCCTGCACGTAATGGCCCTGCCGGGCGAAGCGCTCCTGCAACTGCGCCAGGACGTGCTGGACGAGCGAATCCTCTGCGCCGGCGGCCGGCACGAAACTGACGTGCGTGGTTTTGAGCCAACCGTGAATGCGTTGCGCGAGCGGCACCTGAGCGGCGACGATCATGGAAGACCTCCGGGGATATCGGCCGGGCCTTATCTGAGCCTCATGGCCGTTCAACATCACGTTGTAAAAGGTAATTCAACCACAGTTGCAGCGACGCCGCCAGCAGCGACGACCTGTCCTGGTTCGACCGCGGTTCGAAGCACGGCCAGGCCGATCGGCCCGAGATCGGGGAGGTCGACCGCGCTGGTGACGGCACCGACGACCGACTCGCCGGCCCCGGCTAAGCCGACGCGCACTTCAGCGCCGACGGTCAGCGCGGTCGCGGCGCGCAGGCCGCGCAGCCGCCGCGCCAGCTTGCCGCGGCTCTCCATCCGCGCCAGGATCTCCTGACCGATGTAACAGCCCTTCGAGAAGCTGACCGCGCCCCACAGTTCGACCTCGAGCGGCAAGTAAGCGTCGGTCAGCTCATGACCGGAGGCGGGCTCGCCGGCCCGCACACGCAACTGCTCGTGAGCGACCTCATCGCCCAGGATCGCGCCACCCACCTGCAACCGCGCCAGCCAGTTGGACGTCTCCGCCGCGGGCGGGAGCAACACAAACCCATCGAGGCCCAGGCGCGGCAGACGGGCCACGACGACGTCGGCCTGCACGGCGACGGCGCCCGCGGGCATCTCCGCGTCAAAGCCCGGCAGCTCGGCGGCCAGGATCGCGGCCGCCTGCGACCCGACCAGCCCTATCTGGCCAAGCTCAGCGCTCACATCCTGAAGCTTGACCTCGTCGCGGAAGAAGATGTAGCCGGCCAGCCACTTGCGCACGGTGGTCGTGCGCCCGGCCCCGGTGAGCAGGATCAGGTGCTCGCCCAGGTTGAGCACGTCGATGCGGTCGACGATGCGCGCGATCGGTGTCGTCAACACCGTGGTGGCGAGCCGCCCAACCGGAAGCGCTTTCAGATCCTGGGTCGACAGCCGGTGCAAGAAGTCGAGCCGGTCGCGGCCGGTGACGCGCACCCGGCCGGCCGAGCTGAGATCGAGTGCCAGCGCGCCGTTCAGAGCATGGTGATAGGCGTCGAGCATGGGCTTGTTCCTCAGCTGCCGGCGCGCCACGCCTGCAGACCCGCCAGATGCTCACGGTCGTGCTCGAGCACCTCGCCGATCACGCGTTCGGCAACCGTCTGACCTTTGAGCCAGGCGGGGCGGCTCTTCAGCCCGGTGTCGGCGTAACCGTCGAGCTGACGCTGCAGCTGACGGCGCACGCCCTGGAAGTCGGCCAGGACGCGATCGAGCGAGCGGTCGCGATAGGCCTCGAACCAACGCGCGTTTTGCGCCTCGATTTCGGCGTCGGTGTAGTCGATCTTGGTCGGTGGCTTTCCGGAGCGCGCCTTGGCCAGATGCGTGACGACTTCGGCTTCGCAGGCCGTCAAATGCGAAAGCACGTCTTTGACCGACCATTCGGGCCCACAGGCACCCGGCCGCTCGATCTCGGCCGTCGACAACGTCTTGAGAAAGGTCTCGTACGAGGCCCGACTTTCCTTTAAGGCTTGGGTCAACTCTTTGAGGTTCATGCTGGAATTATACGAAAGACGGCCAGGCCCGGCGGGCCGGGGCAATTGCCCCGTATTCGCGAGGACCGGTTATGGCCATGG
>JAEURK010000236.1 GCA_016789175.1 Anaerolineales bacterium
TGCTTCACTTCAGGTGCATTTGCCCCGGTCTCTTGGGATCACAAAGCAGTGACGGCTCGAATTACCGGTTATCATCGGCGCGGAGGTGACGATGGACCTGAGACCCGGACGCAACGGTTTGCCCTGCCTGACCCTGATGACGCGCGACGGCGCGCGGGCCGACATCTATGCCGACGGCGCGCACGTGACCTCCTGGATCCCGGCGGGAGGGTCGGAGCGACTCTTTCTGAGCGAGGTTTCGGAGTTCACACCGGGACGAGCCATACGCGGCGGTGTGCCGCTCGTCTTTCCACAGTTCTCGGGGGAGGGCGCCCTGCCCAAGCACGGCTTCGCCCGCAACCAGATGTGGGAACTCGACGATGTCGCGGTCGGCGCCGATCGGGCCGTCGCCCGCTTCAGCCTTGAGGATAACGAGGCCACACGCGCCATCTGGCCCTCGCGGTTTCACGCCACATGCACGGTTGTGATCGGCGGCGACGCACTGTCCGTGACGCTGGGCATCCGCAACACCGACGTCGGCCCGTTCACTTTTGCGGCCGCGCTGCACACCTATCTTGCCGTACAGGACTGTCGCCTGGTCAACGTCACGGGCCTGACCGACCTGGCCTACCGGGATGCCGCGCTCGGCGATCCGCCCGGCACTTCGCCCCGGCTTGACACTGAACCCGCCGTGCGCTTCCAGGCCGAGGTCGATCGGGTGTATTACGGCGCCGGTCCCGTGCGCGTCAACGAGCCCGGCCGCACGCTCGCCATCGCAGCCGAGGGCCTGCCGGATGTCGTCGTATGGAATCCCGGCCCTGGGCTGGCGGCGCAACTCAAAGACCTGCCGCCCAACGGCCATCTGAGCTTTATCTGCGTCGAGGCGGCGGTCATCGGCCGGCCGGTGTTGCTTGCGCCCGGCCAATCCTGGCAGGGCACGCAGCACCTGCGCACGGCCTGATCGCGCCGACCGTCAGGGCCGTTCCTCGACGTCGTCATCGCTGAACATGATCGGCGTAAAACGCTCGGGCGTGTGCGTGTCCGGGGAGCCGATCGGATCCCAGCTCCAGGCCGGGTGGATGGTCTGGCCGCTGATCGCGAGATGTTCGAAGCGCCCAAAGAACATGCGCCAGATGTCCCCGGCCAGTGGAGGCAGATTTCGGTTCAGGGCCCACGCCGACATTCCCGCCCAGGGGAACGCCAGTTCGACGGTCCAACCGCGATCGACGCTGGCGCGCTCGTTGAGGCGGCCGTCCACCTGCACAGCGGTCTGCAACCCCGGCAGATCCCAATCCGTGAAAGCCCAGCGCAGTCCACGCGGGTGCGCGCCGCGCCAGAAGGCCAGGCCGTCGCGGTCGAAGTTGCCGCCAAAGGTCGATGCCCTACGACTGTGCACGTCAAAATGCGTTTGATCGAAGCGCGCGAAGGCATCCTGCCAGATGAAGAGCACTTCGTAGACCGTCCCGAGCGCATTGATCTCGAACTCGTAATAGGCGTCGCCGGCATCGATGAAGACCTCGACGTCGTTGTCGACGAAAATGGGCTGGTCGCGCTCGGTCAGCGTCGCCGTGACGAAAGGCTCCTCGATCCAAAAGCCGACGTACAGATAGCGTTCATCCCAAAGCGCCGCCGCACGGGTGTCGAAGTGGGCGGGCTCGCCGTTGAGCATGTCGACGAAACGCCGCGAGCGCGGCGCTTTCTGCCAGGGGGCTTCATCGAGCCGGCCGTCGATCGTCAACGGCCGGCGTGTTCGATAACAGGTATAGGGGTTCATATCCCCGTCACCTCGCGAGGCGCTGCCACGTCTTCTGCATCACGCGGGCGTCGTCTTCCATGATCGGGCTCTCGCACATGACCCGGCCGCCGCATTGGAAGTCACGCAGGGCCTTGAACAGGTCCTTGTACTTCAAATCGGCCTCAGCCAGCGTCAGGTGATTCTTCTCGCCCTTGGGCCCATAGGCGATGCCCGACAGGTGGATGTGCAGGCGCTTGAGTGCTTTGGCGCCCAACCGCTTCTTGACGGCCGTCAGCATCGCGGCCCACTCGGCGTACGAGTTTTGGGTGCCGTCGCCGGGCCGTGCATGCAGATGCGCAAAGTCGAGACACGGTAACACCCCGTCGATGGCCTCGGACATGGCCAGCGTGTCTTCCAACGAGCCGAGCATCGCGCTCTTGCCCATCGTCTCCGGGCGCAGAGTCACCGGGTTGCCCGCGGCACGCAGCTCGTCGACACAACCGGCCAGGCGTGGGATGGCGATCTCGAGCACCTCGGCCGCCGGTCGCCCGAAATAAGATCCGGGATGGAAGACGATGTCGGTCGCGCCGGCCAGATTGCCGTAATGCGCGGCATCCATCAATCGCTTGCGGCTCTTCGGCCATTCCTCGGCCGTGGCGTTGAGATTGATGAAGTACGGTGCATGTACCGAGAGGGCGACGCCGCTCGCAGCCGCGACGGCCTTGATCTCCGCACACTTGCCCTCGCTGACTCGCACCGATTGCACCCAGGCCAGCTCGAGCGCATCCAGCTTCAACTCGGCCAAACGCCGCGCGCCTCCAACCGTGCCGCCCGGGTTCTTAGGGGTCGAGAGCGGTGTGCCGACTGTGCCAAAACGGAACGTGGTCTTCGACATGGGGGATCCTCGTGGTCCGGGCGGCTCAGGCCGCACCCGGGTCTTGGGGTTTGCGTTTGGATTGCAACGCCGCGCGCAAGCGCTCCCAGGCGGCCCGCACCGCGCCGGCCTGGGCCGCATCGACCGGCACGCCGCTGTACCGCGCCTGGTCAAACGCGGTCGTCAGCTCGTGCACGTCGGGCTGAGCCTCGGCGACGTGTGTGCCGAGCACCGGATCATACTCGTCGGGAGTCTGCGAGGGCTTGCGCCGGACTCCCTGCTCGCCGGCGCGGCGCAGGATGCTCAGGTAGTAGTAGAAGATCTGATCGCGCGGCGCGGCCCGGCGCAGGTTCCAAAAGCGGAACGGCACGCCCTCCTCCGCTCGGCTGCGTAAGCGGGCTAACCCGCCAGCCAACCCCTGGCGCAGCGCCTGCGCCCAGCCAAGCCCGCGCAACCGCAGGCGGTCGAGCAGCCGAAAGAGGCTGCGCAGCCAGCGGGTGTCACGCAACATCTTCAGCAGCTCAGGCCGATCCCGCAGATAGAGAAACAGGATCACGCCGATCATGACCACGATCGTCAGGCCGAAGGCCACCAGGCGCAATTGCTCCCAAAACGGGTCGACCACCACCGGCGCGTTCTCGGCGATCGGCGGCGGCGAAAACGGCGGCGGCGCGGCCAGGGTTGTATCCGTGTCGACCGGCAGATTCGGCAGGAGAAACGAAAGCAGCGCGGCCGCGCTGGCGAACACAAAGTAGAAGACCAGGTAGACGAGGTACATCACGAAGCCGATTGCCACGATCAGCCATCGGCCCAGACTGAACAGCCCGTCGCTATAGCCGGTCGGCAGCAGAAAGGCCGCCAGGGCCGCGACCCCGACCAGAGCCACGGCATGCCAGGTCCAGCGCGCGCCCAACGCCCCGCTCACTTCGACCTTCTCGTAATCCCAGATCGCGGCCCAGTACATGTAGTTCGCGACGCCGACCTGGGCGAGCCCAAGCAGAAAGTACAGGAGCGCATTGAGCACCAGACCGGTGACCGCCGGACGCGCGAAGTTGAGCAGATCCTGGATCCCGACCAGCGCCAGGCCCGAGATCACGATCAACAGAAAGCCGCCCATGAAGAACCGGCCGTACAGTCGATCGCGCGGCACCATGGTCATCATCGAGCGCTCGGGATCGGAGAGCCGATCCAGATCTTCGAGGGTCTCGGTGGTCATCAGCAGGGCCGAGACCGCCATGATGTAGTTGACGACCGTGGCGATATCCACGATGCGCAAAAGATCGTCGGTCCACAACCGCAACAGGTCTTCGAGCGGCGGCAGCGGCTGGGTCACGATCCCGCCGATCTTGACCACCACGAATAGGGCCACGAACTCGACCACGCGCATCTGCCAGCGGTCGGTCATGAACACAAAACGGCGCTTGAACAGATGGAAGGTGAAGCCGCCTTCGAGCGCGGCCAGAATTGCGACGATCACGGTCCAGGGCGTGTTCCAGTTCGGCAGGAACAGGCTGGCGAGCGACGCCAGCGACCACGCCAGACAGCCCGCCATCCCGGCCTGCAAGACGGGCACCAGGATCTCGGGCAGCCAGGCCGGCAACCAGGTGCGCGCGTTCATGTCCAGGCCCCCAGATCGCGCTCGTGATCGAGCGGATAGATCGGCACCCGCAGCATGGCGGCGCGGCGCGCCGTCTCGGGCAGCATCCGCTCCGGTTGGGTCAACACCAGCGCGGCCGGGAAGCCGGCCCGCACCAGCTGCGCCAGTGCGTCGAGCAGCTCCGGCGTGTCGCGCCCCGTGATCGCCACCACCGTCGTGCCCCAGGGCAGATGCAGGCGCTGCCGACGCAGCAGTTCGACGAAGGGCGCGTTCTCGACCGGGTTGACGCGAGCCAGGATCTCGAGCACCGCCATCAGGTGCGCGCGCTCGGCCCGGATCGGCAGGGCAAAGGAGGTCCGCTCACCCAGCCAGACGTCGTAGGCATCGGTCGCCAGGCCAACCGGCAGGCGCTGGCCCACCACGACGTGGTTGGCGATCGAGGCCGCCGCGACGATGGCCAACTCGATCGCATCGTAGCGGCCGCGGATGTGATAACCGTCATAGCCCAGATCGAGGCACACCAGGGTCTCGCGCGCGATGGCCGGTTGATAGTGCTTGACCAGCAATGTGCCCGCGCTGGCCGAGGCCGTCCAGTGGATGCGCCGCAACGAATCGCCCGGCGCGTAGTCGCGCACACCCACGACCCGGGCAGGATCTTCAAACAGGGGCAACGGCGCCGGCAGCGTGGCCAACGGCGAGCGGGTCGGCAGGCCCAGGCGTTGCAGCGGCACGACCTTGGGGTAGACGATCAATCGATCCGGCGGCGCCTCGAAGTTCTCGGGCTTGATCAGGCCAAGCACATCGCCGGTCTGCAGTCGGGTCGGGCCGAGGTTGTAGACGCCGCGCTTGCTGCAATACAGGGCGTAGTCGATGTCACGCCGCTCGCCCGGGTCGAGGCTGAAGACCTGATGGCGCGGCGTGGTCTGGCGCAGCGACACCGGCACCGACTCGCGCGCATGCAGCCACGTCACAGGCAGGCGCCCGACGTTGCGCACACTGAGCCGCACCGGGAGGCTGTCGCCGTGGAAGGCGCGATCGACGAAACGCCGTTCGATCCGGATGTCTTTCAGCCCACGCCGAACCCACACCCGCGCGAGCAAATAGACCCCGAAGAACAGGTACGCGATCGTGAAATAGAAATCGACGCGCAGGACCGCGGCGACGATGAAGACGAACAGCAGAAAGAGAAGCAGGCGTTGCATGACGGCGTCCCAAACGGGCTCAGCCGGTCTTCAACTCGCCCAGGTCAAGCGGCGTGCGCTCGACGATCTCGGCCAGGATGGCCTCCGCCGTCCGGCCGCGCAATTGGCTCTCCGGCCGGATCATCAGTCGATGCGCCAGCGCATAGGGCACCAGCGCCTTGATGTCATCCGGAAGCACATATGCGCGGCCCCGCAAGGCGGCCAGCGCCTGGCCGGTCTTGTAGAGGGCCAACGAGCCGCGCGGGCTGGCGCCCAACGCGATGTCAGGATGGACGCGCGTCGCCTGGACGATCGCCAGGATGTAGCGCTCAAGGGTCTCGTCGACGTTGACCTCGCTGACCTGATCCGCCAACGCGATCAACTCGGACCCATCCACGACGGCGCCGAGCGCCTCGATCGGGTGCACGCGGCGCAGGTTGCGCAGCATCCGGGTCTCGTCGGCGGCCTCGAGATAGCCGAGCGAGAGACGCAGCAGGAAACGATCGAGCTGCGCCTCCGGCAGCGGGAACGTGCCCTCGAACTCGACCGGGTTCTGGGTGGCCAGCACGATAAACGGCGCCGGCAGGCCGTGCGTAAGGCCGTCGACCGTGACCTGGTGCTCCTGCATGGCTTCCAACAGCGCCGATTGGGCGCGCGGCGTCGCGCGATTGATCTCGTCGGCCAATAACACGTTGACGAAGACCGGGCCGGGCCGGAACTCGAAGTCGGTGGTGCGCTGGTTGTAGATGCTCACCCCGGTGATGTCGTTCGGGAGCAGATCGGGCGTGCACTGGACGCGCTTGAAGCTCAACCCAAGGCTGGCCGCCGCGGCGCGCGCCAGCATGGTCTTGCCGGTGCCCGGCACGTCCTGGATGAGCACATGCCCGCGACACAACAACGCCACCAGCAGGTATTCGATCTGCGTGCGCTTGCCGACGATGACGGTTTCGATGTTGGTGATCAGGCGAGACGCGAGTTCGGGCAATGACATGGGGCCGATCCGTCCTGCGCAGAGGGCTGGCCCACCCGGGCGCAGACCGCTAGGCCGCCGAACGACTCGGCTTCAGGAGACCGGGTGCCGGCGGATGATCCCTGATTATCGCGCAGTCTGGCGCATTTATCCGTTCCGCGCCGGGCCCCACAGCCTCAGCACATCTTCCCGGTGGGGCCCGGCCCCGCGAAGAGCGGGTGCAGAGGAACGCGAGGGTTCGCCCCTCGCCCTCTGCACCCGCTCTTCGGGGCTCGCATCACGCCAAAGGCCGGACGTCAGCGCGCGATCATGGGCAGCTCGAACCGGCGCTCGGGCGGCACCGTCACGTACACGGCCGAGTCCGACCACCCGCCGGGCGGCATGCCGAATTGATATCCGCCGGGCTGCGCGCTCGTCCAGTGATCGAACTCGCGCGGGAAGTTGGCGATGCCCTGCAGCGCCGGGGCCTGGATCGAGACGTCGTAGTCGACGATGCGCGTCAGGGTATACGGCGTCGTACGCGTGATCCCGTCGATTAACACGAACCCGCCGGCCGGTTGGGTCGTGATCTGGCCGGTCGCCACGACGGGCATGATGTCGCGGTAGATCGTCGTCTCCTGACCCTGCTGGTCGCGCACCCGGAGGATGATGCGATACCACTGCACCGGGTCGGGCTCCTCGACGTGGATTTCGAAACTGCCGCCCACATCCTGCACGTAGGGCACAAACGGATGATGGTGGGTCTGATGGTGAAAGACGATCTCCCACGAGATCGCGTTCATCGGCAGCGCGGTATCGTCGCTGGCGTTGGCGACGCCGTACTGCCAGGTGTCGTGCATGTAGTAGTTGGCGCGACCGGGCGCCGTCGTGTTGGTCAACACGATCGTGGCGGTCGGCGGGTTATTGCCCGGGTAGACCGTCAGGGTCGAGGCCTCCGAGGTGATCGGCGGGTTGGCGGAGTCGCGCGCGGTCAGGCTGACCGACTTGGGGCCTGCACTGGTGTAGGTGTGAGTCACCGTTAACACGTTGGTGACGACAGTGGAGCCGTCGCCGAAGTTCCAGGTATAGGTCAACGGCAGGTTGCCGTCCGGGTCGGCCGAATCCGCGGCCGAGAAGTTGAAGACGGTGTTGAGCGGCCCGCCGGTCGGCGAGACCGCGGCGTTGGCGAACGGCGGGACGTTCTCGCCCTGGCCAAGCCGTCGGATCCGGCGCAGTTCGCTGGTGCGCTGATCGCTGAGGTAGGCCAGGTAATACAGGTTGTGGTCGAGGCCTTCCTTCAACCCGACGATCCCCACACCGTCGGTCGCGAACTCTGGCTCGACGGCGTCCCAGGATTGGGTCGCGCCGTTGTAGCTGAGTTGCTGGATGAAGCCGCGCGCGAAGTCAGCGAAGAAGAAGTCGCCGTGGTACTCAGCCGGCCAGGTCGTGCCCGAGTAGAACGCGCCGCCGATCACGGCGGAGTCGAAGTTCGCGTAGACCGCCAGGTGCGGGTAGGCATACAGCGGGTCGGCGAAGGGCGGGTGCGCCGGCTGCGTGCTCGGATCGCATAACACCCCGCCCGGGCACGGGCCCTCACGCACCGGATAACCATAGTTCGCGCCGGCTGCGATCACGTTGATCTCTTCCCACACACCGCCGCCCACGTCCGCCACCCAGGCCTCGCTGGTGCCCGGGCGGATCGTAAACCGGAAAGGGTTGCGCAGCCCATGCGCATAGGTCTCGCGACACGCGCCCGTGGCGCCGTTGACGGTCATCAGCGGCAACGTGCCGCAGTACACGGCCCCAGCCTGCGTATCGTACGGGTTTCCGGCCGTGCTGTAGTACGGCGGCGAGCCGGACTCGGTCGGACGGATGCGCAGCACCTTGCCGTTCAGGGTGGTCAGGCTCTGCGCCAGGGGCGCGATCCCGCCCTCCCCAATCGCGATGTAGAGATAACCATCGGCCCCGAAGGCCATATCGCCGGCATTGTGGTAGCCGATATCGGTGATGACGTTGTCAAGCAGGACTCGTTCCGTGCCCGGGTCGATCGTGTCGCCCGTCATTGTGAACCGCGAGACGCGGTTGCGTGGGCCGTCGACGCCGTTCGTGGCGGTGTTGAAACCACACACCGGCGGGGTCGGGCCGCGACGTGTGTAATAGAGATACACATATCCGTTGCTGGCGAAGGCCGGATCGAGGGCGATGCCCAACAATCCGCGCTCGCTGTCGCCGCAGGTCTCCACGCTGAGCGCCCGGGTGGGCAGGAGCTGGCCGTTCTTGAAGACGCGGACGCTGGCGTAGTTGATGTCGTCGGTGCTGTTGGTGCCGCGCTCGAGGAGCAGAATCCGTCCATCCGGCGCAAACGCCATCGCGCGCGGCGCCAGCAGGCCGCCGGTCACCAACTCGTCGATGAAACCCTCCGGCACCTGCAACGGCTTTCCCGCATCGGCCTCCGGCGTCGCCTGGCCGAGCGCCAGGATGCCGTAAGCGCCCGCCACGCCGCAAGCCAGCGCCAAAAGGAATCGAAATACGCGTGCTTTCATATTGTCATTCGCCTCTATTGAAAGAATTGGGAGAGGATCTCGGCCGCACAGGTGCCTGCCACCTGCGACAAGCCAACCCGACCACTCAACAGCATTGGCCGGCCAGGTCTGTCTCTCTCCTCACGACCGTCGTCCGAACACGCACCTGGGCGCGTCCCCGCCCGGACGATCAGCCACCCCTCGCAGCACCGACGCCCCAACCTCGGACGCAACGCCGGCGCAACGCTCCGAGCCAATCAAACCCAATTTGATGAGCAATGGCGCATCTAGTATATCAGGCGCACTCGGGTTGTTGACGCGCCTGTATATGGGGTCTCCACCGCGACTGTTTTCGGAGGTGCTCTCCGTGTATTTATGGAAACCGGCGATTGGCAGGCGATCGGCCAAAAGAGATACTCCGTGGTGTGGGGACGCACCCCACACCACGGAGTATTAATCTGCCCAATCAAACGCGACCGGGCCGAATGCGCCAGGCAGCGCGTTCAGGCGCTCTTCTTTTCCGACTCGGCCTCATCCGGGGATTCGCGGTGCCACTTGAGGGTGACGTTGAAGTTGGCGTCGCTATTCGTCCGGCCGACCACCAACGTGCCCAACTCGCCGACCGCCTTGAGATTAAAGAACAGCTCCATCTCGTCCGGCGGCGTGCTCAAAGACTGCAGCTGCTGCACGATCAGGTCGGCCGATTGCTTCAGGCTCTCGATCGACGAGTCGAACGATTGGGTGGCCTTGTCCGCGGCATCGCTCCGGTCGGCCGAGCGCACGAAGCCGCTGGCGCCGGACTTGCGATCATCGGACGTCTCGATCAGGATGCTGCCGCCGCTTTGCAGCGGGAATTCCAGGTATTTCGACATGAGGACCTCTTCCTAAAGGCGCCCGGCACCGGGTGCGCGAGCCGCGTGGGTGGCTGGATTGTACCAACGATGTGTTGGCGTTCTATCAGCAGCCATGGATTGGGTCACGGCGGATCGTTTCATATCCGCTTACAGACGACATAATCCGAAAAGTTTCCGGCATGCCCGTCGGCGCAAAAACGCGTTTCGATCCGCAGGCCGGCCTGAGTCGTCGCCCGGTCAAGCTCGTCGGGGCTGACGGCATGCACATAGCGCAATCCATTGCGACCGTGGCGTTGCCATCCGATCAACCGGTCGCCGGGCTCGAGCGCGTCGTCCTCCAGGCCCGCTTCTGCCCAGGGCCGGCTCAACCGGCTGAGCCGCGGGCTGCGTTGCGGCTGCCAGCACGAGAGCGCCAGGTGGCCGCCCGGGCACAGCCAGCGCGCCCACTGGGCCAGGGCGGCCGCGCGTCGATCCTGGCCCGGGATGTGGTGGAACACCGCGAAGGCCACCACCCAGTCGGCCTGACCCGCCGGAACGAGCTCGGCGTCCGGGCCCAGCAGATCCAGCGCGCACAAGGCGACGTCTGGCATCGCGTCAGGCCAGCCGGGCAACTGGCCGGGCGTGAGCCGACCCAGCGTCCGCCCGGGGACGACGCCGGCGCCCTCGGTCAGCGTCCAGGCCCGCGCCAACAAGGCAGCGCTCGCATCCAGCCCCAGATACCGCGCCCGTGGCGCCCGCGCGGTCAGCCGCCGCCCGACTTTGGCGTCGCCGCAGCCGATGTCGATCACGGCGGCGCCGGGCGGGATCGATTCCAGGATCCGTGCGACACCCGGGTTCAGGCGGGGCCGGCTCTCGCCAAAATCCTCTCCAAAACGAGCGTAGAAATCGGCGTTCAGCTCGGCCAGACGGGCGGCGACCTCGGGCGTCATGGAGCGATTGTAGAGGAGAACCGCCCGGCCTTCACGGCCCGTTCACAGCGCTTTAGAGCGGGATTTACGGACGCAGGGTTGGGCGAATGTTAGGATCGATCGACGGATCTGTGCGCGGGCGCGTGGGCGACTGGCACGGCTCCTGCAGGCTTGCACATGATGAGTCCGCGACTTCGTCTCTCTCGCCGCAACGCACTTCGCCTGGCCGGGCTGACCAGCCTGAGCGCTTGGGCCGCTGCCTGCCGCCCGATGACCCAGCAGCCGCTTAACGTCGCGTATCCGACGCCGACGTTGCGCCCGGATGATCCGGTGGCTCCAGCCGACGCCATGGAGCGTCTGCTGATCGGCAATGGACGGTACGCCCTCGACCTTCATCTCAACCCCGGCCGAACCGAACCGCGCCGGGCCCAGATCGCGACCGGCCAACACCCGTTCGCGGTCATCGTCACCGACTCCGACTCGCGCGTGACGCCCGAGGTCATCTTCGACCAGGGTCTGGGCGACCTCTTCGTCGTCCGCGTGGCGGGGATGGTCCTGGATGACGAGGTCATCGGCAGCATCGAGTACGCCGTCGAGCACCTGGGCGTGAAGGCCATCCTGGTCCTGGGCCCGGAACGGTCCGGCGCCGTGCGAGCCGCGCTCGAGTCGGTGGTGCTGCACCAGCCGGTGCTGGACGAGCTGACGCCGCTGGTCGAAGGCCTCCGGCCCGCGATCACGGCGGCGTCGCATCGTGAAGGCGACGCCTGGGAGAACACGATCAACGAGAACACGCTGCGGGTCGCGGAACGCCTGGCGGCGACCGGCCCCCTGCTCTACGACTTCGTGACGATCGGCGAGCTGAAAATCGCAGCCGGCCGCTACGACCTCGACTCGGGTCTGGTCACGATGCTCAAGCGGCCGGTAGGTTACGAGGCCGAGGCGTTCGAAGAGGAATCGGCCGAAGGGCACACCTCGAGCCATGGCACAACCGAAGAGACGACCTCCGCCGAGCCGACCGCGGCCCTTGACAGCCACATGGAGTCGACGCCGGTCGAGGCCGGTCATGCCGAAGCCACAGCGACCCCGGCCGCGCCCGACGGCGGCCACGGCGACTTGATCCCAACCGCCACCCCGGAGGCGACGCACTAAGCGTCGAGACGCCCGTGTCAACCAGGCCTTCGCTCAACCGTCGCCAGTTTCTCAAGGCCGCTGCCGGCGCGCTGGCCGGTGCAGCCGGGATCAGCGCGTGCAGTGGCGAGCTGGCCGCCGACGCCCCGCTCGATCCGGCGCAGTGGAAGCCGCTGCCCACCGCACAGACGTCGCCCACCCCGCGTGGGGTGGAACCCTTCACACCCGAGCACGCGCTCGAGGTGCTGCTGCAGGGCAACCAGCGCTTCCAGGCTTCGGAGGGGGTCAACCCCGACCAGGCCTCGGACCGCCGCGCGGCCGTCGCGCTCGGCCAGGCCCCGCTCGCGATCGTGTTGGCCTGTGCCGACTCGCGGGTGTCGCCCGAGATCATCTTCGATCAGGGCCTGGGCGATCTCTACACCGTGCGCATCGCCGGCAACATCCTGAGCAATTCGGTGCTGGCCACGATCGAATACGCGGCCGAACGGATCGCGCCGCCGCTGATGATGGTGGTCGGGCACAAAGCCTGTGGCGCTGTCAAAGCGGCGTTCACGACGATCGAGCTCGGCGCACACGCCGAAGGTCATGTCCAGAGCCTGGTCGAAGGGCTGCGCCCCGTCATCGGGCATGTCATGGACACACAGAAAGACGACATCGTCGACCGCTCGGTGCGCTACAACGCCGAGTATCAACTCGAGCAAATCCGGCGGCGCTCGCCGTCGGTCAACCGCCTGCATCGGGAAGGCCTGATGCGGCTTGTCGCTGCCTACTACGACCTGGACAGTGGCGCCGTCGAGATCCTCGGCGCGCTTTACTTGCTAACCCCGCCGAGGCTATGGGCGCGACGTCTCTGTCAAAATTGTCTTCGGGCCCTTCGCGTCTTCGTGGTTCGCCTCAGCTCCGGCGGTCAGCCGCGTTCGTCGAGCGGCACAAACACCTCGGACTTGGAGCCGATGTATTCAGCGCCCGGGCGGATCAGAACCGAGTCGTTGTACTGCTCAAGGACATGTGCGCTCCAACCCGCGATGCGGGACGCTGCGAAGATGCAGGTGTCGAGCGCGGTCGGAACGCCTAAGTAATACAGCATCGGGGCCGAGAAGAAGTCGACGTTCGGGTAAAGCTCCTTCTGTCGCAACACAGCACGCTCGACCGAAAGCGCCATATCGACGTAGCGCTGGCCCTTACCCGCATCGTGCTCCATCTTGGCCGCCCACTCGAGCAGATGGCGGGCGCGCGGATCGCCGGTCTTGTAGATCCGGTGGCCGATGCCCATGATCTTGCGCTTGGTCTCAAAGGCGTTCTCGACGAAGGCGTCGACCTTATCCACCTTGCCGATCTCGAGCAGCATGTTCATCGTGGCTTCGGCCGCGCCGCCGTGCAGGTTGCCCTTGAGCGCGCCGAGCGCGGCGGTGATGGCGGCGTGCAGGTCGGCGTTGGTCGACGAGGCCACCCGCGACGTGAAGGTCGAGGCATTCAGCGAGTGATCGGCCAACAACACCAGGTACAGGTTCATGGCGTCGTTCTCGAGCTTCGAGGCGACCTTGCCATGCAGCATGTACATGAAGTTTGCGGCGTGGTTCAACTTGGGGCGCGGGGCGATCGGGTCCTTGCCCTGGCGCGCGCGATGGATGGCCGCGATCACCGTCGGGAATTGGGCAACCAGTCGGAGCGCCTTGCGCTGGGTGGCTTCAACCGAGATGTCTTCGGTCTCTTTGTCGTAGTAAGCCAGCATCGAGACGGCGGTGCGCAGGACATCCATGGGGGTGGCCTTGCGCGGGGCGGCCCGGATGTGGTCGAGGACGGCCTTCGGCAGTTTCCGGTTGGCGGCCAGCTCAGCGGTCAGCTTGGCGAGCTGCTGCTTCTGCGGCAGCTTGCCGTAGAACAACAGGTACACGACCTCTTCGTACAGGACACGCGCGGCAAGATCGTGGATGTTCAGGCCGCGATAGGTCAAGATGCCGTTGGCACCATCGACCGACGACAATCCGGTCTGGGCGGCGACGACGCCGACCAGGCCTTTTGCAAAGGTTGGCGCTGCGGCAGGGGCAGTAGTCATGGGCGTCTGAGCTCCTCGTCAAAAAAACGCCGGTGCGCGCAAATGCGACCGGCGGGGATTCGCGGCGTGGGCATCGTCCAACTCATACTAATAGGATTGTATCATGAGCATTCGCAGGGGGATCTGCGTGCCGGGGCCTCACAGGTCCTTCCTAGTCTGGCAGCCCACATCGACAGACATGGCGACGGCATGGCCGGTTGGATATTGGGCACGAAACGGGTGCGCCGGAGGCGATCAGCGGATCTGGGTCGCGGCGAGCAGTCTCATCATCACAAGGTCTTCTTCGCACACCTGGCCGTGGTCCTCGAGGGTCCACACGTTCGACAACCCGGCGGCCACAAAGGCCCAGGCGGCCAGTCGGGCCGGCTCGATCGCAAAGCCCTTGGCCAACACCTGAAGTCGCAGTTCGACGGCCTGCGCCAATGGCAGGGCATCGCGGCCGAGCGGCATGGTGCGACTCACCAGATACCCGAGGTCGAACACAGGGTCGCCGCACAGCCCCTTCGGATCGATCAGGCGATGACCGTGCCCGGCGTCGGTCAGGATGTTGTCGTAATGCAGGTCGCCATGCAGCAGCCGCGCCGGACCCGGCTCGGCCAGGAGCGATCGACGCAGCGCGCGGGCGGCGCGCAGCAGATCGCCATCCAACGGGCCCGGATCAGCTGCGACGCGCTCCAGGCTGTGGGTGAACGCCGCCAGATCATCGAGCGGCCGCTCCGGCGCTGCCGGCCAGCCGCCGCGAAAGAGGCCGACCACGACGTCGAGCGCCTCACGCTCGGTGGCGACCTCGGCCAGGCGACGGCCGGGCTGCAAACGCTCCGTCAACAACAGGCCCTCTTCAGGCAGAGCCGCGAGGACGCCCGCCGCCCGCGCGCTTCCAAAGCCCTCGAGCGCCGCGGCCTCCGAGGCCAACGGACCGGCCTCGGGCGCCGCTTTGAGCACGATCGGCGCGCCCGCCCCGGTCTCGCCAAAGAACACGAGATTGTACGAAAGCCCGGACACCAGTCGCAGGCCTTGCACGTTCAACCGGGCCTGCCAGTGCGCGACCCGCTCAGGCAGCGTCGCCAGCCACTCGGTGCCGATCGCGCCGAATACGTCACAGAAGCGTTGTCGAAAATCGTCGGGGATGGGGAAGGTCGCCGGCATCCGGTAATGATAAACGCA
>JAEURK010000245.1 GCA_016789175.1 Anaerolineales bacterium
CGGCGAGGCCCCTGAGCGCAGATCCAGTTGAATCTGTGTGGTCCAGGCGCCCAGCGCGCCGCGCGGCCAGGCGTCGTCGAAGGCCAGGGTCGGGTCCTCCCAGGCGAAACGCGGGGTGCGCCCGGAGACCGGATCCGGCCATACCATCCACAGCAGGCGACCGGTGGCGCTCTCGAGCAGGAGAGGGTGTCCGGCGAAGACCAGGGCTTGATACGCGCGGTCGTCGGCCAGCGGCCCCAGCTCGAGCAGGCGATGATCGGCCAACGTCTCCCACAACACGGCCGTACTGCCTTGCGCTGTGACGACGCGTACCCCGTCGACGCACGACAACAGGGCCGACCAGTCTGGCGGGGTCAGGTAACCCACGATATCGCGTGTGAGCGCGGCCCCGAAGAACAGGTTCAACGCGTCGAGCGGCGGCCGGCCGGACGTCTTCGCCAGATCCACGGCCGCGAGGAGCACGTCGGCCGGCTCGTCCTGGGCTCGCTGCCAGAGCTCGCGTTCGAGCGGTGAACCCGGTTCTTCAAGAAAGGCGTTCAAGCGCAACAGCGCTCGTTCCGTCAGGCCCGGGCCCTGATCGGGCGAATCGCTGATCACCCCGGCGTCGTCGGCGGCGGGCAGCACCATCGCCACATCAGCGGGTTCCAAACCGAGGAGCACGGCCGTCCGCGTGGCCAGGGCGCCGGCGACGGCGGCGTTGTGAGGCGAGATCCCACGCTGATCCATCCGGGTCAGCGCGTTATGGGCCAGCACGGGCAACAGCCGCAGCGCCATTCGGCGTTGATAAGCATCCAGGGTGGCCGGGTCCGCCGGTCGACCGGCTCGGGCGGGGGAAGGGAGTTCGGCGTGCGGGCCGGCGAAGGTTGTGCCCGCGCCGGCCAGCAACCACGAGCCGACGCGGGGCTGGAGCGCGAGATCGCCCACGCTCGGTGTATCTAATGTGAAGTCCAGACGAGCCCGCGTTGCGGGTGGACAGGCCCAGACGTCACAGGCCCGGCGCGCCACATCCTCCAAATAAGGCGCGAGGTCGCGCTCGATAAAGGCGCGATCTTGTGGCAGGACGTCGAGCGTCAGATGGGGAAACGCGTCGAGTGTTACGTGGAGATCGTCGCTGTCCCGTGCGACGGTCAGCAGAGCGCCTTCCGGCACCAGCACCTGATCGAGGCGGAACCGGAGCGTCTGGCCATCGACATCGGTGGCGGTGAAGGTGAGCGAGGCGCGCACCCGGCCGTCATCGACATCCTCAAGGGCGCCCACCTGGAGCGGCCCGAGGTCAGCGACCGCGTAGGGGATCGGGCTGAGGCGGGCTTCGGTTTCCGCCACAGTCCGAACTGCCGTATGAAGCTGTGTATCCAGCGAAGGCGTGGGCCAGAGTAAGGCCGCGAGGGCTGCTGCAGCGATCACGGCCACTGCTCCGGTTACCCAGACAGCGCGCGACCGCCCGCCTGGCGGAGCGGGCACGGGATGCACCGGCTCCGGGTCTTCGGGAGCATCGTCCGGTAGGATCTGCCAGTCGAGCGGATCACTCATGCGGTTCGCGTATAGTTGTAGCGCTGTTTTGGTCAGCCTGCGCCGGGAGATTGGTGCAACGGGTGCCCCAAGCGGGCGGTCGTCAGGCGCCCTTGACCGCGCCGATATAATCAGGCTCATGGTATTTGATCAAGCGAGGATTACGGTCAAGTCGGGGGATGGCGGCGACGGCGCCGTGCACTTCCGCCGAGAGAAATTCGTGGCGCGTGGCGGCCCCGATGGCGGGGATGGGGGACGCGGTGGGGATGTCATCCTGGTCGTCGATCCGAAACTCAACACGCTGTTGACGTTTGCGAATCGGCGCAAGTTTTCGGCGGAGCCCGGGGGGCGAGGCGGCAAGAATGACATGCGCGGCGCTTCGGCTGAGCCGTTGCTAATTCATGTGCCAGCCGGCACGGTCGTGCGCGATCCGCAGAGCGATCTCGTGCTGGGTGATCTGACGGAAGCCGGCCAGACCCTGGTGGTCGCGCGCGGCGGGCGCGGTGGGCGCGGCAACGCGCGCTTCGCGAGTTCGCGCAACCAGGTTCCGCACGTGGCTGAGAAAGGTGCGCCGGGTGACGAACTTCTGCTTCAGCTCGAGCTCAAGCTGATCGCCGACGTCGGCATCGTCGGCGTGCCGAACGCGGGCAAGAGCACCTTCCTGGCGTCGGTGACCGCCGCCAAGCCCAAAATCGCGTCCTATCCGTTCACGACCCTGCAGCCGAACCTGGGTGTCGCGCAGCTCGATTCGCTCGGCGCGCAGACCCTGGTGCTGGCCGACATCCCGGGCCTGATCGAGGGCGCGCACAAGGGCGTTGGGCTGGGCTACGATTTCCTGCGCCACGTCCAGCGGACGCGGGTGCTGATCCACCTGCTGGATGGCCAAAGCACCAACCCGGTCGCCGACTATGGCCAGATCAACGCCGAGTTGACCCTGTTTGACGAGGACCTGAGCAAGAAGCCCCAGGTCGTGGCCGTCACCAAACTCGACCTGCCGGATGTTCAGGCGCGCTGGCCCGAGATCGAAGCGGACCTCAAGGCGCGCGGTGTCAAGGTCGTCGCGATCTCAGCCGCGACCGGGCAGGGCGTGCGCGAGCTGCTGTTCGCGGCCAGCCAACGCCTGGCCGACGCTCCGCCGCCGCCGACCTTCGACGACATCCCGGTCTACCGACCGGCCTTTGACCTCAACGACTTCACGATCACGCGCGAAGAGGACGGCGCGTACCGCGTGAGCGGCAAGAAGATCGAACGCGCCGCGCGCATGACCTATTGGGAATTCGAAGAAGCGGTCGAACGCTTCCAGAAAATCCTGGAAGTGCTGGGCGTCCGGCGTGGGCTCGAGGAGGCCGGCATCCGGGCCGGCGACACCGTCCGCATCGGCGAGTACGAGCTCGAGTGGAGCGACTAGGCATCTTCGGCGGGACGTTTGACCCGCCGCATAACGGACACCTCGCCCTGGCGCGGGCCGCGCGCGATACGCTCGACCTGGCGCAGGTGCTGTGGGCTGTCGCTGCCGATCCGCCGCACAAGCGCGGGCAGGTGCACACCCCGGCCGAGGTGCGGGTGCGTCTGGTGCAGGCCGCCATCGCGGCCGAGGCGGGCATGGCGCTGTCTCGGGTCGACCTCGATCGTCCGGGGCCGCATTTTTCGGTCGACATGCTCGGGATTTTGGCCCGCCAGTTTCCGGCCGTCGAGCTCGTGCTCCTGATCGGCGGCGACTCGCTCCGCGATCTGCCCAAGTGGCATCATCCGCACGCGTTGATCCGCCGTTGTCGGCTCGGCGTCCTGCAACGCCCGGACGTCGCGGTCGACCTGGATGCCCTTGAGCATGTCCTGCCCGGCCTACGCGAACGCCTTGACTTCATTCCCGCGCCGCCTGTGCCTGCGGCCTCTCAGATCATCCGCGCCCGCGTTGCTGCCGGTGAGCCTCTCGACGGGCTGGTGCCGGCCGGCGTGGCCGAGTTGATCCTGGCCGAGGGCCTGTACCGGCCTATCGGCTGAACCGCTCGGCGAGCCCGGCTTCAGTGGCCGTGGCAGGCAGACTCCATGTCGCAATCCGTATCGCCGCCTGGATATCGCGCAGCCTACACCCTGCGGCTCACGGGGAGCTCCGGGCTCATCCTTGCTCTGAACCTCGGCGCGCTCGTCCTTCTGATCCCGGCGATCGCGCTCTTCGTCTGGCCGGCGATTGTGCGCGGCTTCCTGGCCGACGACCTGGTCTTCACGCTGACGCTTTCACTGACCGACGGGTTGATGCTGCTCACCGGCACGCTCGGCGTCGTGCTGGCGCATGAGGGCGTGCATGGCCTGGTGATGCGAGCCTTTGGCGCTCATCCGCGTTTCGGCATCAAGTGGGAATTGATGGCGGCTTATGCGGTGGCCACCGGCCATTTCTTTAGCCGCAACCAGTTTCTGGTGGTCGCACTGGCTCCGCTGGCGATCCTGACGCCCGTGTTGTGGCTGGGCACCTGGTGGGCCCCTCCAGGTGCGTTGTGGATGGCGTTGGCCCTGGCCGGGATCCTCAACAGCGTCGGCGCTGTGGGCGACCTTTTCATGGCCCGGCAGGCGGCGCGGCATCCGACAACCGCCCTGGTGCTCGACGAAGAGGATGGGATGACGGTGTTTGTCTTGGCGCCGGGCGATATACTTCGGGACTCAGGCCTGCCCCAGGCTGACGGGCGCTAGGGGCTTCCAGGTTGCGGTTCCTCCGCCGGTCGACGCCCGACGCCCGAAGCCTGCATCGTCAGCGTGATCCCGATCAGGACAACCACGCCGCCGACGACTTTGAACGCTGACGGCGTTTCGCCAAGGATGAGGACGGCCAGCAGCGACGACAGGATGGGCTCCCCGAGCGTGGCGACCGCGACGAAGGTCGCCGGCAGATGTTTGAGCGCCCAGTTGTAACTGGTGTGGCCGATCGTCTGCGGGAAGAGCGCCAGCAGGAACATCCAGAGATACGCCAACGGCGTGTAGCTCAGCAGCGGAGTCCCGGTAGCGAGACAGGCGACGACCAGGGTCGCCGCCGCGGCCCCATAGGTCAGGACGATGTAGGGCACCAGATCGAGCCCCTGGCGCAGCCGCCGGCCGATGACGAGGTAGACGGCCACGGCCGCGGCGCCGGCCAACGCCAGCGCATCGCCGGCCAGACTGCCGAGCGAACCAGACTCAGCTGATGGAGCACACCCCGACCCCCACAGACAGGTGTCGCTGAGCGCGATGATGGCGCTGCCGCCGATCGCGACCAGCAGGCCGGCCAGTGTGAAGCGGGTGATCGGCTCGCGCAGGAAGAGGCGCGCGATCAGGGCCACGAAGATCGGCGACGAAGAAACGAAGACGGTCGAGTTGGCCACCGACGTAAATTGAAGCGATGTGATCCAGGTCGCGAAGTGCAATGCCAGAAAGAGCCCGCTCACCGCGACGAGCAACCAGGTGCGCCTGGGGAGAACCTTGATCGTATCGCGGTGCTGGCGCCCCACCGCGGGCAACAGAAAGACGGCGCTGAGGCTCAGGCGCACGGCCGCGATGGCCAGCGAGGGCACGCCCTCGGCCTGGGCGAAGCGGATGAACAGGGCGCCGGTTGAGACCGCCAGCAGGCCGAGGCCCAGGACCAAGTAGGGGCGGGTAGGTGACATGATGGCTGGCCGCAATTGGCGGTTCTCCGGGCGGCGACGACGACCGAGCGCCCAAGGTGGGTGGACGACTGACAATGGCGGCCCGGTGGCCCCAGCACCCGAATGTGCCTCTGCCGTCCAACTTTGCTAGACAAAAGGTAGGCCGGGTGAATATAATCTGGCTGTCCCCACTCGTCAACTCTGCGGGTCCTTGATCTGACCCGAAATCACACACAGGAGATAGAAATGGCACACGAACTTCCCCCGCTTCCGTACACGCACGACGCGTTGGAGCCGCACATCGACACCACGACGATGCAGATCCATCACGGCAAGCATCATCAGGCCTATGTGACCAACCTGAACAAAGCCCTTGAGAGCGCGCCCGAGCTGGCCGGCAAGAGCGCTGAAGACCTGATCAAAGACCTGGCGGCGGTCCCTGATGCGATCCGCACGGCCGTCCGCAACAACGCCGGCGGTCACGTCAATCACACCTTCTTCTGGAAGTTGATGGGCCCGAACGCAGGCGGCGATCCGACCGGCCCGCTGGCCGAGGATATCAAGGCTACCTTCGGCTCATTCGACGAGTTCAAGGCCAAATTCCAGGCCGCGGGCGTCGGGCGCTTCGGCAGCGGCTGGGCCTGGCTGGTGGTCGGCCAGGATGGCAAGCTGGCGATCACGTCGACGCCGAACCAGGACAGCCCGCTCATGGATGGCCTCAAGCCGGTCCTGGGTTGCGACGTCTGGGAGCACGCGTACTATCTTAAGTATCAGAATCGCCGACCAGATTACTTGGCTGCGTGGTGGAATGTGGTAAACTGGGCGGCGGTCGCGGTGAATTACGCGATCGCAAAATCGTAGTTTCGGGCACGCAAATTGCCCTGTGAGGCGCATCAACTCTTAGGAGCACCCTATGACCCACATCATCACCAGTCTGTGTCTGCGCGACGGCGGCTGTATCGAGGTCTGCCCGGTCGAATGCATCGTCCCCGGCAAGCCCGAGGGCGAGTGGCCGTGGATGTACATCGATCCCGACACCTGCATCGATTGCGGCGCTTGCGTGCCGGAGTGCCCGTGGGAAGCCATCTTCCCCGAGGACGAGGTTCCGGGCGATCACTCCGCCAAGGATGGTCAGCGGGTCAGCTCCCCGACCGATGCGAACGTTGCCGGCCGCGGTGGCGAGCACTACTCGGGCCATAACAACAAGAGCGAAGCCGTCGAGCTCGACGGCGTGATCACGCTCGCGGCGGGTGATGTGGTGGACCTGCGCGGCGATGTTCAGAAGAACTACGACTTCTACAAGGCCGGCCCCGGCTACGGCGCTCGCTAAGGTAGGCTGAGGTAAGATCTGGGAGGGCAGTCGCTTAACGCGGCGCCCTCCCTTTTTTGTTCTGACATGCCACGGGCATCCCACCGCATGTCGTTCCATGAGGCACGCGAATGACCGACTTCCGCACCGAAAAAGATTCGCTTGGCGAGATCCAGGTCCCGGCTGATGCGCTCTACGGCGTGCAGACGCAGCGCGCGGTCATCAACTTCCCGATCTCCGGGCTGCGCCCATGGCGCGCGTTCGTCTGGAGCATGGCGACGATCAAGCGCGCGGCGGCCGAGGTCAACGGCGCGCTCGGTCTGTTCGCCGACCGAGAGCTCAACGGCCAGAAGTACACGGCCCAACAACTCGTCGACGCCATCGTGGCCGCGGCCCAGGAGGTTATGGACGGCAAGTGGGATCACATGTTTGTGGTCGATCCGTTCCAGGCCGGCGCCGGCACGTCGCACAACATGAACTCGAACGAGGTGATCGCGAACCTCGCGACTGAGAAACTGGGCGGCAAGCGCGGCAAGTACATCGCCGGGCCGAACGACCACGTCAACATGGCGCAATCGACCAACGACACGATCCCGACCGCCATTCGCCTGGGCGCGCTCTGGCGTCTGGACGAGCTGCTGGGCAAGCTGGATGGCCTGGCCGAGGCGCTCGAGGCCAAGGCTGTCGAGTTCGACGGCATCGTCAAGTCGGGCCGCACCCATCTGCAGGATGCGGTGCCGGTGCGCCTCGGGCAGGAGTTTGGGGCGTACGCCAAGGCCGTGCGCCGCGACCGCGAGCGCGTGTTGCGCTCGGCCGAAGGCCTGCGCCGGCTGGGCATCGGCGGCACCGCCACCGGCACCGGCCTGAACGCCCACCCCGAGTACCACGCCCGCATGGTCGCGCGTCTGAGCGAGTTGACCGGTCTGACGCTCTATACCTCCGATAACCTGTTCGAGGGCATGCAGAGCCAGGCCGATGCCGCCGACTTCTCGGCCGCGATCCGCACGACCGCGATCACGCTGACGCGCATCGCCAACGACTTCCGGCTGCTCTCCTCGGGCCCGACCACCGGCCTCGACGAGATCCGGCTGCCGGCTGTGCAGCCCGGCTCGTCGATCATGCCCGGCAAGGTCAACCCGGTGCTGGCCGAGATGCTCAATCAGGCCATGTTCCACGTGCAGGGCTGCGACCACACCGTGGCGCTGGCGTCCCAGGCCGGCCAGCTCGAGCTGAACGTGATGATGCCGATCATCGCCCACAACCTGTTCGAGATGATGCAGGTCATGATTGGCGCGGTCGATGCCTTCACCCGGTACTGTGTGGTCGGCATCCAGGCCCAGAAGGAAAAGGCCGAGGGCTGGCTGGGCAAGAACGCGATCGTGGCCACGGCGCTCAACCCGCTGGTCGGCTACATGGTCGCGGCCGAGCTGGTCAAAGACGCCATGAAGCGCAACATCACGATCCGCGAGTCGGCCGCCGAACGCATCGCGCGCGGCGAGTTCAAACACAAAGACACCGGCGCGCCGCTGACGATCGCGGACGTCGACAACGTGCTCGGCGATTTGCGCAAGCTGACCGAGGGTGGGCTGGGCGGCCCGGCCGGCGGCGGCTAAGTGCTCGTTCGCGCAAACGACCAACCAGGGGCAGCGCCGGTCGGCGCTGCCCCTGGTTTTGTTTTGATCGCAGCCGTCACTCGGTCCGGCAGCGGGCCGAGCTCGTGCTGGTGCCGGAGCGAGTTTGATCGAAACGCCCGAACGCCAGAGCCTCGAGCGCGGCCCGACAGGTCGCCTCGGCGCGGCCGGGCTGGCCGAGCAGGCGCTCGCCCGCGGAAGCCAGAAAGAGCAGCTCGGCCGTCTGCCAGCGCAGACCGGCCTCGACCAGCGTCGGCCCCAGCGCGATCAACTCATGCGCAGCAGAAGCGGAATTGCCGATCAACCAGCGATAGTGCACGATCCGCAGATGGGCCCCGATTGTATGGCTGCGTGCCCCATCGACCAGCACCTTGGCGCTCGCGAGGGAGACCAGGCTGAACAGCGCCAGCAGGCCCATGACCAGGGCGCTTGCGCTGTGGCCGTACCAGGAACGGGAGGACATGGCCGAATCCTTTCGGGCAACGCATCCGGGGGGTTACGGGGCGGCGGCGTTGGCGAGGCTGGGCAGCTGGAGCCACAGCGGCTCCCCGTTCGAGCCATATTCGAAAGCCCCGATGTCGCAGCGGTTGATCCGGCCGTATCCGCGTTGGTCCAGCCACAGGCGCACCCCGGCGGCGACCCGACAGCCGGATGGATCGCCGGCGTCGATGGCCGGACTGCCTGTCTGCAAGGCATGGGTGAGTGTCGGGCCATCGTTGTCGGCCAGCGCCCCTACCAGCGGGTCAACGCCGATCAGGTCACCGGCCCCGGCAGTGAGCGTGCAGCCCGCGCTATCGCCCAAAAGCGTGTATCCGCCGCTTGTCACGGCCCCCGAGCAATCCGGGTGGACGTTGCCCGTCGCGCTCAGATCGACGTTGCCGGCGATCAAGGTGTTGGTGGTCGTCACGGTGGTCGAGCCGAGCAACGCCAGGCCGCCGCCATCGCCGCCGGTGCCCGAGACATCTGCGGTGTTGGCCGTGATCGTGGTGTTGAACATTCGGATGGTGGCGTCGTCGGCCAGGATCGCGCCGCCGTCGGTCTGAGCCAGGTTGGCGCTCAGCGTGACGTTGATCAAGGTGAGGTTGCCGCGCACGTTCATGCCGCCGCCGTCGAAGCCGACCGAGTTGTCACTGATCAAGCTGCGTTCGATCACGACCGTGGCGTCGCTGGTGATGAAGATCCCGCCGGCGCTGGCGCCGCTGTTCGCCGCCACGATCGCCTCGGTCAGCGTCAGGCTCGAGCCGGAGCCGACATGGATGCCGGCGCTGTTGCCAACGTTGGCGACCACGCTGACGCCGATGGCCGAGAGCGCCCCGTTATCGATGTAGATCCCGGCGCCTGAGAAGCCGCCGCTAACGCCGTTCCGGACGGTCAGGCCCTGAAGCGCCACACCGGCGGACAGCACATGCAGGACCCGATCGGCGCCGGCGCCGTCGATCACGGTGGCATCCCGGCCGGACCCGACCAGCACGACCGGTTGAAGCAGGTCGAGGTCGCCAGTGAGCGCCGCGTCGTCGCCCGAGCCGGTCAACGACAACGTGAACGTGCCGACCGGGATCATCACGATATCGGCGCCGACGCCGGCGCCGCAGGCGTCGACCGGGGCGTCTGTGTTCGCGGCCCGGACAGCTTCGCGCAGCGAGCAGTCGCCGTCGCTGTTGAGTTCATCGGCCGTGGTTGTGACAGTGAGCGTGGCCGCAGCCGCCGGCGCGCTCGGCCCGACCGACCAGGCGGTTGCGAGTGCCAGTAGGAGCGCCACAGCCGGGCGCCAGGCGGGTTGAGTTCGTGACGGCATCTCAGCTCACCTCCGCAATCAATGAGTGCCGCGCCGCGCGGCGCGCGCCGACTCGTTCGGGTTGCTCGCACACGGCCGCGACCAGGACGCAGATCGGGCGGCCGTCGCATACGCCGCCCACGATCTCGGTCTGGATCGGGCTGCAGGCCTCGGTCTGGCGTTGCGACCAACGTTCCAAGGACACATGCAGGTCGAAGACAACACGCCGCTTCACGCTTCCCTGTCGGCGGGCAAAACGCCCCCGACCGGTCGATTCGGTCACGGCCCAACCCAGGCCGGCCCAGACCGGTCGGCCGGGTCGATCCTCAATGCGGTAGGCCACCACGACACAGCGCCGTCGCTGCCCGGGCGTGCCCGCGGCTGTGGAACCTCGATGAACGAAGCTGTGCTCCGGGATGAGCGCCGCGTGTCGTGCGACGGGCAGGCTCGCCAACCCGGCCGCCCGCAGCGCAGACGCCAGGGCGGCGCGTTGTGTGTGTCCCTCGCCCCGGGCTGTTGTGATTCT
Source organism: Anaerolineales bacterium (assembly GCA_016789175.1). Taxonomy (GTDB): domain Bacteria; phylum Chloroflexota; class Anaerolineae; order Anaerolineales; family UBA6663; genus UBA6663. The sequence continues at coordinate 10,361 of JAEURK010000245.1, forward strand.
GATCCTCATGGGTTGCCTCGCTCGTCGCCTCCCAGAAGATCGCACACCTGGACCTCGGTGATCCGATCGATCGGCCAACCGATCCGCGCCACCGCCTGCCGGATGGCTGCGGCATCGCGCGCGTCGCAGATCGTCAAGACGCGGCGCCGGTCGATCGAGATGTACGAGCGGACCCAGTTGACGCCGTCTTCGGTCAGGCGCTCGAACTTAATCTGCCATCCGGGTTCACCGGAGACGCCCACGGGTTGGGCTGCTGCAAAGGTCTGCTCGACAAGAAAGCGTGCCATCGCCGGGCTCCGGAGCGACAGGCAGCCCCGCGCGTCAGGGGCGACCTGGGCGGGAATGCATTCACATCGTCGCGCGGACCGGCTGCCGAGCTGATGCGATCAGCCGGCGCAGAGTTGCCCGGAGAACTGCAGCGTTCATGCGTTCGGCTCGCAGCACCGCGGGATCGTCGGTCGGCGTGATCGCCCAGGCTTCATCCGGCGCCTGCACGAGGCTCAGGTCCAGCGACTGAGCCACACCGCCCGGCGTCGGCCTTACGAACGTGAGATTGCCGTTGAAGACGGCGCTGCCGAAGAGCACGGCCATGTAGCCGCCGAGCGTGGCATCCGAAGTCGGGGCCGCTTCGAGCAAGCGGCGGGCCGCCTCGGTCTGGCCGACCTCTACCTGTTGGAAAGCCGCGCGCAGCGCCACAGCCGTCGTCGTGAATGACTCAGGCACGAAGGGCAGGGCGCTGACTGGAAAGATCCCCAGCAGGTGCTCAACCAGGGCCTCCACGTCGCCCAATTGGGTCACGTGATGCGTGTTTCCGTCGGCGAGAGTCTGTTCGACGAATGAGCCACCGCGCCCGTAGAAAAGGAAAATCTGGCGGCCGCGCCCGGGCAAATGTCGCGCGGCCAACACGGCCTGATCCGGGTCAACGATCGTGGTCATCAGATCGCGCAAGCCCAGTTCGAGGGCGACCTCGCCAGAGGTCGTCCGGCGGATCAGGTCACGGGCCAACAGACGCTCGCGACCTTCGTCATATAGCGCCTGAAGCGCCGCTGGTTCCGCAGGGAGCAGGGCAGCGGCTTCCAGGCCGAAGACATCCGTTGCTCGCAACAGCGCCATC
>JAEURK010000264.1 GCA_016789175.1 Anaerolineales bacterium
GGACGGCGGCTCCACCGACGGCAGCGTCGAGATCATCCAGCGCTACGCGCCGTTCCTGGATCACTGGATCAGCGAGCGCGATCGTGGCCAGACTGACGCGATCCGCAAGGGCCTGGCCCTGGCCACCGGCGAGGTGTTCAACTGGCTCTGCTCCGATGACGTCTTCCGGCCGGATGTGTTGCGCCAGGTCGGGAGTGTCTGGGCGCCCGATCGGATCGTGTACGGCCTGGCGCGGTTCATCGATGAGCATGGGGGCGACCTCGGCACCTGTCCCGGCCAGACACATCACATGACCTGGGATCGCTTGCTCGAGTTCGGTTCGTACTATCTGATCCAGCCTGCGACGTTTCTGCCCACCTGGGATGTCGTCGCAGCCGGGGGTCCGGATCTGGCCCTGCATTACGTGATGGACTGGGATCTCTACACACGGCTCAAGGCTCGCACGTACGTCTGTGTGCCGGCCGATCTGGTGGGATACCGATTACATCAGACCTCGAAGACGTTCTCGCAGGCCGACCGCTTCGTGCACGATGTTGAAGGCATCGCGGCCCGGCTTTCGGAAGCTGGCGTATTGTCAGAACCGCGTGCGAAATCGCTCGCCCGACTCTTCGCCGGCCGTACGTACCTGATGCCGAACGTCCGCCAACGCGGTCGCGGCCTGCAGGCACTGCTGCAGGCGGTACGGCAGGACCCACGCCGATTGCCGGCGGCCCTGAGCGTCGCGGCCAAGGGGCTGCTGCGACCGGCCATGGGTGAACGCGCCTGGGCCATGGCCCGCAGTGCCCAGGCCTGGATCCGCGGTTGAGCCAAACGCTGCCATGAATTCGACGACGGCCTTACCACTGCGCGCTGAGACTGGACCCGCCACCGGGCCGGCGGCGCGCGCTGCTTTGTTGAACTGGTCGCTGGAGTTGATCCTGGGCGTGGTCCTGGCGTATCTGCTCGTCATCGGGCTTTCGCCCAACGTCCTCTGGCCGACGGCGTTCTCAGCGATTACGCTCGGCCTGATGGCGATCTTGATCGGCGTGTGGGCCTGGGATCGGACGCGCACGCAACCCGCTCGCCTGGGCTGGTTCCCTGGCGCCGCCGGGGTGTGGCTTGGCGCCGGCGTTGTCGTGGCCAATGCCTCGCTTGAGCCGGCCCGATCGTGGAATGCCTGGGGCCAGACGCTAGCGCTGCTGGCGGTGTTCGTGTTGCTGGCGGACCTCACGGCCGGATCCCGACACGGCCGCGCGCTCAATGTATTGTTGTGGGCCGGGGCGCTGGCGATGCTCTGGACCTGGTGGCAGGCCGGCACCTGGTACGCGAGCTGGCTCGGCCTCAATCCGCAGCAGTGGTTGCCGACGGTTCCCTATCGTCTGCCCAATCCCAATCAGATCGCGCTGCAACTGGCCTTGCTGCTCGTGCCGGCCGCGCTTCAGTTCTGGCGCAGTCCGGGCGCGCGCCGCTGGTGGCTGGCGGTCTTCATCGTCAGCGCTGGCGCGCTGCTGTTTCTGACGTCGTCGCGCGGAGGCTGGATGGGCGCCGCCGCCGGGCTCGTCGCTTTGGCCCTCGCCCTTGTCGATCGAACTGGCGCCCAGCGCCGATCGCTGCAGCTGCGCGAACACCTGCGCGCCCGCCCCTGGTTGATCGCCGTCGCTGTGACCTTGGTTGGTCTGGCGCTGGCCCTGGTGGGTTTCGTCCTTTGGAAGCAGCTTGATCAACCGACGCGCGGCGGCCGGCTCGAGTACTGGCTGCCGGCCTGGCAGACGTTTCTGGCTCACCCGGTCCTGGGCCAGGGCCAGGCGACGTTTGCGATCAGTTTCCTTCAGACCCATACCGCACCGCCGGGCGTGCTCTACAACCACGCCCACAGCTTGTATTTCAACACCCTGGCCGAAACCGGCCTCGTCGGCCTGATCGTCGGGGGCGGGTTACTGCTGGCTTTCGCCAACGAGCTCTGGCGCCGGCGTTCGGTCGGGACACCCGAGTCGCGCGCGGCCTTTGCGCTGGGTTGCGGAGCAGTCGCGGTCTTTCTCGTGCATGGCACTGTCGACAACGTGGCCTTCGATAAGGGCAACGTCCTGATCCTGCTGGTTCTGCTCGCCGGTGTGTTCGAGGTCGACTCGACTCGCAGAGCCTCGTTCGCCACGGGGCGCGTGTTGCTGACCGCCGTGGTGGCAACTGTCACGGTGGGCCTGGGCGCCTACAGCCTCTGGCGCGATGAGCCGTTGCACGCGGGCACGGCCGTGGCCGCCACGGGTGAGTGGGCCGGGGCCGTCGCTCAGTTTCAGATCGCCGTCGCGCGTGAGCCCGGATCACCGGCGGCCTGGCAGCAGCTGGCCCTGGCCCAGGCCCGGTTGGCGGAGGCCGGCGACGCCCCGGCGTTGACCGATGCCATCGCTGCCCTGAACCGGGCCAACACGCTCGATCCGTATTGGCCGGCCAATGCCCTCAACCTGGGCGCCCTGTATCGCTCGGCCGGCGATCTTGCGTCGGCGCGGCTGTGGCTGGAGCGGGCTGTCGCAGCGGCGCCGCGGGTGGCGCTCTATCACGTCAACCTGGGTCGGGTGTTGGAGGAATCCGGTGACGACGCGGCGGCCGGGGTCGCCTACGAACAGGCCCTGACCCTCGCGCCCGAACAGGCCGCGGCACCGTTCTGGGATGAAACGCCGTTGCGACGATCGGTTCGAGCGGCCTGGCAGTCGGCCCATCCGCCTGAGCCCGATCCGTACGCCGCGCTCGACCCGAACAGCGGTCTGTCCGATGCAGCCCTGGCCGCGGCAGAACGCGCGCTGGCGGCCGGCGATCCGGCTGAGGCCGAATACTGGCTGGCGCTGGCGGACCTGGGTTACTGGGCGCAATCCAGTGCCCGGCTGCGCTGGGCCTGGCGGCTGGCCGAAGTACGCGCGGTGCGTGGAGACCCGGTGGGCGCGATCACGCTGGCCTCGCGTTTGCAGGAGTTGACGCGCGAGCCATCGTCCTTTGGGCCTGGCACCGGTGGCGGATCGGTCTACGGCACGTACGTCGCCGTGCGCCCGACGCTGCAGGCCGAGCTCGTTCCGCAGGTGCTGGATCTTGCGCCAACCGTCGACTGGCCCGCGCGCTTTGCAATCGCGACCGGATGGTGCGCACAGGTTGAGGCGACCGAACGAGCCGGGTTGCCACTGTGCGCTTCAGGTGAACGCCCATGAATGTTCTGTATACCCTCACCGCTTATCCGCCGTTCTGGGGCGGGGCGCAATTGCTGATACACGGCCTCGCCCGCCAGCTGCGGCGCGAGCATGCCGTGCAGGTCGTGTCGCAGTGGGACACGCCCCGCAGCGACTGGCTGCTGGGCACTACCCTCAACGCGCCGCTCGACACGCGTGCCTACGTGGTCGACGGTGTGCCCGTGCGACGGATCGGTTTGCCGCACGATGTGCGGGCCGGGCTCAAGCCGTGGGTCTACGGCTACTGGGCCGCCCAGGGGCCGGCCATCGAGCGGATCAGCGCCGTGCTGGCGGATCGGTTCGCCGATCTGGCCGGGGCCGCGGATCTGATCCACAACTGCCGGATCGGCCGCGAGCCGCTGACGGCGGCCTCGTTGGCGCTGGCGCGACGGCGCGACATCCCGTTCGTGCTTTCGCCGGTGCATCATCCCCGCTGGGGCTCGTGGCTGCATCGGCACTACCAGCGGCTGTACCGGGCCGCGGATGCGATCGTGGCGCTGACACGCGGGGAGCGCGACCTGTTGCTCGACCTGGGCGTCGATGAGCGCAAGATCGCGATCACGGGCATGGGCCCCGATCTCGCCCCGACCGGCGACGGCGCCGCCTTCCGCGCCGCGCACGGCCTCGGCCAGGACCCGGTCGTGCTCTTCGTCGGTCAGAAGTACGCCTACAAGGGCGTGGCTGCGCTGCTCAACGCCACCCGGCGCGTGTGGGAGCGGGTGCCCGAGACGCGTTTCGTTTTCATCGGGCGCCCGACCCGTGAGACGGCCGGGCTGTTTCGCGATCTCGATCGCCGGATCGTCAACCTCGACGGCGTCGATCTGCAGACCAAGACCGACGCCTACGCGGCCTGCGACGTCTTTTGTTTGCCCTCGACTCAGGAGAGCTTCGGCGGTGTGTTCACCGAGGCCTGGACCTTTGGGAAGCCCGTCATCGGTGCCGACATCGCGGCCGTCAGCGACGTGATCGACGACGCCGTGAACGGCTTCATCTGCCCGCCGGCCGCCGGGCCGCTGGCCGATCATCTTGTGCATCTCTTGCTCAACCCCGGACTGCGGGCGCGCTTCGGCGAGGCCGGCCGCCGCAAGGTCGCCGAGCGTTACACCTGGCCCGCCATCGCCGCACGCACCGAGGCGCTTTATCGCAGCCTGCTCGCGGGCGCCGAGCCGGCAGCGACCCGGACCGTGGCGGTGCCGGCCGTCCGCCCTTGTGAGGAGACCCTGGCATGACGGCGCTCACACCCACGCCCCGCAAGCTCCCCAGGCCGATCGAGTACGCCATCGTCGCGCTCCTGCTTGGTGTGGCCGCCGCGATCCTGGTCATCGCGGCCGAGCGGCTGACGTTGCTCGACTCCGGCGTCTTCGGCTACGACTGGCATCTGTTCTGGACCACCGTGCGCACCGGCGTCCCCGACTACAGTCAACTGGATGTGTTCAACCCGCCCTGGACCCAGCTGATGCTGGTGCCGTTCGGGCAACTCTCTTTCAAGGCCAGCTGGGCGCTGTGGACCCTGGCCTCGCTGAGCGTCTTCGTTCTGGCCGTGCCGCAGCGCGGCGATGGCCAGGCCTGGCCGCTTGGGCTGGTGCTCGGCCTGGGCTCCTTCTGGACCCTGCGCGCCCTGGCCGACGGCGCGCTCGAGGCCTTTGTCGTCGCCGGGGCGCTGGTGATGGTGTGGGCCTGGCGCACGCGCCGGCCGATCTGGCTCGGGCTGGGCATCGTCTTGGCGACGTCCAAATATCAGGAGACCTGGTTGCTGGCGGTCGGTGCGGGTGTGCTCGCGCTCCGGTACTGGCGCCCGGCGACCTGGCTGCGCGCGGCCGCGACCTGCGTCGCGATCATGGCCCCGACCTTGCTCTGGCTTGGGTCCGGCTGGCTGGCGCGTTTGACCCACGGCGCCGACGGGGTCGGCTTCTCGCCCAACATCGCGCGCCTGGGCAGCAACATCAGCCTGCAGGCGTTGGGCGGCCTGTCGGGCTGGCCGGGTGCGGCGACGTGGGTGGTCTGGGGGGTGGTGCTGGTTGTGACAGCCGTCACGCTCTGGCAACGAGTTCGAGAACTCGATACGCGCAGCGTTGGCCTCCTGATCGTGGCGTCGATGCTGTTGGCGCCCTATGTCGGCTTGCTGTCGTTGGCGAGCCTGGTCGTATTGGTGTTACTGCCCCTGATGAAGCGGCAGCGCTGGCTTGGCCTGACGTTGGTGCTGTGGGCCAACCTGCCGTACCTCACGGCTTTTCGGCCAGGCACCACCGGGCAGTTCGAATGGCCGGAGTGGGTCCACCTGGGCTTGCTGGTCGTGACCTGGTTGGTGCTGGTCCGCGAGCTGTGGCGGCCGGAGGTGTCGGCATGAGCGCGCGGGTCGATCTGCTTGATGTCAACCTCAACGTCCTCACCCTTTCGGCGGCCATCGACGAGATGGATGCCGCTATCGCGAAGCGCGAGCGCGGCTATGTTTCGACCTGTCCGGTGTACACGGTCATGCTCGGGCACGAGCGGGCCGATGTGCGCGCCGCGCTCAACGGCGCCACCTGGGCCACGGCTGACGGCGTGCCCGTGGTCTGGGCGCAGCGCTGGCTGGGCGGGCGGGGGGCCGAGCGCGTCTATGGCCCGGACCTGATGCAGGCCTTGTGCGCGCGTTCGGTCGAGCGCGGATACAGCCAGTTCCTGCTGGGTGGCGGCCCCGGGGTGGGCGAGCAACTGGCCGCAAACCTCCAGCGCCAGCATCCGGGGCTGAAGATCGCGGGCGTGGCCTGTCCGCCGTTTCGGGCCCTGTCGCCTGAGGAGGAGTCGGCCCTGGTGTCCGAGATCAACGGCTCGGGCGCCGACGTCGTCTGGGTCGGGCTCGGCTCGCCCAAGCAAGATCTGTGGATGGCGCGCATGCGCCAACGGCTCGAGGCGCCGCTCCTGGTCGGCGTCGGCGCGGCCTTCGACTTTCACACCGGGCGGGTGGCCCAGGCGCCGCGTTGGATGCAACGCTCCGGGCTGGAGTGGGCCTTCCGGCTGGTGTCCGAGCCGCGCCGACTGTGGCGACGCTACCTGATCTATAACCCCAAGTTCGTCTTCGCCCTGGCCGGCCAGCTGCTGCGCGGCTCGTCGCGGACTCCTCAAAGTTAGAATTTCGACGCGAAAATGTTGAATACCATTTTTGAATAGCCTATGATTCGCCTGAATCGTAGGTGGACCTGTCAGGTCGACGGTTAGAATCCCCCCATCGGCACAGCCCTTGCACTTATGCCAATGACGATCGTGTGCGAGGGCCGGCCGACGCTCCAGTCTGCCGCCGTCGCGCCGAAACCCCTTAGTGGCCCGTGCGCGCTTCGACGCGACCGGCCGGGAGAGCTCAGGCGAATGATCGGCGTACAGACTCGGGCCGCCCAGTCCCAGCTCGATTGGCGCTATCTCGGGCGCGAAGCCCTGCTGATCGTGCTGTTTGCCTGGGCGCTGCCGATCGCGGGCGGGATGGATGGCCTGATCTCGTTCCGCGGCCAGGCCGGTTCGGCCGTGCTCTTCACGCTGGTCGCCGGGGCCTGGCTGGCGCACCGCCTCTGGCAGCGCCGCACGCTTCCGGCGACCGGGCTCGAACTCCCCTTGATCTTGCTTGTCCTCGTCCAGGCCGCGTCAGCCGCGCTGGCCGAGGTCCCGCGGCTCAGCCTGCCGGCGATCGCCCAGACGCTGGCCTACATCGTCCTCTTCTACCTGGCACTCGATCTCGCTCGCTCGGGCTGGCCGGCCGAGCTGGTCGAGAAATGTCTGCTGATCGGCGGCGCGATCGTGCTGGCCCTGGCGGCGCTGGATCTGGCGAACGCGCTTCAGGGTTGGCTGGCCCTGCGGGATCTGCCCTATCCGCCGCCGTTCGAGCATCGCCTATACGCCGTTGTCGGCGACGCCAACATCCTGGCCGGCTTCACCAACATCCTCTGGCCGCTGGCGCTCGCCCGGCTGCTGACCACACGCAGTGCTCTCTCGCGGGTGCTGCTGGGCACGCTGGTGGTGCTCGCGTTGATCGTGCAGGCCTTCTGTTACTCGCGCGGCGCCACCCTTGCGTTGGCCGCGGGCGGCCTGGTCTTTGGCGCGGCCTGGATCGGCCTGGTGTCGGCGACTCTGCGCCGCCAGGTGACGCGCCTGTGGCGCTGGCTGGTGGCCAACCCGATCTGGCTGGTCGGCCTGTGCCTGGCCGGGGCCGCGTTCGGGGCTGCGCTGGGTTGGCGGCTGCTGGTGACGCGCAACAGCGCCACACAGGCGCCGGCTGCCGAGGCCCGCTCCACGTTCTGGGGCGTGGCCTGGGACGCGCTGCAGGCTCAACCCTGGCTGGGCCTCGGCCCGGGCGCCTTCCCGCAGGCGATGGGCGTCGCCATCTCCGCGCCGCCCGAGCACCTGTTCATGAACGCCCACAGCCTGATCTTCAACACCCTGGCCGAGACCGGATGGTCGGGCCTGACCGCGGGCAGCCTCCTGCTCGCCGCCCTGGCCTGGGCGCTCTGGCGCGCGCGCACGGTCGAGCCGTTGGCGGATCGGGCCCGCTGGGCTGCGACGGCCGCGGCGTGGACCGCGTTCCTGGCGCACGGTCTGGTGGACTATCACGTGCGTTATCTCGCGCTGGCCATCCCGCTGCTGGTCAGCGCCGCCTTCGTCCTCGCCGCGCAGCCGCAGCCCGAGCGCAGGCGAGGGCCACGCCCGTGGTCGATCGCCTGGTTGGCCCCGGTCGCGTTGAGCGCGGCCGTCTTCAGTGCCTTCCAGCTGACCGCAGCCTTCCGGCTCGAGCAGGCCACGCTGGCCGGACGCGCTGACGATTGGACCTTCGCCGCCCAGCGCGCCGATCAGGCCGCGTCCGCTGATCCTGCCTTCGGGCTGTATGCTGCGCAATCCGGGTACGCGTACGCGCAGCTGGCTCAGGCCGCTTCCGGGGATGAGGCCGATGCGGCCCGCGACGCCGCGATCGCGCGTTACGTCGCCGCGCTCGAGGCCGGCCCACAACTGGCCGTCTGGGAACTGAACCTGGGCGTGCTCGTCCAGGCCGACGGCGATCAGGTCGCGGGGCTCGCCCATCTCGCACAGGCTCAGGCCCTGGCGCCGAAGTGGGGTCTGCCGGCGATGCTGCGCGGTCTGTGGATCGAAGACGCCGCAGAGGTTGATGCGCGTTCGGCCTATGCGGACGCGCTGACGCGCGAGCCCGCGTTGGCCGCTTCGGCCATGTGGGGTGCGACGGATCTGCGCCGCGGGGTGCTCGCCCAGTGGCAGGCCAATACGCCGGCCACCACGCCGTCACTCGACATCCAGATCCAGTCGCTGCTGGCCATGGGTAAACTGCCGGATGCGCAACAGTTGATCGAGCGCGCGTGGACGCTCAGCCCGTCCAGCCCGTGGGTGTATCGCGCCTTCAGCAGCCTCGCCGCCGCACAGGGCTCGCCCACGCTGGCCGAGCGTTATCTTCAGGCGTCGCAGTGGTTGCAGACCGTGGCGGTGCGCGACCATATCACGGCGGCGCTCCTGCGTGGCCGACAGGCCGAGCAGAGCGGGGCGCTCGACACGGCCAAAGATCAATACGCTTTTGCGTGGCAGGCCGGCACCCAGGTCAGCCCGTACGGGTGGGGCTTCCTCGGCTATATCCCGCACGCACACTTCGTCTTCCAACGTGACACCTGGGCCGGTGAGCTCGTGCCGCAAACACCACAGGTCGATTTCGATGCGACCCTGGCCGACGTCTTTGCGGACTTGTTGGCCGACCAGCCGACGCTGGCGCCGATGACGGCCGCCGAATTGCAGGCCGTCCAGGTCGGGAGCGTTCAGCCATGACGACGTCGTCGCTGCGACCGGTTGCGTTCACGCGAGGCCTCACGCTCGAGCGTTGGGCCTGGCTGGCGGTGGCCGTGGTCTCGGCCCTGGCGGTGTTGGTGTACCTGCTCGTCGCGCGGGGCGAGGGCTTTGTCGGCTTCCCGCTCGACGATGGCTGGATCCATCAAACCTACGCGCGCAACATCGCCGAGCGGGGCGAGTTCTCGTTCGTGCCCGGCGTCCCGAGCGCGGGCTCGACCGCGCCGCTCTGGTCGCTGGCCCTGGCGCTCGGCCACCTGCTGCGGGTCGAGCCGCGGGCCTGGTCATACGGCCTGGGCCTGGGCGCCCTGATCGGCACCGCGTTGCTCGCGTTCGCTCAGGCGCGGACGTGGCTGCCCGGCCGCTGGCGCTGGGCCCTGGTGGCCGGCCTGGTCGTGGCCCTTGAGTGGCACCTGGTCTGGGCCGCCGCTTCGGGCATGGAGACCCTGCTCTTCGCAGCCCTGTGCCTGGCGGCGCTGACCCTTCCGACGCGCCAACCGGTGGTGCTCGGGATCCTGACCGCCCTGGCGATCGCCACCCGGCCCGACGGCTGGCTGCTCGTGCCGTTCGTGGGTCTGCGCGTGTTCCTGCCAGCCGTGACGGGTGAGGGTGGACGACTGGACCTGCGAGCCTGGCGCGCGTCGCTCCCCGCGGGTGCGCGCTTTGGGCTGGCGCTGGCCGTGGCCGTCGCGCCCTATCTGGCGCTCAATTGGAGCCTGAACGGCTCGATCTTCCCAAACACGATGGCGGCCAAGGCCATCGAGCAATCCTTCTTGTTCGACCTGCCGATCCTCGAACGCGCCTTCTGGCACTGCAGCTACCTGCCGGGATGTGAGCCGGGGCCGCTGCTGCAGCCCTGGGTTGGCGG
>JAEURK010000295.1 GCA_016789175.1 Anaerolineales bacterium
CGGCGGCGCGAGCACAGGTCGGTGTCGATGTCGGGTGGGGTGGCGCGCGCCGGATTGAGGAAGCGCTCAAAGTATAGATTGAGCGCGAGCGGATCGGGCGTTGTGATATCGAGACAGTGAGCCACCAGCGACGAGGAGGCCGAGCCGCGTGAGGCGCTTGGGACGCCGACGCGTCGGGCAAAGGCGATGACCTCCTGCATGACCAGAAAGATCGGCGCGAAGCCCTTGGTCGTGATGATCGCCAGCTCGTGATCGAGCCGACTCTGGACGTGTGTCGGCACGACTCCGTCGCTGCCATAGCGCCGGAGCGCGCCGGCCGTGGCCTCGCGCTGCAACACGGCCTCGGCGCTCGATCCATCCGGAAGATCCAGCGCAGGAAACAGCTGCCGACCCTTCTCGATCTCGAGCGAGCAGCGGGCCGCGATCTCATCGGCATCGGTCAGGCCGTCCCAGTCGGCAAAGCGATCCCAGAGCTCGGCTGCTGAGGGAAGGAAGGCATTGGGCGGGGCCAGAAGCTGGGGGGCCAGGGTTTCGCGCGGTCGGTTGACTCGGATGGCTGCCAGCGTACGCTGGAGGTCATCGTGCTCGGGCTCAAGGTAGTACACGCGCTGGCCCCCCACGATCGCAACGCCATGCCGTTGGGCCTGCGCCCGGCCTTCCGCGCTTGCGGCAGCGGCAGCCGGATCTTGGCGATCCAGGGTCAGATAGAGCCGGTCACCGAAGGCGCGCCGCGCGGGCGCCAACCACTCGGCCGCCGAAATCGTGCCCGCGGCGGCGGCATCGACCAGACAGAGCAGACCCGCGGCGTGGGCCCAGACGGATTCCGGCGACACGCCGTGCTCCAGATCGCGATCCGGGCGCGTCTGCGCCAGTGAACTCAATTGACAAAGGTTGGACCAACCGGTGCCGTCCAGCGCCACAAGACAGAGGGTCGGCGGTAACGTCCGCTCGTGGCCGGGCTCGAGATGGAGCTCCAGCCCCAGCAGCGGCTGCAGGCCGAGGTCTTGGCAGGCGTCGTGAAACTCAAGCGCGCCTGTGAGGCCGTGGTGATCGGCCAGCAGGACCGCCGTATACCCGGCCTGCGCGGCGGCTTCGGCCAACGCTTTGGGCGTTGGAAGTCCGCGCAGGAACGAGTAGCACGAATGGGCGCGCAATAGCGTGGGCATTAGAACGTCCATTCTACTGCAACACGCGGGGGTTCGCAGTCAACAAGCCGGGTGCATAGGCCCGGCCTTCCGGAGGCGTGGCCGCGCAGCGGGTGCTGATCGGTCCTCTCGGGCAGCGATAGGCGAAGAAGGGGATGGTGCGTGGGCGGGCTCTACCCCGGTCCTGGCACCACCCCCTTCTTGGTGAACCACCTGCTATGTCAAATGAACCAGGCGCCGGTATCTGCCCGGCCGTTGCTCAACCGCAGGCTGGCTCCCGTGTCAAACCTGTCATGTCTTACGTCAGAAGGTTGTCACTTGCGGCGTTTCCGTTTTGGCGCGACGGTGATGCGGACGAGTTTTCGGTCAATGGGTCGTTGGATGCCATAGATCTCACGCTCCTTGTCGGAGCGGAGCTTCTTGGCCAGGGCCAGAGCACGGGTTGCGCCGTATTTGGCGATCGAGATCGACGTGCGTTGGAGGACGCCGGGGCGGGGCGACCAGCTGATGTCGAAGGCGGGTTGGCCGTCCTTCATGATCTTTCGGATTCCGGTCAGGCCGGTGTTGCTGCGGCGCGTCACACCGGTGATGTTGCGATCGGTGCGGGGCTTTCCAAGGGACTTTTCGGTCGCGTTGCGATACGCGATCGCGGCTGTCAGGGCCTTGCGCTTACCGCCGTTGACGCCATCGCTAAAGAACTTGCGCACGTGTTGGCCGTGCCAGCTGACGCGCACGAACCAACCCACAGCGCGGGTGGAGTCGATGCGGGAGATGCCTTTGTAATGAGGAGCGACTCGCTTGGTCACCGCTTTACGCGCGGGTTTTCGCTTGGTTGGGGTGGATGACATGAGACTCCTTTGACTCTGTGTCGAGGGGGCGGTGCTATCAGGTGTTGGGAGTGTAGCACATTGACGCCGAGTGAACCCTGTCATTATACCGCAGGGTTCGGTGCATGGTTTTGCTGGGTTATTGCAGGTGGCGCCTTCAAGTATAGGCTTGCACGCGAAGATAATGTTCGGCGGTAACCCATCATCTGGCTACATCCGATATCGAAGACTTGAAGATCCGCCTGGCCATCTGGCTGGGTGCATGTGATGTATTCGAGAGGAGCCTAACGATGTTGATCCGGGACCGGGTTGTTCGACTCGGGAGCTTGTTGATGTGTTTCGTGGTGGCTACGGCCTGCACACCACCGACGGCCGTGCCGACTGACACGCCCGAGCCGACGGCCACCGCCACCAAGACGGCCGTGCCGACTGACACGCCCGAGCCGACCGCGACCGCTACCGAAACGCCCAGGCCGACGGCGACCGCGACGCCCAACGTGAAAGCCACTGCGGCGGCGCGCGTCACCGCGACGGTCGAAGCAGCGCTGCCCGCGATCGACGATATTCTCGAAGATTACGGCTTCTCAACCAACGCCGGACATCTCGGCTACCTGCACGGGCCATTCAAGGTGACCGTGGATACGTACGGCGAAGAGAATCATCAGACCGACTACCCGGACGTGAAGTTCCACAATTTCGTCCTGCATACGGACGTGACCTGGAACACGGCTTCGGGCCTGGCCGGGTGTTATATCGTTTATCGCGCGGACGGCGATCTCTATAAGGGCAAACAATACCGAATGCTCACCATCCGGCTCCAGGGCCTGCCCTTGTGGGGCGTCGGCGCTTTTAGCAATCAGTACGGCGATGCGCTGCTCGAGGATGCCTATCTTCCGGATGGTCGCATCGAAGATACCCAGGGCAGCACGAACAAGTACGTCATCGTCGCCGAGGACACGAAGTTCACGTTCTATGCGAATGGCGAACGGCTGGGTACCCTCGTCAACAGCAAGTACGATGAAGGCGCGATCGCCTTCGGCGCGCTGCAGGAGTCGGGCAAGACCACCTGTGAGTTCAAGAACACGTGGGTCTGGTCGCTGGACGAGGTGGACCAATGACGCTACTCACGAGCACCCGACGTCATACTCTGGCCGCATTGCTCAGCCTCATCCTGGCGCTGCTGTGGGTCACGCAGGCCCTGGCCGACACGTCCTACGTCGTGCAATCGGGCGATAACCTGTCGCGCATTGCAGCGCGCTTCAATGTCTCGGTCGAGGCGATCGTCCAGGCCAACCAGCTCAAAGACCCGAATGCGATCCGCATCGGTCAGACTCTGATCATCCCTGACGGTCAGCCGTCGGCGGCTCCGGCCTCGGGCGCCGCCACCAGCTATACAGTCAAATCCGGCGACTCGGTCGCCCGTATCGCGCGCAAGTTCAACGTGTCGATGGATGAGTTGATCCGGGTCAATAACCTGAAAACAACGGTCCTGCAGGTCGGCCAGGTGCTCATCATCCCGGGCGCGACGCCGGCCGCGAGCGTGCCGGCCGATTCGGTTTACGGCCGGGTCAGCGGCAGCGAGGCCTTCGTCGCCAAAGTGCGTGCCGGGCTCGACTGGCTCCAGGCCCACGACGCCGACGCCTTCAACCGCGTCAACACCTACATCACGATCATCCGCGTCAGCCCGTATTCGGATCGGGCCCAGGCGGCGCCGATCCGGGGCGGGGGGTGCTATGTACGCGCCCTGGCGTATCCCGATATGCCCGATCGGATGGTGGCCGTGATGCTGTACCACGAAGCCACGCATTGTATGCAGTTCGCGACGGTCGGCGACATCCTGCCCAAACCGGCCGAGGTGGACGCCTACAGTCAGCAGCTGGCCTTTATGGAGAAGCACGGCTTTCCGGCTGACGAGATCGAGTTCTATCGCAAGGTGCTGGCTTACTACCAGAGCATCCCCGACGACGCGACCCGCATCCCGCCGCCGGATTTCTAGAGCCCGTCAGGGGCGCCGCGACTATCGGGGCACACTTCGAGCCAGGGCTCTGCCTGACTTGACGTGTGCCCCGATGTGGTCTTCCCTCTCGACCGGGATGCGGTACTACAGCGCGGGTGGGGCATCGCCATCCAGCGGGATATGCAGGTGGATGTGCGTGCCGGCCGCTGAGGGGCTGTCGATCTCCAGCGCGCCACCGGCCACAGCCATCAGCGTGGTGTGCAGGGTCAGGCCATGTTGGGTGCCGGCCGTAGCGCCGCTCTGAGCCAGGCCGACGCCGTCATCGGTGATGTGCACCTGCAGCGCCCGCGGGGTATTCTCGACCAAGGGTGTGACGGCACTGGCGACGGTGACCGCCAGCGCGCGGTTGGCTTCGCCGCCGCGTCCGTGTCGGGCAGCGTTCCGCAACGCCTCACGCGCCGCGAAGTACAGGGTCTCGCGCGCGAAATCCGGCAGCTCCGCCGCCGCCTGTTCAGCCTCAGCGGGCACCGTCCAATTAACCTTGTCGAAGGCCCCATGCAGGTCGACCTCGATCACGCGCCGCAACGCGCCGAAGAAACCGTGCCGCTGCAATTCGGGTGCTGTGGCATTGGGCATCGCGCGGACCAGATCCGATAGCCGATGATGCACGCCGGCCAACTCGCGCAGGCTCTGAGACTGCGCCGACGGGTCCGACAGAGTCAGCATGGCCGCATGCAGGCGCGGCAGGACTTCGTCGTGAAGTTCGCGGCGCAGACGTTGATCGAGCACCTGGCCTTCGGCAAGCCGGCGTTGTTGAAGCGCAATCAACCGGTTGGTTAACTCGGTGCTGATCACCGAGTCCAGCAGGCGCTCGCCGCCGGCCCGGGCGACCTCGATGTCTTCCTGGGCATACAGTCCGCCGTCGGCCTTCGGGCCGAGCAGCAACACGCCGATCGGGCCGCGCTCACTCCACAGCTGAACGGCCCAGCTCAGCCCATGCCACTCGGCGGGATCGAGCGAGGCGCCGAGGCCGCCGGCCGGGTCGAGCCTTGCGCGCAACTGGGCTCCATCGATCGCCGGGGCGGGCGCTGTTGTCGGCGGGTATTGCAGAGGCGCGCCCGCCAGGGCCGCCAGCGGCCCTTGAGGCAGGACGATCGCGCGCGTTGCACCGATGCTGTCGCGGCAAAGCGTCGTCAGCAACGCCGTGGCGTTGATGCCCAGCGCCGGCGGTTCGCTGCCATCGGTCGCGCGCGGGCGCGCCGGTCGGCGCATCCAGGCAAAGGCCTCGGCGGTCAGCGGTCGGAGCAGGCTGACGGTGCGCTCGCGCTCGATGAAGGATCGCCAGCTCACCATGGCATAGAAGGCGATCAACAGAAGCAGCGTCATGAGCACGACGTAGACCGGCTCCGAGCGCCGCACGAGCGCAAAGGCCACCGGTGGGCTGATTCCCGCGCACAGCACGACAGCCCGGCGCCAGTAACGGCGCAGGCCGCGCCGTGGCAGGCTCCGACCGGTGAACACCTCATATTCCGCCAGCGCCTGGCCGACGAACAGGCCGATCAGGCCGATCAGGCTGGCGGCCAGGATGTCGAGCCCGACCAGCCACAAATACGTCTGAGCCCGACTGGCAAAATCTTCGACCCGGCTGATCGATTGCGTGGCGGCCTGCAGACCAAAGCTTGCCACCAGGCTGACCAGCAGCAGCAACACCGAGGCCGCCAGCAGCCACGGCTGCGCGCGGCGCCGGGCCGGCGTCGCCGTGGCGCGGGTGACAGGGCCGGGCCGGAGCAATGCATCCAGGGCGGCACCCATGCTGAGCAGGCCGTAGACCGGATAGGTCAGGCCAAAGAGCGCTATCTGACCGGCGCGATCGGGTGACGAGACGTCGAGTGTGATGGCCTGGTTGAGGGTCGGCAGGGCTCGCCCAAGCGCCAACATCGCCAACAGCAGCGCCAGCAGACCACCGGCCAGGACCGCCACCGGCGTGTGCCGGCGGCGCAGGGTCGACGTTGGCGTGCTCCAGAAGCCGGCGTACCACAACACGACGCCGTACCAGGCGGCCGGCAGGGCGATGACGGCATACAGCGATGCCTGCCAGAGCAGTTCGAGCCCGGGCGCGCTGTGCAGGGGTTGGCCGACTATGGCGGAGTGGCTGACGAAGAAGGCCGATGCCACCAACAGACTGGCCCCGGCGGCGATGGCGCCCGGTGTGCGCGGTTGGGCGGTCAACACCACAGTCAGCCCGAGCCACGCCAGCAGGCCGGTGTTGAACAGCGAGATCGTGAGCACCAGCCAGTCGATCGGAAAGATGCCGGTCATGGCGCGCAACCGCTTAGGAGTCGCTCACCCACTCGCCGCGCTCATTCATCACGCGCGGTGTGCCGTCGGCATCCCACACCATCAGCCGGTTTTGGCTTGCGATCAAGGCCGCGCGGGTGCGCGCCGCCTTTTCATCGGTGGCGCTGACGTCAAGGCCCCAGGCGGCGTAGATCTGGCCGTTGACGCGGCTGATCGTGCGCTTGTCTTTGAACCCGAGCCGGGCCGCGATCTGTTCGTTGGTCAGCCCCTGGGCCAGCATACGCGCCACCTGCTGCTCGTTGGGCTCGAGCAGCGCAAAGGGCGAGTTCTCATCCTGGTGGCGAACTTCCTGCACCCGGGCCTCGATCTCGGGATCGATAAAACTGCGGCCGACGGCCGCGTCCCGCAAAAGCGGCACGATCATGTCAGGCAACAGGTAGTTGGATTTGCGCACGTAGGCATAGTGGCTGAGGATGCCCGAGGCCCGAAAGGCGCGGTAATAGGCATCGTCGTCCTGGATCGAGTAGAAGACGACAGGCAGGCGTGGAAATTCGCGGCGGATAGCGACGGCGGCCTCGATCCCATTCATCGGACCCGCCAATTGCACATCCATCAGGATTGCTTCGGGTTGTGCCGCCAGGCAAAGCGTCAAGGCGGCTTCACCGGTGCTGGCCGTATCCAGCACGCGCACCTGTCCCGTCGCCTCGAGGCCGATCTTGAGGGCCGGGCGCAGCTTGTCGTTATCCTCGATCAAATACACGCTCAACATGCGTTCACTGTACTACAAACTGATTTGGAAAACCGTCTCCAGGCTAACGGCGCCGCGGCTGCAATGCAAGCACCCGGGTGCGCGAAATCACGCCCTCGGAAGGTGTCGCTGGCCCGGCGGAGACGGCATAATGGATTGATCCTGTGGGGCCGAACGCCCCAAACACCAAACCTGTCGAGGAGATCCTGATGTTGTGGATGCGTCCTGCGCGACTCACCCGCCGTGCCACACCGCTTGCTGAGTCTGCGTTCACCGTTGCATTGACTTTCGGCGGCGTTGGCGCAATCACACTGGCCGGTTCGCGGGTCGAGCCGCTCAGCTTGATCGTGGCGTGTCTGGTGGCCGCCGTGGCTACGGTCGCCTTGCAGCGCTGGGGCGGGCGGGTGACGGCGCTCATTGCCCTGGGTTTCGGTTTGGCGTTGACGGCTCTGCAGCCGTTCGGCGACCTGGCGCGGGACGTGTGGTTTGGCGCCGCCGCCGGATCAGGCTGCGCGGTGGGCGTGCACGGCCTGGTGCATGCCCATGGACCCGGCCGCTGGCAGGCCGGCCTGCTGGCGCAGCTGGCCTTGATCGCCATCGGTGTTCACCTGGCTTATCGCGATCGCGCGCCGCTGCTTGTGCTGGCCTGGCCGTGGGCGGACAAAGCGTTGCATGCCCTCTTGATCGGCGCTGCCGCGTTTTGGCTCAATCTGCTCTGGCGCGGGAGACGATGGGCGATCGGTCGGTTCAGGATCCCGGCGGCGATCGTGATCCCGCTGGCGGCGGCCGCGCTCGAGGAAGCGATCCAGGGCCTGGCGCCCTGGCGCAGCCTGGACGGCCTCGACCTGATGGCGGATGCGTTGGGCTTGATCGGTTTCTGGTTGCTCAGTGAAGGCATGCTCCGTCTTGCAGCCCGGCGCGCGCCGCTCACCGAGGCAGGAGGGTGACATGCGTCTCTCATCGGGAGGCAAGATCGTGGTGATCCTCTTTGCGATCGGGCTCGGCGCTGGCGTGGGCGTGGTCGATGCCACCCGGCAGACGCTGCAGTTGCCGGCCGCGCTCCTGCTGGCATCCGGGGTCCTGCTCGGGGCCTTGCACCCACGGCTGGCCTGGGTGTGGGCGGCGGTTATGGGATTGTGCGTTGTGTCGGCCCGCGCGGCCGCGGAGGCCCTGGGTCGACAGACCGCGCTGACGTCGATGTGGCTGCCACTCATCATCCTGCCGTTGGCGATCGCGGTCTTCGGGGTCGCAGCCGGGCTGGCCCTGCGGCGGCTTTCGCCCGAGGCGCCCTGACGCGGACGCGTCAGGGCAGCACGAGGCAAATCGGATAGGGCCAGGGCGTCATCGCCTTCGCAGGCTCGAAGCAGTCGACGAGTTGCCAATCGGGCTGGGAGGCCAGGGCCTCGGCGACGGCCGCCGTCTCAGGGTTGACCACGTGCAAGAGAAGGACGCCGACCTGATCGGCGCGCAGCCGCCGTTCGAACTCTGGCTCCGAGAATGGCGCCGGATGATCGGCCAGCCAGGCTTCCCGGGCGGCGGCGTGCGCGGGCAACACGCTGCTGGTGCCCGACAAAGCTGCGCGTTCATGGAAGAGGGTCGCGGTCAGGATCTGAGGTTTGATCCGCAACTGGAGACGGTCGGGCGCAACCGCATACAGATCGGCGACGATCACGTTCGCGTCGGTGTGGTCCCGGATCCACGCAAAGGCTGGGTGCGGCTCGAGCGGGTAGGGCACGCCGAGCGCCGGGGCCGGCCACCATTCGACCAACATCAACCCGATCAGGGCC
>JAEURK010000298.1 GCA_016789175.1 Anaerolineales bacterium
GGCCCTGATCGACGTCAACGCTCAGGGCCTGGACGTGCTCGAACGCGAGATCGTCGACGCCGGTGGTCAGGGCCGGGCCTTCACCGGCGACGTCTCCCACCCGGATGCGCTGGCCGACGTCACTGCCGAGATGCTGCGGCACTCGGGTCGGGTCGATTACCTGTTCAATGCGGCGGGCCTCGAAATCAACGGCGATGCGCTCGCGGTGGACACAGCCAAATGGCAGGCTGGCTTCGCCGTCGACCTCCAGGGCGTGATCTTCTCGACCCGCTCGGTTTACCCCATCCTGTTGAAGCAGGGCTTTGGCCACGTCGTCAACATCGCGTCACTGGCCGGGCTGGTGCCGCTGCCGGGCCTGACCTACTACGCAGCGGCCAAACACGCGGTCGTGGGCTACTCACTCGCCCTGCGGGCTGAAGCACAACCACATGGCGTGCGGGTCTCGGTCGCCTGTCCCGCCCTGGTCGAGACCGAGCTGCGTCGCAACACGGCCGCCTACCTGGGGCGGCCCAACACAGCCCAACCGCGCCTCCGTTGGCCGCAGCCGATCTCAGCCGAACGCTGCGCGTGTGAGATCCTGGGCGGTGTCGCTCGCAACGCGGCCATCATCCCGATCCCGTGGACCCTGGCCTGGGTGTGGTGGCTTTATCGCCTGTCCCCGGGTCTCTTCACCGCACTCACCGGTCGGCTCTATGCCCGGGGACGCGGGTTGACAGTCGCATCACGGTAGACGACCTGAGACACCGGCGACGCTCCGCCCGCGCCATCGTTCGCGCGCGTCGCGGCCCAATGAGAAAACCTGTACAATAGATAAGTTGCATCGTGCAACGTTAACGATTGTAGAAACGTGAGAGCTACACCCTTGTCGACCCCTGAGATCGTCACCCCTGCGGAACCCGAGCCTGAGACAGTGCCTGAGACAGCACTCGAGACAGCGCCCGAGATCGCCGACATCACCATTGACCAATTGAACGACGCGATGCGCGCCGCATGCGAGCACGCCGGCTGGCCGACGCTCATGCCGGTGCAGGCCCGCGTCATCCCTTATCTGCTGGCCGGCCACGACGTGATGGCCCAGGCCCGCACCGGCAGTGGCAAGACCGGGGCTTTTCTGCTGCCCCTGATCGAGCGGCTTGACCCGGCCCGCGCCGCAGCCCAGGTCCTGATCCTGGTGCCGACCCGCGAGTTGGCGATCCAGGTTTCGCACGACGCCGAGGTGCTGTGCGCGGCTGCCGGGCTGCGCTCGGTCACGCTGTACGGCGGCGTTGGCTACGGCCCGCAGGTCGATGCGCTCGAGAATGGCGCCCAGATCGTCATCGGCACGCCGGGGCGCGTGCTCGACCACTTGCTGCGTCGCACCTTCACGCTGCAGGATCTCAAGGTCCTGATCTTCGACGAAGCCGATCGCATGCTCTCGATGGGCTTCTATCCGGACATGAAGCGCGTCCAGCGCTTGCTGCCCGACCGCGACATCGCGACCTGGATGTTCTCGGCCACCTTCCCGCCGCATGTGGTGCTGGTGGCCAACGAATTCCTGCACAAGCCGGAGTTCATCAGCCTGAGCCGCGATCACGTCCACGTGACCACGACCGAGCACGCCTGCTACATCATCCCGGGCGTGCAGAAGGATCGCGTGCTGGTACGCGTGATCGAGCTCGAGAACCCGTCCTCGGCCATCATCTTCTGCAACACAAAGGACCGCGTGCACTACGTCGCGACCGTGCTGCAGCGCTTCGGCTACGACGCCGACGAACTGAGCGCCGATCTGTCACAGGCCGAGCGCGAGCGCGTGCTCACACGCGTGCGCCAGGGGCGGCTGCGCTTCCTGGTCGCGACCGACATCGCCGCGCGCGGTCTCGACATCCCAGAACTCTCGCACGTCATCCAGTACGAACCGCCGGAGGATCTGGAGGCCTACATCCATCGCGCCGGCCGAACCGGGCGGGCCGGGGCCGCGGGCGTGGCGCTCTCTCTGGTCGGCATCGTCGAGAAACGCGACCTCGATCGGATCGCCAAGCGCTACGGGATCGAGATGCAAGAACGCGCGTTGCCGAGCGATGAAGATGTGCAGGCCGTGGTGGCCGAGCGGCTGACCGCGCTGCTCGAACAGCGGCTGCGCGAGCGCGACAACCTGCAGGCCGAGCGCAGCCGGCGCTTCGAGCCCTTGATGCGCAGCCTGGCCGAGAGCGAGACCGGTCAGGCGCTGTTGACGATGTTGCTCGACGAGGACTACCAGCGCCTGCTGCACGCGCCGGTGCCGCATCCCGAAGGCGAGGCCCCGGCGCCGCGTCGTTCGGATGGCCCGCGCGGCGATTCGAGTCGGCGGCGGGAGGGTGGCGGCCGCGGCGACAGTCGCCGCGGTGATGGCGGGCGCCGCGGCAGCGGCGGGCGTCGGCGCTGAAGCCGGGCTTTGAGAAGTCCTTCACAAAGACCGTGACGTTTTGTCACGGTCTTTTGTTTTGAGTCACAGTACAAATAGCCGGGACGAAAACCGACGGCTCAGACGTATAATCCTTACATGGTAGCCTTTCCCGGCTATCCCCTTTCGCACTTCGCATTCGCCCACACGGCCAGTGTGACCGCCGAGTATTGACTCGCGCCGAGCCTCCCAACGCGGCTATCGCCGCCCGTTCGACAAGCAGCCCGACCCGCAGACTCGACAGGAGACTCGCTATGCTCACCTCAACGGCTAACAGCCCGCACACGGCACATAACCGCACGCGCGCGACGTTTGAACGCGCCAAACGGGTGCTGCCACTCGGCGTCACCTCCAACTTTCGCTATTCCGGCGACACCACGCTGGTGATCAAACGCGGTTCCGGCGCCTACGTCTGGGATATGGACGACCGCCAGTATCTGGACTATCGCCTTGCCTACGGGCCCGTGATCCTCGGACACAGCCACCCGGGCGTGCTCAAGCGCATCACCGACCAGTTAGGCAACGGCAACCTGTATGCGCACACCCATCCGCTCGAGATCGACGTCGCCGAACGCATCGTCGCGATGCACCCGGCCGTCGAGAAACTGCGCTACGCCAACTCGGGCACCGAGGCCACGATGCACGCCGTGCGTATCGCGCGCGCTTACACCAATCGCGAGAAGATCGTGAAATTCGAGGGCGCGTATCACGGCAACCACGACTACGCCCTGTTCTCTACCGCCAACATGCCCGCCAACGGCGGCGGCTCGCCGCGCAGCCCGATCCCGGTGCCGCAGTCCTCGGGCATCCCGACCATGACGCGCGAACTGATCCACATCACGCGCTACAACGCCTTCGAGCATGTCGAGCGCCTCGTGCGCGACAAGGGCCACGAGATCGCGGCCTTGCTGGTCGAGCCCGTCATGGGCAATGCGGTCTGCCTGATGCCCGAGCCCGGCTACCTCGAGCATTTGCGCAAGCTGTGCGATCAGGCCGGCATCCTGTTGATCTTCGATGAGGTCAAGACCGGTTTTCGCATCGCCCCCGGCGGCGCGGGCGAGCTCTTCGGCGTCAAAGCCGACCTCACCACGTTCGCCAAGGCCCTCGGCAACGGCTACCCGATCGCGGCGGTCGGCGGGCGGGCCGAGGTGATGGACACCATCGCGATGGCCCAGGTCGTCCAGGGCGGCACCTACTGCGGCCATGCACTGGGCTGCGCTGCCGCGATGGGCGTGCTCGACGCCATCGAGCAGGAGCATGCACTCGACGTGATAAAGGAGCGCGGCCAACGCCTCAAGGACGGCATGCACGACATCCTGACCGAGCAGGGCATCCCACACGAAATGAGCGGCCTGCCTTCGATGTTCGGCATCATCTTCACGCCGCGCACCCCCAAGGCGCGCGAGTTCCGCGACGTGATGAGCGGCAATTTCCAGATGTACACCGACATGGCTTACGCCCTACGTGAGCGCGGTATCGATGTCGAGCCGGATGCGCGCGAGCCTTTGTTCGTCTCCTCGGCCCATACGGTCGCCGATATCGACAACACCCTCGACCGCTTCAACGACGCGATCAAGACCTGCAAGCCGCACTGGGTTTTGTAGGGATCAGCCTTAATTCTCCGCCGCAGCCTTCAAGCAGCCGAAGCCTGGGACAGCGAGCGAGGCGGGACCGGTCGGGTCAGTTTCCCGACCGGTCCCGCCTCGCTCGCTGTTTGGGGACGCCTCCGGGGGTTTCCCCCTCATCGAGCAGGGGCGAGACCTTAACCGATGCATAACCCCTATGTCCTATTCCGACTGACACCGATCCGCGGCATGATGAACGAGTCAGATAAGCCGTACATTTCGGCAGGTTTGCGCCTATTTTGAGAGATGGGAGCCGGGTCAGATCTCGAAGGTCCGCCCAGAAGGTGGAGCCTTCTGCTATGATCTTATAGAAATGAACGTCTTTTGCAGGAGATCCCTTCCCAACCTGTGCCTGGGCCTGTGTATCGGCCTCGCCAGCGTCGGCTGCGCGCCGGGCACCGAAATCGCCGGCCCGGCCGTGCTCAAGGATGTGATCAACACAGTCCTTGTGCAGTCGCCGCCGAACCTCGAAACCCAATCCGGCGTCGACGACCTGAGCCTGCCGCTGGGCAGCAAGGTCTCGACCGGCAACAGCTCCCTGGCACGCGTGGCCTTCGGCAACCGCGCCCTGCTCCGGCTGACTTCAAACACCAGCATCGAACTGCAACAGCCTGACCCCGAAGAGTCGATCCGACTGAACCTCACCCAGGGTCACCTGTTGCTCAGCCTCTTCGGTTTGCGCACCAACCTGCGTACGCCGATCGCCCACATCTGGATGAACGGGTTCGCGGACGTGACGTACTACACCGGCACGGCCGTCGACGACATGGGCGACGACATCCTCAGCCTGCGCTGCTACGCCGGACCGTGTGACGTAAAGGGCGCGACCTTCGAGATCCGCCTGGAGAACCTCGAGGTGCTCGACGTCAGCAACCTCGGCGGGGTCTTTAACCGCTCGCGCCTGACCGAGCTGGACCTGCAGCAGTTCATGGCCGACAACCCGGGGAGCGCCGGCATCATCGCGACGCTCACGGCGATGCCGACAAACACGGCGACACCGACGATGACGCCGAGCCCAACCGCCACGCTGCCGACCAATACGCCGACCCTCACGCCAACCGTCACGTCGACGCCGACGAATACCGCCACGCCCCGGCCGACGGCAGTTCCAACCCGCCGCCCCCCGACCGTGCCGCCGGTGATCGAAGTCACGGTCAGCGTGGCTCCGGTCGTGCCCACCCGGACGGCCACCTCGGGCGGCGGTGGGGGAGTCGACCCCACTGCCACCGTGCCGACGTCGACGATCCTGCCCACGCTCACCTCGACGCCGCCGACGCCGCCGACCAACACAGCCATTCCGACCGACACGCCGGTCCCAACCGACACGCCAGTCCCGCCTCCATCGGAAACGCCGCCCGGCTGAGCCTGGGCCGGGTTGAGCGCAGCGCCGCGGACCTTTCGAGCCGGTGAGGAGGAGCTGTATGCCCTTCCTCACCGGTTTCTCATTCCGCCAAAACTGCCCTGGCGGTGCCGACATCCCGGCCAAAAACCCGCGGGCCTGCGTTCGACATCCATCCAGCTCACCCTCACAACTGCGCCAAAGCCAGGGGCCGCTGAGGCCGATGATAGAATCCCGCGGTTGCCGGCAAGGGGATCGTTGTTGCTATGACCGCTATCGTCCGACTTGACCACATCGACAAGGCCTACCAGGAGGGCGCACAGCGCCGCCAGATCCTCACGGATTGCTCGTTCGCGTTCGGCGCCGGCGCCATCACGGCCATCCGTGGGCGCAGCGGGAGCGGCAAGACCACGCTCCTCAACCTGGTCGCCTGCATCGACACCCCCGATCGCGGTGACGTCTATATCGGTGACGCCTGTGTGACGGCGCTCTCGGCCCGCGAGCGCACGCTGTTCCGTCGCGATCAACTGGGCTTCGTCTTTCAATTCTTCAATCTGATCCCGACCCTGACGGTGCTCGAGAACGTGACCCTGCCGGCCGAGTTAGGCGGGAGGTCGGCCGGAGAGATGCGCGCACCGGCCCTTGACCTGCTCGAACGGGTCGGCCTCGCCAGCCGGGCGTCCGAGATGCCCGACCGGCTCTCGGGCGGCGAGCAGCAGCGGGTCGCCATCGCGCGCGCGCTGCTGCGTAACCCGGCGCTCGTGCTCGCCGACGAGCCGACCGGCAACCTTGACGAGCGCACCGGGGCCGAGGTCATGCAATTGCTCGATGAGATGACCCGCAAGGCCGGTCGCGCCCTGATCATGGTCACGCACAGCCACCACATCGCGGCCCTGGCCGACACGGTGGTGACGATCCGCGCCGGGCGCCTGGAGATTGAGTGAGGAAGGAAGAGGGAGGAGGGAGGAGAGACTGCCTGACTGCCTGACGACTTGACTACCCGACTAACTGACTGCCTGACTAGCCGACTAACCAGCATGCCTCGCCCACTTCTTCTGACCGCGCTTCGTGATTTCCTGCGCCGACCCTGGCAAAGCGGGCTGATGGTGCTTGGGGTGGCCCTGGGCGTGGCGGTGGTGATCGCGATCGATCTGGCGAACGCCAGCGCGAGCCGTGCCTTCGCCCTCAGCACCGAGGCCGTCACCGGGCGCACCACGCACCAGATCGTGGGCAGCAGCGCCGGCATCCCGCAGGAAGTCTTCCGCCAGGTCCGTGTGGAGTGGCGCCTGCGTGCTTCGGCGCCGGTGGTGGAAGGCGTCGGGATCGCGCCCGCGCTCGACGGCCAGCCGGTCCGTCTGCTCGGGATCGATCCCTCGTCCGAGGCGGCGTTCCGCGATTCGCTTGGCGACGCGGGGACGCGCAACGACCTGGGCGTTTTCTACACGACGCCGGGGGGTGTGCTGATCGGGCCGGGATTGGCCGAGCAGGGCGACCTGCAGCCCGGCGACGTCTTGACTGTGACCGTGGCGGCCCGCGAGGTCGGTTTGCCCGTGATCGGCGTGCTACAGCCCGGGGACGGCGCGTCGGCCGCCGCGCTGGACGGCCTGGCGCTGATGGATGTTGGGCAGGCCCAACAGGTGCTGGCGCTTGGCGACCGGTTGACCCGCATCGACCTGATCCTGACCGACGCCGAGGCCCTGGACCTGGCGGAGAGGCTGCCGGCCGGGGTCAGCCTGGTGCCCGCCTCGGCTCAACGCGACTCGACCCAGGAGCTCACCGCAGCCTTTCAGCTCAACCTGACGGCGCTCAGCCTGCTGGCGCTCGTGGTCGGCATGTTCCTGATCTACAACACCATCATGTTCAGCGTCGTGCAGCGCCGGCAGGTCTTGGGCATTCTGCGCCAGCTGGGCGTGACCGAGCCGCAGATGGCCGGCCTGATCCTGTTCGAGGCCTTGCTGGTCGCGCTCGGCGGTGGCCTGCTGGGCGTGGGCCTGGGCTGGCTGCTGGGCCAGGGCGCCGTCCGCCTCGTGACGCAGACGATCAACGACCTGTACTTCGTGGTCACTGTGCGCGACACATCGCTCGAGCCGCTGACGGCGCTCAAAGGCCTGGGCGCCGGCGTGCTGGCCAGCCTGCTGGCCGCGGCAGCGCCGGCCTGGGAGGCCGCGACGGTGCCGCCGATCACGATGTCGCGGCGCAGCGCCTTCGAGGCCCGCGCCGCGCGCCTGATCGGCCCGTTGGCCCTCGTTGGCCTGGCCCTGGCCGGGATCGGCGCGGTCGTGCTGCTGGCCTTCAAGGCCCTGTTGCTCAGCCTGGGCGCCATGTTCATGATCGTGATCGGCCTGGCGCTGATGGTGCCGGCGCTGACGCGGCTCCTGCTGCGGGCCCTGGCGCGATCGCTGGCCGCCCTGGGCATCATCGGCCGTCTGGCACCGCGCACGGTCACAAACGCGATCTCGCGCACCAGCATCGCCATTGCGGCCTTGATGGTGGCGGTGTCGGTCACGATCGGCGTGGCCGTGATGATCGCGAGCTTCCGATCGACCCTGATCAACTGGCTCGAGCTGACGTTGGTGGCGGACCTGTATATCACGACGCCGGCGGCCGGCGGCGCATCCGGCAGCGCCGCCCTGCCTGAGGGCGTGGTTGCCGCCGTGCGCGACCTGCCGGGCGTCGACGCGATCGCCACGATCCGCACGCTCCAGGTCGAAAGCGACAAGGGCCGCATCAACCTGATGATCACCGACTCACAGGAGCGGCGCTCGATCGCGCTGTACCGCACCGCTTCCGGCGATCCGGACACGATCTGGGCGGCCGTCCAGGGCGGGGCCGTGATGGTGACCGAGCCCTTTGCGAACCGCTACGCTGTCGCGGTTGGCGACTTGATCACGCTGGAGACGGACCGCGGGCCACAGGGCTTTCCGGTGACGGCCGTGTATTACGACTACGGCACCGAATCGGGCCGCGTGCTGATGAGCCGCAACGTTTACGAACGCTTCTTCGATGACCGCGCGATCTCGGGCCTGGCCGCGTATGCCGCACCTGGCACGGCGCTGGACACACTGGCGAACGACGTCCGGCGCGCGCTTGCCGGCACGGCGCTGCAGGTGTCGATCAACCGCGAGCTGCGTGATTCGGCCCTGACCGTGTTCGACCGCACCTTCGCCATCACCGACGCGCTGCGCCTGCTGGCTGTGGTGGTGGCCTTTATCGGCGTGCTGAGCGCCCTGATGGCTTTGCAGCTCGAGCGCGCCCGCGAGCTGGCGACGCTGCGCGCGCTCGGCCTGACCGACGGCCAGCTCTGGCGTCTGAGCCTGCTCGAAACCGGTTTGATGGGTCTCTCGGCCGGGTTGTTCGCATTGCCGACCGGCGCGATCCTGGCGGTCGTGCTGGTGTACGTCATCAATCTGCGCTCGTTCGGTTGGACGCTCGAATTGCATTGGGATGTCTGGACCTTCATCCAGGCCCTGGCCGTGAGCGTGATCGCGGCCGTGCTGGCCGCCGTCGAGCCGATGCGCCGGCTGCAGCGCCACCCAATCGCGACGGCGCTGCGTCAGGAGTAGTCGAAAGTTGAAGACCTGGCGCAATCTGTTCCTCGGCCTGCTCATCCTCACCTCGAGCGTCGCCGGTTTCTGGTGGTGGACCCGACCGGCCGAGCAGGCGGCGCTACCACCCTTGCTCGCGGCGGGCACGTCAGCGGAAGGCTTCGCGCGTGCGCTGGCCCCGCGCGAATTCGTGTTCCCGTTGGATCATGGCCCACATCTCGACTTCCAAACAGAGTGGTGGTACTACACCGGCAACCTCGAGACCGACGATCGCGGCGATCGCGACGATCGCGGCGATCGCGGCGCCCGCTACGGCTATCAACTGACGATCTTTCGGCGGGGCCTCACCCCCGGCGCGACGCCCGCCGACGGCCTCCGCACAAACCAGATCTACTTCGCGCATTTCGCGATCACAGACGTGGCGCGCGGAACCCATCGCGCCGCCGAACGCTTCAGCCGAGGCGCCGGCGGCCTGGCGGGCGCCCAGGGTGAGCCGACCTTCGCCGTCTGGCTCGAAGATTGGCGCATCGAGGCCCTCAACGCCGACGGCTCGGCTGTCCGGTTGCGCGCGCAAGAGGCTGGGCTTTCACTCGACCTCGAGCTCCGCAGCGCCAAGCCTGTGGTCTTGCAGGGCGAGCGCGGGCTGAGCCCAAAGAGCAGCGCGCCGGGCAACGCCTCGTATTACGTCAGCTACACCCGGCTGGCCACGACGGGCACGCTCACGCTGGACGACCAGACCGTCGCGGTACGCGGCGAGAGCTGGTTCGACCACGAGTGGAGCACGAGCGCGCTCGGCCCGCAGGGCCAGGGGTGGGATTGGTTTAGCCTGCAACTCAGCGACGGACGCGAGTTGATGCTGTTCCAGATCCGCAACGCCGACGGCTCGCTCGACCAGGTTTCAGGCGGCACCCTGATCGCCGCAGATGGAACCACCACCCGCCTGCTGGCCGACGACGTCGTGCTCGAGCCGCTCGAGACCTGGACCAGCCCGCGCAGCGGCGCGACCTATCCGATCGCCTGGCGGGTGCTCATCGCCGGCCACGGGCTGGACCTGACCGTCCGCGCCCAGGTCCCGGCCCAGGAAATGCCGTTCGCCTTCACCTACTGGGAGGGCACGGTTGCCGTCACCGGCACAGCCAACGATCAGACGGTCATGGGCTTTGGCTACCTCGAGATGACGGGCTATCTCGGCAGCATGCAAGGGGTGTTCTAGGCGAGTAGTCGGGTAGTCAAGTAGTCAGTAAGCAGGTCGTCGGCTGGCCGACTAAGGGTTACCCACTCCTCGCCCCTCGCTCTTCGCCTTCACCCAGCGCCTTTTTCCGGGACAGTGTCCATGCAATTGCGGAGGCCTTGCGCAGGGGGTCTTGTTACACTTGGAGCATGCGAGCCTGGATCCGGCGTGTTGGCGTGAGTCTGGTCTTGGGATTAAGTCTGGGCGCAATGGTGGCGCGCGCACAGGGCGGCTATCGGATCGCCCTGCCGGTCGTGCTGAAGGCCGGCACCGTGTTCTTCGGCCCGGTCCACAGCGGTGACGGCACGTATTACGACGCCAATGGCGATGGCAATTGCATGTTCGGGCCTTCGCCAAGCGATCTGATGGTCGCCGCCATGAACCATACCGACTACAACAATGCCGCGTTGTGCGGGGCCTTCGTTCAGGCGACCGGCCCGAAAGGCAGCGTGCTCGTGCGCATCGTCGATCGTTGCCCAGAGTGCCCGGCCGGCGACGTCGATTTCAGCCCGCAGGCCTTCGCCTTGATCGCCGATCTGCCGCAGGGGCGCGTGCCCATCACCTGGCGGCTCGCCAGCCCTGAGCTCAGCGGCCCGGTGGCATACCGTTTGAAAGAGGGCAGCAACCCGTGGTGGACGGCGGTCCAGGTGCGCAATCACCGCAACCCGATCGCGGCGCTGGCCTATCTGGCGAGCAACGGCCAGTACGTCAACGTCCCGCGCTCCGACTACAACTACTTCGTCCAGACCAGCGGCATGGGCCCCGGTCCTTATACGTTTCGGATCACTGACGTCTTCGGCAACGTGCTGATCGATAGCAACATCCCACTCTCACCTGGCATCGTGACGCCAGGCTCCGGCCAATTTCCACCAGCGCCGTAAATGCGTGGGACGCAGATTGCAGATGAGGGAATCACTAGTCGACCAGCCGACTGGACGACCAGCCGATCAGCCGACGATCTGACCACCCGCCTACCCGGCCATCAGCCACAACAACTGCAACGGCTCAAGCAACAGGTCGGGCGTGAGCAGACGCTCCTGACCCGTGATCAGGTCGACGACGCTGCGCCCAAAGGGCACGCCGCGCACCGGTGCCAGGTTGGCCGGTTGTGATTGCTCGCTGAAGTTGGCCAGGACGATCACGCGCCCGCCCGGCGCGCCGTCGCTGGACGCGCCCGAGCGCTGATAGGCGAAGACGTGATCGCTGGCGGTCTCGAGCACGCGCATATCGCCGCCCGCGAAGATCGACTGAGCCTTGCGTTGAGCGATCATGTGCTTCAGCCCGGAGTAGATCCGACCCTCGAGCGTGCTGGGATCGTCGCGCCGCTTCATGCGCTCCCAGTCGGTGGCGGGCCGGTGCACCCAGCGGCTGTCGTCGGCCTTGGCCGGATCGTCACGATAGCCGTAGTCATTGAGCGTGCCGATCTCATCGCCGAGATAGAGCAGCGGGATGCCGCCGATGCTCAGGATGATGCCGTGGATCAGCAGGATCCGCCGAACGGCGTGGTCGAGCAACGTCTGGCCGCCCGGCTCACCGGCCTCGAGGGTTGTCAACGCCTGCTCGAGCCCGGCCAGCGAGGCCCCGGTGCCCGAGATGCGGCAATCGCCGGTCTTCGGGTTCTCCTGAAACGGCAGACCGCGGGCGAAGGTCCCGTCGAAGCGCCCGGTGAAGAACTGATTGAGGAAACGGCGATGGTCATTGCCGTTGATGCCTAGCACGGCCGCGTCTTCGTCCGAGAACGTCCAGCCGATATCGTCGTGGACGCGCACGTAGTTGACCCAGGCACAGGCCGGATGGATCGTGAAGCGCGACCGCATCGAGTGGCGCAAAAGCCGGATCTTGCGGGTCGCAAGCGAATTCCACAGCAGCGCCATCAGCAGCGGGTTGTAGGAGATCTGGCACTCATCGGGCCGGATGTACTTGACGACATCGTCGGGATGAACGATGGCCTCCGACTTGAAGACCAGGGCCGGCGCAGCGATGCGGGTCACGGCGTTGAAAGCCTGGATCAGCGTATGTGCTTGCGGCAGGTTCTCGCAGACC
The DNA here is from genome assembly GCA_016789175.1 of Anaerolineales bacterium. Lineage (GTDB taxonomy): Bacteria > Chloroflexota > Anaerolineae > Anaerolineales > UBA6663 > UBA6663. The sequence goes on from JAEURK010000298.1 coordinate 12,203, forward strand.
GTGCCGAGTTGCTTCCAGATGAAGGCGACCGCGTCGAGCCGCAGCACTTCGACGCCCTGATTGGCCAGGAAAAGCAACTCGCCGGCCATGGCCGCAAACCCAGCGGGGTTGCTGTAGTTCAAATCCCATTGAAAGGTGTGGAAGGTCGTCCACACCCACTGGCGACTTTCGGCATGCCAGGAGAAGGCGCCCGAGTGTTCGTCGGGGAAGATCTCGCGCAACGTCTTCTCGTACGCGTCCGGCATCTGGCGGTTCGGGAAGAAGTAGTAGAAGTCGCGATACTCGGGGTCGCCCGCCAGCGCCTTCTGCGCCCACGCGTGCTCGTTCGAGGTGTGGTTGAAGACAAAATCCACGGCCAGGCTGATGCCGGCGGCGCGCAAATCACGCGAGAGTGCGCGCAGACCCGTCATCGTGCCGAGCCTGGGCTCAACCTCGCGATAACTGCTCACGGCATAACCGCCGTCGCTGTTGCCCTCGGGCGCTTTGAAGAGCGGCATGAGGTGCAGATAGGTCAGCCCCAGCTCCTTGAAGTACGGCAGGCGTTTGCGCACGCCCTTGAGATCGCCGGCGAACAGGTCGACGTAGCACACGCCGCCGAGCATGGCCTGATCCTGGAACCAATCCGGCTCGGCCTCGCGGCGCTCGTCCAGTTCGCGCAGATCCTCGGGCCGAGCGAGACACGCATCCGCCATCACCCGCAACAGGGTGTCAAGATGGTAGATGAAGTCGTAACGAGCGCCGTAGACCTCGTACAACAGTTTGAATAGACGCGGGAAGTGGGTGGTCAGGCGCCGCGTGAAGGCCCCCCAAACCGGGGCCGGCGCGCGGCGATACTCAGCGCGCAGGCGCGGCAACAGTCGTCGAAGGGTGAGGTCAGCCTGTTGAGGGATCCAGTTGGGGTCCTGCATGAAGGGCTCCGCTGTGCGTGATGAAAGACCGGTTCGCTGAACGCCTGCCGCCGTCCCGCGGCTTGTGAGCGATGGGTCAGGCGTCTGCCAGCGCCTGCTCGGCGAGCGCAAACGCGCCCAAGATGCCCGAGCGCGTCCCCAGACCCGGCGCGACGATGTACTCCGAAATCCGTTCCAGGATCGCGGCGTGCTGAACGTAGCCGTTCAGCAGGGTCTGCACCTCGCGATGGATGCGCGGGAAGAGATGGGCCTGCCCCATCACGCCGCCGCCGAGGATGATGCGCTCGGGCGATAGCACGCAGATCACGTTCATCAGGGCCTGCGCGACGTAGTGCGCCTCGAGATCCCAGGCCGGATGATCCAGGCCGAAGGTCTCGGCCTTGACGCCGTAGCGCTCCTCGAGCGCCGGCCCGGCCGATAGACCTTCCCAGCAATCGCCGTGATAGGGGCAATGCCCAACGTAGGGGTCGCGCGCCGGATCGCGGCGCAACAACATGTGACCCATCTCGGGATGGACCAGACCGTGCGCCAGACGCCCGTTGAGGATCGCGCCGCCGCCGATGCCCGTCCCGATCGTGAAGTACACGGCGTTCGCCAGGCCACGGGCGGCGCCCCAACGCGCCTCACCGAGCACAGCGCCGTTCACATCGGTGTCGAATCCGACCGGAACACCGAAAGCGGCGCGCAACGGGCCGACCACATCGGTGTTCTTCCAACCTGGTTTGGGTGTCGTGGTGATGTATCCGTAATGCGGCGAGGCCGGGTCCGGGTCCACCGGGCCAAAAGAACCGACGCCGATCGCGGCCAACGGCCCGAGCTGGTCGACCTGTTCGCGGAAGAACGCAATTGTGCGCGCCAGGGTTTCAGCCGGCGTCGTCGTCGGGAAGCGCGCCTCGGCCCGAATGTCGTCAGGACCGCTTCCCACAGCACACACGAATTTGGTTCCACCTGCTTCGAGCCCACCCCAGAGTGTCGTCATGAACGGTTCCCCTCCTGCGCGTCGCTGGCGAATATTGTCAGCCCGACGAGTGCGACCATCATACCTGGATCCCTCGGCGCGCTCAGGTGTATCCCAATCAAGAAGCGCCGCAGAACTCAAGCCGGCGGCGCCGTCGTGCGCCGTTCCACCAAGGTGACGGGCATCTCCTCACACACCGGATCCGCATGTCGGCCGGCGATCGCCTCCATGAGCAACGCCACACCGCGGCGCCCCGATTCGAACAACTGCTGGCGCATGGTGGTCAGGCCCAGGTATTCGGCCACCTCGATGTCGTCGTAGCCGATCACCGACAGTTGCTCGGGCACCCGCAGCCCCAACACCTGCGCGGCTTCGAGCACACCCAGGGCTTGCGTGTCGCTGGCCGCGAAGATCGCCGTGGGCGGTTCGGGCAGGCGCAACAGGCCGAGCGCCATCTGGCGCGCCACTGCGTGGCTGTGCTCGCCGGCGACGACATACTCGGGCCGATAGTGCAGCCCGGCCCGCTCGAGCGCCTGACGGTAACCACGGTAGCGATCGTAGCTGGCCGTGAAGTTGAACGGGGTCTCGAACGTGTCGCTGAGATACGCGACCCGCTGATGGCCGAGCGCGATCAGGTGCTCAGTGGCGCACTGGCCCCCGGTGACGTCGTTGATCACGATCCGATGCAGCATTGTCAGCGAGGGGTGATTGGCGTCGATCATCACGATCGGCACCGGGCAGTTCGCCAGGCTGATCAGGTCTTCATTGCGCGGCGGCAGCGAAACGATCAGCACGCCATCCACACGCTCGCGGCGGGGCACGCTGCGCATGTAGGCGTCACGGCGCTCGGTCGTCTCGACGTTGTACAGCACCAGGTCATAGTCGGTATCGATCAACGACGTGTGGATGCCACGCAGGCGTTCGACAAAGGCCGGCCTGGTGAAGAAAGGCGTGACGACGGCGATCGTGAGAGTTTTGCCGAGCGAGAGCCGGCGCGCCGTCGGATTGGGGTGGTAATCGAGCTCGGCGATGATCCGCGAGACCTTCTCCCGGGTGGCGGCGCTCACCAATGGGCTATTGTTGATGACCCGCGAAACGGTGGCCAGCCCGACACCCGCTTGCTTTGCGACATCTCGGATGGTCACTGACATAGATGCTCCAGGAATGGGGGTGGAACCGCTTTCATTTTGGAACAAAATCGAGGGTCTGTCAAGCATTCAGGCGCTTGCACCGCGTCATCCGGGATAGCCCGGTCACAGACCTTCCAGACAAGCCGCCTCCCAGCCGCGCAGGGCATTGACCCGCCAGACGGCCCGCGCCCGCGCCAACAGCGCCCGTGTGATCACGCCCTCCTCGACCGCGCCCCGCTCCAACAGCCAGCGCCGGAAGGTGCCCGCCAATAACCCGGAGGTCATCGGCGGCGTCACCAGCCGCTGACCGTCGTCCACGACGAGGTTGCCGATCGAGGTCTCCGTGATCTCGCCCTGCGCGTTCCAGAGCACGACGTCGTCGCATGGCCCGAGCGCTCGGGCCGCGGCCAGAGCACGCTCATACACCTCTCGCCGCGTGGTCTTGTGATACAGCCACGGCTCCCGGCTGTCAACCGCCGTGGGGGCCAAACGCAGGCACACCGGAGTCCGACCCGCGACGGGGGCGACCCAGGCGACCGGAGGCGCTGCTGCCGCTGTCACCTGGGTCTCGCCCGCCGACGTAAGCACCAATCGGACCCGATGCGCGTCGTCTGCGTCGCGGACGGCTACCCGCAAGGCCGCGCGCACGGCTTCGCGGTCACAGCGGAACCCAAACCGCTGCGCCGACAACGCCAGGCGCTCGAGATGCATGTCCTCCAACCAGAACCCCTCGGCGGGCGTCCAACGCAGGGTCTCGATCAGACCAAACGGCTCAGCCGGCTCGGTCAGGGTCCGGGCTTTGAGCAGGCACTCCTGATATTCGTCCACGGCGCTCGAGTCCCACACGATCCCGCTCCCGATCCCATAGGTCAGGCGCTCGGCGGCGCGATCCACGACGGCAGTGCGGATGCCGACGCTGAACTGAGCCTGCCGCCCCGGCGCCCAGAAGCCGATCGCGCCGGTGTACACGCCCCGCGGCGTGTCTTCGAGCGCGCGGATCAGGCGCATGGTGCTGGCCTTGGGCGCGCCCGTGATGGACGCGCACGGGAAACAGGCCCGCATGATCTCGCTCAACCCGGCCGTGGTTTCGGCTTCAACTGTCGACGTCATCTGCCAGAGGGTGGGATAGCGTTCGGCCGTGAACAACTGCGGGACCCGGACGCTGCCGATTCGGGCGATCCGGCCCAGGTCGTTGCGGGCCATATCGAGGATCATGACGTTCTCGGCCCGATCCTTCTCGGATGCGACCAGCTCTGCCGCCAGGGCGGCGTCCTCGGCCGGCCAGCGCCCTCGACGGCGCGTGCCTTTCATCGGCCGCATCGTGATCGTCTCGCCCTCGAGGCGCCAGAACAGCTCTGGCGAGGCCGACGCCACGACGTGCGAGCCGATGTCGAAGTAGGCGCCATAACCGCCGGGCTGAGTACCCTGCAACTGCGAGAAGATCAGCCATGGGTCGGCCGGCGCCGGGCTGTTGAGCCGAAACGTCAGGTTGACCTGATAGGTGTCGCCCCGGGCAATAGCGGCCTGAATCTGCCCGATCTTTTCGACGAACGCTGCTTCACCCAGGTCCGGCTCGGTCGCCAGGCGCTGTGGCACGCCGGGCGGCAAGGTCGTTGCGATGTGCGGCTCACGAAAGAGGCCAAACCAGGCGAGGGGCAGCCCGGGCGCCGGAGGGTGCGTGGCCAGCGCAGGCTCGAAGGCTGGGGCGGCCTCGTACGCGAGCCAACCGACCGCCCAACGGCCGCGGACGGCGGCTGCCTCGGCCGCGGCGATCACGCCCGGCACGGCGGCCAGCGAGTCGGCGCGCAGGACGGCTTCTGGCTCGGCGAATCGCAGCCAGCGACAGCGGCCGGCATCATGGATCCAAACCGGCCCATGGGGCGGCAGTGGGGACATGGATCCAACTGTACCAAACGGCGCCGCGACCCGGGCCTGGCATGCCGGACTCTGTGTGCATGCTTGAGTTGATGCTGTTGGCAAACCCGATCCCACGTTGTCAGGAGCCCCGGAACCGGCCGGACCGGTACACGGATAGCACGGATTACACGGATCACACGGAAACATCTCGAATGGCTCCGTGCCATCCGTGAACATCCGTGTGATCCGTGTACTG
>JAEURK010000330.1 GCA_016789175.1 Anaerolineales bacterium
TCATAACGTCCAGGCTCTGGTCCTGGGCCTGGCCAACATGATCGTCGGCACCGTGATCAGCTTCACGCTCATTGGCGCCTGCGTGCCCGTGGTGGTCTGGTTCTACATGATCTACCTCGGTGTCCAGGCATATCAGGGCAAGAGCGTCACCATCCCCGTGATCTCCGACTTCGTGAAGAATCAGGGCTGGGCGTAAGCTTTCCCGTTGCTCCCCAAAACAGCCCGCCACACGGCGGGCTGTTTTCGTTTGCGGGCCGTCACCGGCGCACCTTCGTCTCTCAAGAGCCATCGGCTGTTCGCTCTCAGCGCCCGAGGACTCTTCGCGGCTTGGCTTTTGCCCCCCGTGTCGGTACACTTGCGGGATGGCCTCTTTGATCAGCAAGCGATGGAACGTGGCACCGGCGCTCTCAGCCGAGGCTGCTGCCGAATTGAGCGGTTACGACCCGATCCTGGCCCGCGCCCTGGTGCAGCGTGGGATAACCACGCGGGTCGCAGCCGAGGTGTTCCTGGCTGGCGAGGCGAGCGGCAACACCGACCCGAGCCTCCTGACCGGCGTTCCCGAAACCGTCGAGCGCCTGTTGCGGGCCGTGTCGCGACGCGAACGCGTCGTGGTGTACGGCGACTACGACGTGGACGGCGTCACGGCCACGGCCTTGCTGGTGCAGGTGCTGTCCGCCCTTGGCGCCGACGTCCGCCCGTACATCCCGCATCGCGAGGACGAGGGCTATGGCCTCAACCACGAGGCCCTCAAATCCCTGTCGGCCGATGGGGTCAGCGTGGTCGTCACGGTGGATTGTGGGATCCGATCGCTGGCTGAGGCCGAGACGGCGCGCGCGCTCGGCCTCGATCTGATCATCACCGATCACCATGTGCCGGGCGAGACGTTGCCCGATGGCTTCGCGCTCATCAACCCCAAGCAGCCCGGTGACGCCTACCCGGAGAAGATGCTGGCCGGTGTCGGTATTGCCTACAAGCTCGCCCAGGCGCTGGTGCGGGCCGCCAATGGCGGTTTGGCGGCCATCAAGGCCTCGGACGTGCTCGACCTGGTGGCGCTGGGCTCGGTGGCGGACCTGGCACCCCTCGCGGGCGAGAACCGCTTGCTGGTCCGGCAGGGTCTGCAGGTGCTGAACCGGCCGCCGGACAAGCTCCGGCGCGAGGGATTGCGCGCCATGTATTTGAGCGCCGGGATCAAGCCCGGAAAGCTCGACGCCGGCACCATCGGCTTTGTGTTGGGGCCGCGCCTGAACGCGGCTGGTCGGCTCGAATCGGCTCTGGCCGCATACGAATTGATGACCACAACCGACCCGTATCATGCCGGCCAGCTGGCGCAGCAGCTCGAAGTGCAGAACCGCGAGCGGCAGGCCTTGACGCGGGATACGCACCAGAAGGCGCGCGAACTGGCCCTGAGCCGAGAGCGCGATGGACACCTGCTGTTCGCCGCGCATCCGGATTTTCGACATGGCATCGTCGGGCTGGCGGCTTCGCGTCTCACCGAGGAGTTCTATCGGCCGTCGATCGTGGCCCGGATCGAGCCCGATGTGGTGCGCGCGTCGTGTCGCAGCATCCGCGAGTTCCACATCACGAACGCCCTCGACGAGTGTCAGGACCTGCTGCTCAAGTACGGCGGCCATGCGGCCGCGGCCGGGTTCACGGTGGCTGTGGACAAGGTCGCCGAGCTCGAGCAGCGCCTGCGTTCGATCGCCGAGCGCGATCTGGCCGGGCTGGACCTACGCCCGACGGTCAACATCGACGCGGAAGCCCGGTTCTCGGAGCTCACGCCGAGACTGGCGGCCGAGCTGGCGCGCTTCGAGCCGTGCGGTTTCGGCAACCCGACGCCGGTGCTGGCCACCCGCGGTGCTCGCATCCGCAGTCTTCGCACGATGGGTAGCGACGGCTCGCACCTACGGTTGAGCCTGAACCACGACAACCTGGGCCTGGATGCGATCGGCTTCGGCCTGGGCGCCTGGGCCCAACGCCTCGCGGTAGGGCAGGTGGTGGACCTGGCCTATACGTTTGAGATCGACGAGTGGAATGGCGAGCGGCGCCTGCAGCTCAAGCTGCGGGATCTCAGGCCGGCCGAGTAGAGGGTGTTCGGCGTCGGCGCACTGGGCTGCCCGGCAAGATCCACAACATCAGCCAGCTCAGGAGGCCGACCACCGAAACGACGAAACCGACCGAAACGGAGTCGGGCGCGAAGGTGAAGGCGATCGTGTGCTCGCCTGCCGGAAGTGCGACGGCGCGAAACAGGCCGTCGGCTGTTGCGATCTCGGCGGGTACAGCATCGATCGTCGCGCGCCATCCCGGATAAAACGCGTCGGTGAGCACCAGGACGCCCGGGCCGGTCGCCGTCAACTCAACGTGTTCAGGCCGATACGATCGAATGACAGCGCTTCCGGGCGAGCGGCTCACGGCCGACTCGAGGGCAAGGTCGCTGTCGATCACGACCAACCGCTCCGGATCAAAGCCGGGGTCGCGGAGTCGCGCCAAGGCCTCGGCGCTCACGGGCACTATCTCCACCGCACTCACGACAAAGGCTCGGGAGAGCCGATCCAGCACCTCGTAGATCTTGACGTCACCGCTGTGTGCCAGGCGATAGGGTCGCAGCGGCACCGATTGAAACGCCCGCGTGCGCGTGTCGATCAGGCTGAGCGCCTCGATTGTTGTTGGGCCGATCAGATCGATCGCCTCGGGCGCGAAGGGCAGGGCGATCTGACTTTGTCCGGACTCGAAAGCGAGTTCGGCGCGTTCTGTTCCGAGGATAACGGCCAGGCGCCCCGGGCCGGTCGCCATCACACCCAGCGCGTCTGCCGGGAAGCTGGGTTCGACGACCAGCCGGGCCGTGCCGCCGGCTTCAAGCGTGCGGGTGAACAACCGGTCGTAGTACACGCCCTCGATCCAGAGGTCCCCGGTCTTGTCGGCGATCAGCCAGCGGGCGTTGACCAGTGCCAGCCAGCGCGGGTCCGGCGCCGAAGTGACGTGTTCACGCAATCTGCCGTCGCTGGAGACCTGGCCCGTGAAGAGAGCCGTGAAGTCGGCGTAGGCCCGCGTCGGGAGGACTCCGCCGTCGAAGCCATCGACGCCCGGCACGCCCCAGGTCAGGGAAAGGTTGGGCGAGAGCACTTCCTTGTGCTTTGTGGCGACGATCAGGGTCTCCAACCCGGCGGGCGAGAGTTGCGGCGCATACAGGCCACGCAATTCACCGAGATCACCCGGATCGAATTGCAGAGCCGACATCGACAGGACCCGGCCCGGGGGCGGGCCGGAGTCGGTCTGACGGGCCGGATCGATCAGCAATTGCGTAAGCGCCGGCCGTGCGCTGGTGTAGGCTTCGGGCGCCGTCAGGGTGGCGAGGAGGGGCAGGGCGCGCGCGCTCAGGCCGAGCTCCAGCGTACACAGGGCCAGCGCCAGGCCAGAAACCCGTCCTCGATCCCAGGGCCCCCACAGCAGTACCACAAACGCGACCCAGGCCAGGCCCCAGCCACCCCAATCGACGAGGGCTGGGAGCGCCAGCGGCCCCGTCTCACCCGGAGGCGTGCGCCCCAGCGCGAGTGGGATCAGCAGGATAGGTCCCAGCGCGCCAAGTGAAGCCAGTGCCCGGTGGCGGCGGTCGGCTGAGGCCCAGGTCTCGAGGCCCAGGCCGGCCAACAGCGCGGCGCCGAAAGCGAACAGGAACAACCAGCGCGCGGGGACGCGAAACAGATTGAACGGCGGCACCAGGGCCAGACCGGCGTAGATCGGGTTGTAGGCGCCCATGGCGAAGGTGAGCCCCAGGACGACAAGCCCGAGCGCCGGCCAGCGACGCCGGTCGGACGTCAAGGCGCCGAGCGCGCCCAAGCCCAGCGCGATCAAACCGACGTGCCCCACGAACTCGGTGAACAGGCTGCGCGAGTAGCCGGGTGCCAACGTCAGGCCCAGCAGGCGGGGGTCGAGCGAGAAGGAGACCGCATCGCGCCATTCCAGTCCGCCGCTGCGCAGAGAGAGGCGTTGCAGCTCAAAGGTCGGCAGAAGTTGGGCCGCCGTCAGGACGGCTGCGAACACGGCTGCGGCCCCGAGCGGCCAGAGCGCGATACCGGCGCGCCAGCCCCGAGAACGCCAGGAACCGTGATCGTGGGCCAGCGATTCGATGACCACGACGACAGCGGCGCCAAAGCCGCTGATCACGACACTTTGGGTGTGCCCGGCCAGGACCTGAAGCGCGATCATCAGCGCGCCGAGCAGGCTGCGTTGCCACGCGGAGCGGTTGCGGGCCGTGATCGCCGTCAGCAGCCACGGGAACCAGGCCAATGCCTGGAACTGGTTGATGTGTTCGGCCTGGGCGAGGTAGTAGCCGCCGATCGCAAAGACCGTCGCGGCCAAAAGGCTGCCGGGATACGCCAGCGTGAGCCGCCGACGGGCGAAGAGATAGGTCCCAACCCAGGCCAGGAGCGCGTGCAGGCTGAGGCTGATCTTGACGGCCTCGGGGGCGTTCCATGGCGCCACGAGCCAATTCAAGGGGTAGAGCACGCCGGTCTGGGGGTTGGCCAGAAAGGGCGCGCCCATGAACAGGTCGGGCGTCCACAGCGGCAGCCGCCACTCGCGCAGTGCCGCGGCGCGCGCATCCCAGTACGGATAGAAGTACAGGAACATGTCGCCCCGGGCCAGGATGAGGTTGGTGAGGAGCAGCGGCGCCAGGACGGCGACCACGATGCTCACGCCGAGCGCGAGGGGCCAGAAGCGGCGCATGGGTTCAACTGTACTCGATTTCCAACGCCCCGATCGTCGCAGGCAGCTGGGCTACGATCATTCGAGGCACTCGTCTCCGCAGGAGAACAAAGCGCGTTGTGCCACGGATTTGAGACTGCTCAGCCCGGTTGGGAGGAGACTGGCGAAAAGCGCGGGGGATGCGAGGGTCAGGGCT
>JAEURK010000349.1 GCA_016789175.1 Anaerolineales bacterium
GCTCGAGTGGACTCGCGGCCCCGGCGCGGGCTGGGGCGCCTGGTTGCGGCTTGAACGTTACCGGGCTGCGGCGCCGACCATCTTCATGACCGGACTGATCACGTTCGGCGTCGCGCTGGCCGTCAGCGGCTGGTGGTACGCACGCAACCTGATGCTCTACGGCGAGTTGTTTGGCACCGCCACTATGGTTGCGATCGCGGGCCCACGGTCGATCGGTCTCTGGGAATTGATCACACAGGAGTGGTACGGCTTCTTCCTGTCGTACTGGGGCGTGTTCGGCGGCTTCACCGTGATCGGGCCGGATGAGGTAAACGTGCTCTTCGCCGGGCTGACCCTGGCCGGGATGTTGGGCGGCGCTCTGGCGCTGGCAGACAGCCTCAGGACGCGAGCCTGGCGAACGGCAAACCTGGCGCGCGGCTTCGGGCTGGTGCTGACCGGCCTGGTGCTGGTGACCCTGGCGGCGTTCATCAGCTGGACGCGCCAGACCTTCGCCTCGCAGGGGCGTTTGATGTTTGGCGTGATCGCGCCGCTCTCGCTCGGGCTGGCCTATGGCTGGCTGGCCCTGGCGACCCGGCTGCGCAGCGCACGACTGGTCTGGCTGGCGCCGGCCATGCTGGCCTTCGTGGCGGCCTATCTGCCCGTGGCCGTGATCGCGCCGCGCGACCAGCCGCCGGCGCCCATCGCCGAGGCTGATCTGCCTGCGGCGCTGCGGCGGCTGGATGCCACGTTCGGCGAGGGGCTCGAGCTGGTCGGCTACACCTTCGACGATGCACCGCGCCGCTCCGGCGACTTTGTCGATTTCACGTTGTACTGGCGGGCTCGTGCCCCAATGGCGCACGACGACGTGTTGGCCTTGATCGTCTACGGGCGCGAGACGACGGTTGTGACCCAGATCGATACGTGGCCCGGGGGTGGCTTGCTGCCGACCGGCAATCTGACGCCCGGCGCGATCTACCCCGACCACTATGCATTGCCGATCACGCGCACCGTCGACGCGCCCACGCTGTTGACTCTGCGGATCGGCCTGTGGCGGGATGCGCCCGAGCACCGCCTCGCGGTGACCACGGCCGCGGGCGAGCCGATGCCCGCGCCGGCCCTGACGATCGGGCGGCTCGTGCCCGCCCGGCCGGATGAGCCACCGACGGAGGTCGCGGCAGCCGGCGCCAGCTGGGGCGGCGTCGATAGCGCCTCCGCGACAGTGCGCCTGCGCGGGGCGCGGGTGAGCGCGGACGGTGGGGTCTCGCTCTGGTGGGAGGGCGGCGGCACGCCCGGCGAGCAGACGCTGTTCGCGCATCTGCTTGACCCGGCCGGCCAACAGCTCGATCAGGCCGACGGCCCGACGCTGGCCGGCGCCTGGCCGCTGACAGCCTGGGTGCCGGGCCAGACGTTCCTGGAGGTCCGACGTTTCAATTCGGTCACAACCCTCTCCGATGGACCCTACACGCTGCGCCTCGGCTGGTATGATCCGACGACCGGACAGCGTCTGCCCGCCTGGAAGGCGGATGGCACCCGCTGGGCCGATGATGCCGCCTTGATCGAGATCGAGCCTTGACCGAACACGCCACCCCGTTGCACCAGCCCGCTCCTGCGCCCCGCCGTCTGCCCGGCGGCGTATGGCTCGGCCTGACGATCGCGGTGATCGCGATCGCGCTCGGGGCCGCGATCGGGTTTGCGGGCCCGTTGCTGACGGTGGCGGCCGTGCTGGCTCTCGGCGTCGCCGTGATCGTCGTACAACGTCTCGACTTTGCCCTGATGGCCACGGCCCTGGTGATCTTGCTCCTGCCGTACGGCTCGGTGCCGTTTAAGATCGTGTTCACGCCGACCTTCCTCGACCTGACGATCGGGGCCGCGGTGGTGACATACCTGTTGCAGTGGATGACCGGCGCGCGCCGCAGGTTGACGACCACGCCCGCCCATCTGCCGCTGTTGTTCTTCCTCGGCCTGGCGATCTTCGCCTTTGTCATCGGTCTGCCCAACGGGCCGCTGACGCCGAACCTGCTGCGCCAGTTCGCGGAGCTGGTGCTGAGCATCGGCCTGGTGTTGGTGCTGGTCGATCACATCACCACGACAACGCGCCTGAACGACCTGGCGCGCGCATTGCTGTGGGGCGGGGCGTTGGCCTCCGTGATCGGGATCGTGCTTTACGTCCTGCCGACCGAGCTCTCGAACCAGATCCTCTCCACGCTGCGGCCGTTCGGATACCCCTCGGGCAACGTCCTGCGCTACGTCGAGGACGACCCGAGCAACTACCAGCGCGCGATTGCGACCGCGATCGATCCCAACGCGCTGGGCGGCATGCTGGCCATGATCGGCGCGTTGCTGGCGCCGCAGATGGTCGCGCGCAACCCGATCGTCGGCTCGCGCGCGCTGGCGGTCGGCCTGTTCGCGGCGATCGCGGGCTGCGTGGTGCTGACCTTCTCCCGCGGCGCGCTGGCCGGCCTGGCTGTCGGGCTGGCCGTGATCGCGGCCCTGCGCTATCGCAAACTCCTGGTGGTGCTGGCGCTGGGTGCGATCCTGATGCTCTATCTGCCGATCGCGCAGGGCTACGTCGAGCGCATCATCGCGGGCTTGCAGGGGCAGGACCTCGCGACCCAGATGCGCTTGGGTGAGTACAAAGACGCCCTGACCCTGATCGGGCGCTACCCGATCTTCGGCGTGGGCTTCTCGGGGACGCCCACCGCCGACCTGTATCTGGGCGTCTCGAGCGCGTACTTGCTGATGGCCTCGCAGATGGGTCTGACCGGGATCCTGGCCTTCGCGCTCGTGATCACCGTTGTCTTTGGCTGGGCCTTCGCGCGCCGCCGGGCCGTGTACGCCGATGCAGCGATCACGCCGATCTGGTTGGGCACATTGGGCGCGCTCGCGGCCGCCCTGACGGTCGGCGTGGTCGATCACTACTTCTTCAACCTCGACTTTCAGGCCGCCGGCGCGCTGTTTTGGATCGTGATCGGTCTCAGCCTGGCTGCGACGCGCATCGCGGGCCGTGAGTCGGTCTAGTCCTACGCGCCACCCCGCATGGCACACTTATACTCGCCCACTGAATCGTCATCGGTATAATAAAATCCAGTTACGAAGCGCATCGGGAAGTGTCCGGTCACCCGGACCCTCTTGGCGGAGATCTCCACGAAGAGGTCCGCCCGATCGTGCGGATCGAACCAACATGAACATCGTCAGGGAGCGCCAGGCCAACGTCGACGTCTTTCGGGTCGTCGGTCGCATCGACAGCACGACCGCGCCGGATCTGGACGGCGCACTCCACACGGCCGCGGACGGCGCGAACCCGCGCATCGTCATCGACCTCTCCCCGGCCGAGTACATCTCTTCCGCCGGGCTGCGGGCCCTGGTTTCGGCTGCGAAGGCGGCCCGCCGCAACGGCGGGGATGTGCGCATCGCTCAGCCGTCGGAGCGCGTTAGCGAAGTCCTCAAACTGGCCGGCCTTGAATCGATCTTCTCGTTGCACGGTGACGTCGCCGGCGCGGTGGCCAGCTATGCGACCGGGGCTGCATGATGGGGCGTCGGCAGGCTGAGATCCGGGTGGCGGCCCGCTATACCGAACTGGAACGGCTGTGTGCCTTTGTGGCTGAGGGCGCCGATGCTGCCGGGTTGTCGCCACAGGCGCGCGACCACGTCCAGCTGGCCGTGGACGAGGCCGCCACCAACGTCATCCAACATGGTTACGGCGGCGAGGGCGATGAATTACTGCGCGTGGCGTGGCGAGCCGACCCCGGGCAGTTGACGATCGTGCTGATCGACCAGGCTCCGCCGTTCGACCCCGATAGCATCCCCGAAGTCCCTACGCCGGCCAACGTCGACGAATTGGCGATCGGCGGTTACGGCCTGCGCTTCATCCGTCAGGTGATGGACGAGGTCGACTACGTCCACGCCAACGGCGTCAACCGGCTGACGTTGGTCAAGCGGGCTGATCCGGCCTGATCGCGTCACGGCTCAACCAACGCGATAGCGGGTGCCCCGCCTGCGTCGGCCTGATCGCGTCACGGCTCATCCAACACGGTAGCGGGTGCCCCGACTGCGTCGGCCGATTGTCGTCGCGCTTAACCAGCGCGGGAGTGGGTGCCCCGACTGCGTTGGCCGATTGTCGTCGCGCTCAGCCAGCGTGGGAGTGGGTGCCCCGACTGCGTCGGCCGATTGTCGTCGCGCTCAACCAGCGTGGGAGTGGGTGCCCCAACTGCGTCGGCCGATTGTCGTCACGCTCATCCAGCGCGAGAGTGGATGCCCCGCCTGCGTCGGCCGATTGTCGTCGCCTTCATCCAACGTGAGAGCGGGTTCCCCGACTGCGTCGGCCGATTGTCGTCGCGCTCAGCCAGCGCGGGAGTGGGTGCCCTGACTGCGTCGGACGATAGTCGGCGCGCTCATCCAGCGAGTGTACGGTGGACCGGCTGTGTCGGGCGGTGGTGGTCACGCTCATCC
>JAEURK010000374.1 GCA_016789175.1 Anaerolineales bacterium
CTGGGCGCAGAGCGGGTCGAGGGCGTCCGCGTCGCCGTGCGCGGCCAAGGCGAAGAGACCCTGGCTGTGACCGGCGCGTTTGTGTACCTTCAGGGTGGCAAGCCCGTGACCGATTTCCTGCAAGGTCAGTTGGCGACCAGCCAGACCGGTTGCCTGGTCGTCGATCGGGAGTACGCGACGGCGATCCCGGGCGTCTACGCCGTCGGCGATGTGTTGTGCAATCACGTCAAGCAGGCGGTGATCGCCGCGGCCGAAGGCGCTGTGGCCGGGATGGCGGTCGAGAAACACCTGAGCGGCCGCAAGCAACTGGCGGTCGATTGGTCGAAGTGATGAGCGACTGGGCCGCGCGCCTGGCCGGAGCGCGCGCCGTTGCCGAGCGCGAGCTGGCGGCTCAGCTCGGCTCGGACACGCTCTGCCGGATCCACACCGACGGGCGCGTCACCGGCGGTGCCAAGTACGCCGAGGGCCGACTGGTAGCGCTGGCGGATCTGCAGCGTCGGCTGCGTGGGACAGAGGCCGGTGACCCCGTGGCGGTCTGGGCGTCCGAGTTGCGGCGCTGGGCCGACGATCTCGTGCGCCTGCGCGGGCAGGAGCGACCCGCGCTTCCGTGGTTGGCGTATCGGCAGGGCGGGGTGGATGCGCTGGAGGAATTCGCCCCGATGAGCGCGGCGCCGGGTGCAGCGTAGGGCCGGTTATCCGCAGCGGAGTGTAAGGGTCCGGCTGGGCGTGAGGCTCGCCCGGACCAGCGCGCCAATGTGTCCGCAGTGTCTTGTCCTCAGTCCCTGGTATTATCCAGAGACCCCTAGCAGAGAGGCACACGCGGACCCATGGCGGATGTCGAAGATGAGAAAGCACTGGTCGATCGCCTGCGGGCAGGCGATAAAACGGCCTGCGCCCAGTGCGTGGAGCTGAACGCCCCTGGCATCTACCGGCTGGCGTTGCGTATGCTCGGCGACGAGGCCGAGGCCGAGGACGTGGTCCAGGAGACGTTCCTGAGCGCATTCAAGTCGATCGATG
Organism: Anaerolineales bacterium; assembly: GCA_016789175.1. Classification (GTDB taxonomy): domain Bacteria; phylum Chloroflexota; class Anaerolineae; order Anaerolineales; family UBA6663; genus UBA6663. Next base: position 1,018 of record JAEURK010000374.1, read on the forward strand.
GCTTCGAGTGGCGCTCAAGCCTCAAGACCTGGCTGTATCGGATCGCCACCAACGTGGCGCTGATGCGGCTGCGGCGCAAGACGCCGCTGTCGGTTTCGGTCGAATTGCCCGAGGAAGAGGGCGCCGAAACGGTGCCCACGCAGCTGTTCGACTGGTGCTGTCTGCCTGAGCACGACTTCGCGACCACCGAGGCCAAGACCGAGCTCGAGGCCGCGATCCGGGCGCTGCCTGAGAAGCTGCGGGCCGTGTTCGTGCTGCGCGAGCTCGAAGGGCTATCGGGCGAAGAGACCGCCCAGGCCCTGGGGGTCTCGATCGAAAACGTCAAGACCCGGCTGCACCGAGCTCGGCTGTGGTTGCGCGAACGCCTGGCCGGCTACTTCACCGAGCTGGCGCACACGCACGAGGAGGGGTGACGATGGAGGAGCACAACTGTCAGCACCTGCTCGGCGAGCTCTCGGCCTACATCGAGGGCGAGGCCTCCGAAGCGCTGTGCGCCGAGATCCGCGAGCATCTGGCGGGCTGCGAGGACTGCCAGGCCGTGGTCGATACCCTGCGTAAGACTATCCAGCTGTATCACACGCTTCCCCAACCCGATCTGACCGAGGCGGCGCGCCAGCGTTTGTTCCGCACACTCGATCTGGAGTCCTTTCTCAAATAAGCTGTGGCTGCCACACGCAAAAACATCCTCCTGATCATGGGCGAGGACCACGGCCAATGGGCCGTCGGGGCCGCCGGCAATCGCGCGGTCCACACGCCCACGCTCGATCATCTGGCCGAGACCGGCGTCTGGATGGAGAATGCCTTCACGCCCACACCGGTGTGCTCGCCGTCACGTGCCTGTCTGCTCACCGGCCGGCTGGCCTCACAGCACGGCGTGCACGATTACCTCGGCTCGGGCCCCGACATCGATGCCACCGAATGGCTCAAGGACGAAGCGCTGTTGCCGCAGTTGCTTCACGACCACGGCTATCAGACCGGCCTGGTTGGCAAATGGCACCTGGGCCAGGATGCTCAGCCACAGGCCGGGTTCGAGCACTGGGTCTGCCACACCTTCGACTACCCGATCGAGCACGGCGGGCCGCATCGCTATAGCCTCCAGGGCGAGATCCGCGAGATCACGGGCTACAAGACCCAGATCCTGACCGACTTCGCGGTCGACTTCCTGCGCGGCCGCGATACCGCACGACCCTTCTTTCTGTTCGTCAGTTATACAGCCGCGCACAGCCCCTGGTCGGGGCATCCCGAGCGGTTGGCCGCACGCTACCGGGCGGACAGCGCCTTTGAGGCCTTCCCTCAGGAGCCGAGCCCACCCGGCGCCATCCAAAACCTTGAGTCGACCAACGCCACCCGGGCCGACCCGCGCGAGGCGTTGGCCCAGTACTACGCCGGCGTGTCCGGGATGGACGAGGGCGTCGGCCGTCTGGTCGACGAGCTCGAGGCGCTGGGGCTGCGCGAGTCGACTCTGGTCGTGTATCTCTCCGATCACGGTCTGAACTGCGGCCAGCACGGCATTTGGGGCAAGGGCAACGGCACGCTGCCGCTCAACATGGTGGAAGAGTCGATCCGTATCCCCTTGATCTTCAACCAACCGGGGCGGGTCTTCGGCCGACAACGGCGCGGCGAGGTCGTCGACCTGCTCGACGTCTTCCAGACCCTGGCCGATTACGCGGAAGTCAGGCCACCGGATACCGCCGCGTATCCCGGGCAAAGCTTTCTGGGCGTGCTTGAGAACGCCCGCGTGCTCCCGGGCTGGCGCGACGTCCAGTTCGGCGAGTATGGCGACGTGCGCATGATCCGCACTGCCCAGCACAAACTCGTCTTGCGTCTCCCCGACGGCCCGCATGAGCTGTATGATTTGCGCCGCGACGCGCGCGAGTCCACCAACGTGATCGCTGACCCCGGCCAGTCGGATCTGGTGGCGCAGCTGACGGCCCAGGTCGAGGCCTATTTCTCCCGTTACGAAGATCCCGTCAAGACCGGGCGGCGTGTCAAAGAACTCCCGCGCCACAACGGCACCGAGGCCTGGCGCACGGGCTGAGCACGCCGCGATGTCGAGTGATCGGCCCCCGCCTTTCCACGTCATGGTCAAGCCGCGTGGCGCGTTGTGCGACCTCGACTGTGCCTATTGTTTCTACCTCGACAAGCAGGCCCTGTTTCCCGGCAGCGCGTTTCGTATGTCGGACGAGACACTCGACCACTATGTCCGCCAGACCATCGCGGCGCGGAGCGGACCGGTTGTCACGTTCGCGTGGCAGGGCGGGGAGCCGACCCTGGCCGGCCTGGCCTTCTTCGAACAGGTCGTCGCGCTGCAGGCCCGGCACCGCCCCGACGGCGTGACCATCCACAATACGCTTCAGACCAACGCGGTCTCGCTCGACGATGCGTGGTGCCGCTTCTTCAAGACCCACGCCTTTCTGGTTGGCGTCAGCCTCGACGGACCGCAGGCGCTGCACGATGTCTACCGGGTAGACAAAGGCGGTCGGCCGACGTTCGAACGCGTCCGGCATGGCTTGCAGCTGTTGGATCGTCACGGCGTCGAGACCAACATCCTGACCACGCTGCACGCCGCTAACGCGCCGCATCCGCTCGAGGTGTATCGCTTCCTGCGCGATGAGCTCGGTGCCCGCTATCTGCAGTTCATCCCGATCGTCGAGCGCGTCGGCGCGGAAGGGGTCAGCACGCGCTCGATCACGGCCGAGCAGTACGGGGCCTTCTTGATTGCCGTGTTCGATGAGTGGCTCCAGAACGACGTCGGCCGCGTGTTCGTCCAGTTGTTCGACGTGGCGCTGGCCGTGTGGTACGGGCTTCCGGCCGGGTTGTGCATCTTCGAGGAAACCTGCGGGCGCGCGCTGGCGCTGGAGCACACCGGCGACCTGTACAGCTGCGACCATTTCGTCGAACCCGCCTACCATCTTGGGCGGCTGAGCGCCGACAACCTGATCGCCCTGGTCGGCGACCCGCGTCAGGCCGCCTTTGGCACGGCCAAACGCGACGCCCTGCCCGAATACTGCCGGGCCTGTGAGGTCCGCTTCATGTGCAACGGTGGCTGCCCAAAGGATCGCTTTATCCGCACGCCCGCGGGGGAGCCCGGCCTGAACGTCCTGTGCGCCGGGTATCGCACGTTCTTCAACCACATCGACGCCCCCATGCGGCGGATGGCCGCTCAACTGCGTCGTCAGGGGTGATGTCACCTTTGGCCCGGCGGGGCATCTAAGGGGATGTACACGCAACATCCGTCACGACCATCACTTTTCGGGAGCGTCAGACATGGGCCTGCTCAACGCGGACATCCAATCGCAAATCAAAACCGTCTTCGCCGAGCTCGACGCGCCCGTCGATCTCGTGTTGTATTCCCAGGGTGGCGCGGGCACGCTCGAGTGCGACTACTGCACCGAAACCCGCGCCTTGCTTGAAGAACTGGTCAGCTTGTCCGACAAACTCAAGCTCGAGGTGCGCGACCTGGTCGCCGACTCCGAGCTGGCCCGCGGCCACAACGTCGACAAGATCCCGGCCGTGGTCATCCAGCGCGGCGGCGCGCAACCCAAGGACTTTGGGATCCGGCTGTACGGCATTCCGTCCGGCTATGAGTTCGCGACTTTGATCGAGGACATCAAGATGGTCAGCCGCGGCGAGGTCGATCTCGCGGCCGACACCCGCCAGGCGTTGGAAAAGCTCACCCGGCCGGTGCACATCCAGGTGTACGTCACCCCGACCTGCCCCTACTGCCCGCGCGCGGTGCTTCTGGCGCACAAGCTGGCGATGGCCAGCGAGCTGGTCACCGCCGATATGGTTGAAGCGACCGAGTTCCCGCACCTGGCCAATCGCTACCACGTGCACGGCGTCCCGCGCACCGTCATCCAGGACGTGATCCACATCGAGGGCGCAATGCCCGAGGCGCAGGTCATGCAGAAGCTGCTGGGCGTGCTCGACGAGCCGACCATGGCGCGTCTGCGAGGTGAGTTCGAAGCGTCGCTGAACTGAGGCCACCGGATGAAGATCGCGTTTCCGACCGACGACGGCGAGACCATCAGCGCCCATCTGGGCCGCTCGGCCTACTATGTCGTGCTCGATCTGCAGAGCGGCGCAACACCGACCCGGGTCGAACGAGCCAAGCCGCGCCACACCGGGCACGACCATGGGCACACGCCGGCGGCCGAGGGCCTGACGATCCTGGACGCGGCGCCTCCGTTGCCGGCGCCCGCTACCCCGGCCGGGCACGGCGGCATGTTGGCGCCGGTGGCGGATTGCGACGTGCTCGTCGCCGGCGGGATGGGTGCCCCGGCCTATGACGCCGCCCGCGCGCTGGGCCTGAAGGTCATCCTGACCGGAGAGCGCTCGATCACGGCCGCAGCAAACGCCCTGCAAGCCGGTTCGTTGACCTCGGACCCGCGCCGGGTGCATCGACACTGATCGGCAGACGAACAACACGCTTGAGGCGTACTTTGGTGAGCCGGGCGGTGGGGGAACCTGCCGCCCGGCTCGCTTTTTTTCTCGTCTTCTGACCTACCGCCAGCCCTTTCCCGAGTTGGTGCCATCTTCTGCGAAAACCGGTCACCTAATATTGGTGATGATTGTCACCTTTAACCTCGGGCCGCATCCAATGGTATAGCCATACAATCACGACCCGGCCGATCGGTCGGGGGCAGGAGAACAGGACCGATGTACGTACAGCAGTTTTTCGTGGATGGATTGGGCTGCGCCTCCTATCTGGTGGGCTGCGAAGGCGCCGGCGTGGCCGCCGTGATCGACCCCGATCGCGAGGTCGAGAAGTACCTGGACACGGCCCAGGCGCGCGGCCTGACCATCACGCACATCATCGAGACCCACATGCACGCCGACCATGTCTCGGGCAACACCGAGCTGGCAGCGCGCACCGGCGCCGCGATCTACGTCCATCAGGCCAGCGAAGCCACGTTCGAGCACAAGACCTTGAGTGAGGGTGACACGCTCGCGATCGGCAATGTGCGTCTGACGGTGCTGCACACCCCCGGCCACACGCCCGAGAGCATCACGCTGCTCGTGTCGGATCTGACGCGCGGCCAGGAGCCCTGGCTGGCGTTGACCGGCGACACGCTCTTCGTCGGGGACGTCGGGCGGCCGGACCTGGTGGGCCTTGAGGCCGCGCGCGGCCTGGCGGGCGAGATGTACGACACGCTCTTCGAAAAACTACTCAAGCAACAGGACGGCCTGTTGATCTATCCCGGCCATGGCGCGGGTTCGCTGTGCGGCAAGTCGATCGGCGCGATGCGCAGCACGACCCTCGGGTTCGAGCGCAACACCAACCCGGCGCTTGCCCCGCGCGAGAAATCCGATTTTGTCCAGTGGGACATCGCTAACCTGCCCGAGCAGCCGGCCAACGTCCAGCGTATCAAGGGCATGAACCGGCGCGGTCCCACGGTGCTCGGTAAGATCCAGCCCAAGCCGCTGGCCCTGCACGACTCGCTGCCGTACTTTCAGCGCGGCGCCGCCATGCTCGACACACGTCCCAAGGCCGCTTACATCGCCAGGCATGTGCCGGGCTCCGTGCACCTCCCGGCCGACGAGCAGCTCAGCAATCGCATCGGCTTCATCCTGCCGCCCGAAGTCCCGGTGGTGCTGGTGTTGTCGGATCCGTCCGAGTACCGATCCGTGGTCTACAGCCTGGCCCGCGTCGGCTACGAGAACGTCGTCGGTTATCTGGAGGCCGGTCTGGACGAGTGGGAGGCGCTGGGCCTGCCCGTCACCAGCGGCGACGTCCGCGACATCGAGGCGCGTGAACTGAACGCTCTGCTCGAGAACGGCAACGGTGATCGCCCGGTAGTCGTCGACGTGCGCGAGTCCTGGGAGTTCCGCAGCGGCCACGTGGCCGACGCCGTCCACATCCCGCTGGGCGAGCTGGCGCAGCGCGTCGGCGAACTGGATCCCGAGCAGCCGGTGGCCGTGATCTGTGCCAGTGGGAGCCGCAGCCAATCGGCCGCGGCCTTCCTCGGCCAGAAGTCGTTCAAGACGGTGTTCAACATCCTGGGTGGCACCTCGAGCTGGATGCGCGCCGGGTTGCCGTTGTCGCGCAACTGAGGCCATTATGGATTTGAATTCGCGCCTCTTGGGCCTGACGACTGAGATCGGCACGCATGTGGCCTACGAGCGGCTGTCGGGCGAGGACGTTCCGTTCCTGCTGGATGTGCGCGAGCCCCACGAGTACGTCGCCGGGCACATCCAGGCGGCCGTCCTGATCCCGTTGGGTCAGCTGGCCGGCCGTCTCGCTGAGCTGCCGCGGGACCGCGAGATTCTGTGTATCTGCCGCTCGGGCGCGCGCAGTCTGTCAGCGACGCGCCAGCTTCAGGCGGCCGGCTATCGGGCCGTCAACCTGGGGGGCGGCATGTTGGCCTGGAGCGACGCGGGCTTGCCGGTCGCCCGAGGTCAGGTGTGATCCCGGGGCTGCTGCTCGACCTGGCTGTCGGATTCACCATCGGCCTGACCCTGGGCCTGTTGGGCGGCGGCGGCTCGATCCTGACGGTGCCGGCCCTGGTGTATCTGGCCGGCCTCTCGCCGGCTGCGGCGGTGACGACGTCGCTGGCTATCGTCGGCACCAACAGCCTGATCGGCGCGACGATTCATGGCCGGCAGGGGCGCCTCAACTGGCGGGTGGCCCTGGTTTTCGGCGGGGCCGGTATGGTCGTCGCTTATCTGGCGGCCGGCCTCTCGCGGCTTTTCACGCCGAGCGCCCTGTTGGTCGCCTTTGCGACGCTGATGGCCGTGATCGGCGGCCTGATGATCTCGGGCAAGACCCGTTCGGCGAAGGCCGATCCGGATCGCCCACCGAACTGGCCGATCACGTTGGCGGCCGGCGCGGGCGTCGGCCTGCTGACCGGCATCCTCGGGGTGGGGGGCGGCTTCCTGATTGTGCCGGCATTGGTGATGCTGGTCGGACTGCCGATGCAGGAGGCGGTTGGGACGTCGCTGCTGGTGATCGCGGCCAACAGCCTGGCCGGTCTGCTCGGCCACCTTGGCGGCGAAATGCCGGACCTGATGCTCCTGATCGTCTTCGGCGCCGCCGGCGTGTTCGGCATCGGTGGCGGCACCTGGCTGGCGCAGCGCGTGCCGGCTGCTCGCCTGCAGCAGGGCTTCGCGGTGTTCGTGCTCGGGATTGCGGCCTTTCTCCTGTTCGATAATCTGCCGAAGTTGCTGGCGTGAAGCCGGCCAACTCCCTGCTGGCTGAGCAGTCGCCTTTCCAGAACAAAAGCGAAGCGGCGTGGCACACCGGCCACGCCGCTTCGTTTTGTTGTGATCGCCCGATCGTGAGTCCGTGAGGCGGTGAATCGGTCAGGCCTTCTGGTCCTTCAGGATCTGGCGCGCGGCGTTGCGACCGCTGGCGCCGCTGACGCCGCCGCCGGGGTGTGTGCCCGGCCCGCACAGGTAGAGATTCTCTATCGGCGTGCGATGTTGGGCCCAGCCCGAGAGCGGGCGCATGAACAGGATCTGGTCGAGCATCATCTCGCCGTGGTACAGATTGCCCTCGGACAGGCCAAAGCGCGTCTCGAGGTCGCGCGGCGTCAGCACCTGGCTGTGGAGGATGCGGCCGGGCAGATCCGGCGCGAGCTGCGCCAGCGCGTTGACCACGATCGCTTCGATCCGGGTCGCCCAATCGGCCTGTTCGCCCCGGTAGGGCGCGAACTGCATGTGCACGCTCAGGAGGTGTTTGCCGTCGGGCGCGAGGCCCGGCTCGGCCAGGGTCGGCAGACTGACCTCGAGATACGGCCGCTCGGACAACCCACCGTACTTGGCCGCGTCGTAGGCGCGCTCGAGGTCGTTGAGGCTCGGGCTGAGCGTCAGAGCCCCGCGCAACCCGGCATCAGTGACGCCGGTGAAGGTCGGCAGCCCGTCGAGCGCGAGATTGACCTTGGCCACACAGCCGCGTAATTTGATGTTCTGGGTCGCCCAGACGAATTCCGGGTCGAGCGCGTCGGGGCCGACCAGCCCCAAAAACGTGCGACGCGGATCGAGCGCCGAAACCACGCGTTGGGCCGTGATCTCCTCGCCGTTGGCCAGCACCACGCCCGCCGCCCGATCGCCGGACAGTTTCACCTGGGCGACCTCGGCGCCGAGCCGGAGCTCAGCCCCGAAGCCCGTGGCCGCCTGCGCCAGCGCCTCAGACAGCGCCCCCGCGCCGCCTTTCACGCGGGTTTGAAACAGGCTGTCGTTATTGGCCCAGAGGTGCAGGAACAGGAAGGCCGTGCCGGCGCCCATCGGGCCCTGCATCAAGCCGTGCACGCCACGGGCCGCCAGCGCGCCGCGCAGCAGGTCGCTCTCGAACCATTCGTCGAGCAGCTCGAGCATCGACATCGGCAACACGCGCACCGCCTCGATCATGTCTTTCTTGCCCAGCCCACGCAGCTTCAGGCCGAGCTGCGCCAGCGCCGGCGCCTCGGCCGCGTCGATCTGGGGCACGCGCGGGAACGGCGCGGCGTACACCTCGTTGAGGAAACCCGCGACCTTGGCCATCAGTGCCGTGAAGGCCGGCCAGCGTTCCGCGTCGGTCCGGTTGAAGGCCCCGATCGCCTGGGCGCGGGCACCGCCGCCGGATCCAAGCTCCAAGGCCCCGCCGCCGGGCTGGAGGGCCGTCAGGCCGACCCGGGTCGTCGTCAATCCGAAACGCGCCAGGTCGAGATCGCGCACGATGTCGGGCCGCAGACCACCGAAGTGCTGGAGCGTGTCGACCCGATATCCCGGCCAGGGCGACTCGGTGACGACCGAGCCGCCGACCACGTCGCGGCGCTCGAGCACGAGCACGCGTTGACCGGCCCTGGCCAGATAGGCCGCGGTCGTCAGGCCGTTGTGTCCCGCGCCGATGATGATGGCATCGTACTTCGTCGACATAGTCACCCCTCTCTCAGCCCTTCAGCACTTCCAGCGCCGCCAGCCGCCCGTTCGCGCCCATGATCCCGCCGCCCGGGTGCGTGCCCGAGCCGCATTGCCAAAAACCGCGGATCGGCGTGCGGTAGTCGGTGTAGCCGGGCGCGGGTCGCAGGAAGAACAACTGATGCAGGGCGAGCTCGCCGGCAAAGATGTTGCCCTCGGTCAGGCCCGTGATGCGCTCGATGTCCGGCGGCACCAGCACCTGGCGTCCGATGATCGCGCGCTTGAGGTTGGGCGCGTATTGCGCCAGCGTGTCGACCACGCTGTCGCCGAAGGCCTCGCGCTTCGCATCGTCCCAGCCGCCGTTGAGGTGGTAGGGCGCATATTGCACGAAGCACGACATGACGTGCTGGCCGGGCGGCGCCATATCGGGGTCGATCATCGACGGGAGAATGCTGTCGATGTACGGGCGGGCCGGCAGGTCGCCGTACTTGGCGGCGTCGTAGGCGCGCTCGATGTACTCGATGCTCGGGCTGATCGAGATCGCGCCCCGGTGCAGCGGCCCGACGCCGGGCAGGGCCGTGAAGTCGGGCAGCTCGCTCAGCGCCAGGTTGACCTTGCCCGATGAGCCGCGGGTGCGATAACGCTTGATGGCGGTTAGGAAGTCGTCGGGCAGGTGGCGCGGCTCGATCAGCTTGAGGAAGGTGCGCTTCGGGTCGAGGCTCGAGCTGATCGTCTTCGCATAGAGCTCGTCGCCGTTCTCGAGCGCAACCCCGACGGCACGCCCGCCTTTGACGATGACGTGCGCCACGCTCGCGTTGAGCCGGACCTCGACCCCCAGCGCGCGCGCCGAGCTGGCGATGCTGTTGCTGATCCCGCCGGTTCCGCCCTTGGCGAAGCCCCAGGCCCGGAAGGCGCCGTCGATCTCGCCCATGTAGTGATGCAGCAGGACATAGGCCGTGCCGGGCGAGCGCGGGCCGAGGAACGTGCCGATGATGCCGCTGGCCGACTTGGTGCCCTTGAGCGGATCGAGCTCGAACCACTCCTCGAGCAAGTCCGCGGCGCTCATCGTCATCAACTTGGCCAGATTGTGAAAGTCTTTTTCGCTCAGACTTCCGGCATGGCCGCCGAGCTTGAGCAACCCGAACAGATCCTTCGGGCTGAGCGAGGTCGGGTCGGGCGGGATCATGCTCAGGATCGGCTTGACGGCCATCGCCATGCGCGCCATCGCGCGGCTATAGGCGTCGTAGGCGTCGGCATCCTTGGGCGAATGGCGCCAGATCTCGCGCCGGGTCTTGTCGTGATCGTCCCAGGCGGCCAGATAGTCGCCGTTGTCCATCGGCGTGAAGGTGCTTGGCAGCGGCAGGATCGTCAGCCCATGCTTGGGGAGCTCCAGGTCGCGGATGATCTCGGGTCGCAGCAGGCTGACGACGTACGAGAACTCCGTGAACTTGAAGCCCGGCACGATCTCCTCGGTCACGGCCGCGCCGCCGACCAGATGCCGGCGTTCGAGCACCACGACCTTTTTGCCCGCCCGCGCCAGATAGGCCGCGTGGATCAGGCCGTTGTGTCCGCCGCCGATCACGATGGCATCGTAGTTATTGGCCATAGCTTCCTCGTGGAAGAGGGAGGAGAGGGGAGGGAAGTGGGAAGAGCGCGGTAGCGATCTCTCCTCCCTCTTCCCTCCTCCTTCTCCTTCTCCTCTATTCCCGCTTGCGCTCCGGATTGAAGAACGGCAGGGGCACAACCCGCGCCGGGGTGTAGCGATGCTTGTGCTGCACCATGATCTCGAACATCAAGAGATCACCGGGTTTGGCGTGCGCGGCCTCGACGTGGGCGAGGGCGATGTACTTCTTCAGCAGCGGCGACCAGCAGCTGCTTGAGGCGTAGCCGACCTGGCGACCGAGCGACGAGAGCGGGATGCTGGCTCGCACGGTCGTGTTCGGGATCCGCGGCGGCAGCCCTTCCTCCCAGAACAGGCGCTCGAGGTTGGGCCATTCGATCTCCAGCCCGACCATCTGCCAGGCCGAGCCGGATGTCTTTTCGGCGGCCAGCGCCTTGCGGCCGACGAAACGCGCCGCCTTTTTGAGGTCGACCGCCCAGCCCAGATTCAGCTCGAAGGGCGAGGACTTCTGCTCCGGGATGGTGGCGACGTGGGCCGAGGTGTAATCGACGTCGAGCATGATCAGGCCCGCCTCGACCCGGGCGATGTCGAGCGCCAGGATGCCGGTCGGCGTGATCCCGTAGGCGGCGCCGGCCGTCATCAGCGTGTCCCAGACCGCTACTGCGTCGCGGGCGTCGCACCACAACTCGTAGCCGAGATCGCCGGTGTAGCCGGTGCGCGAGATCGTCACGGGCACGCCGCCGACCCGGGTATGCGTCACTCGGAAATACGCGAGCCCGTCAAGGCTGTCGGCGGCGCAGGCGTTGAGGATCAGACGCGATTTAGGCCCCTGCAGCGCCAGCGACGCGACCTGGCTCGATACGTCCTCGACCGTCACATCCAGGCCGACGGCGTTCATCGACAACCAGCGGTAGTTCGGCTCGGCCGCGGTCAGGCGGAAGCGCTGCGCATCCAGGCGCGTGATCGTGCCGTCGTCAATGACCTTGCCCTCCGTATCGCACCACGGCGTGTAGAGCACCCGGCCGACGCCGAGCCGGCTGACATCGCGGGTGACCATCCGGTCGAGCAACCGGGCCGCATCCGGGCCGTGCACGTGGTACTTGAGCAGCGGCGAGACGTCGATCAGGGCCGCGGCATTGCGGATGGCCCAGTACTCACGCTCGTGCGTCAGCTCATAAGCGCCGGCGGCCAGATAGCCGGACCAGCGCCGCCAGACCTGGGCTTCATTCAAGGGTTGGGTGCGCGCGTGAAAGGGAGTGCCAAGGAGCATAGTGGGTGTCCTCAACGGTTTTCATATTGTGAAATCAAGTTTCATAATATGAACACGACAATTGTAACGGGTCGGGCCGGGGCGCGTCAATGGCGGGCGTCGACGCGCTGACTGGACGGCGGCTTAAGCCGGTTCAGGCAGCGGTGAACGGCGCTGGCGGAGGCGTGCGCGATCGAGCTGATGCGTGGGGCGGCCCCTCACGGGCCGGCGGGACCGGTCGAGACGACGTCGTTGGACCAGGCGGCTCCGTTGTTGTCGAATGGGGTGGAGCGCACACCGTCAGCCGGGTTGAAGAGTCCAACCTCCACTCGATAGCAGCCGGCGGCGTCGTTGGTCGACAGGGTGACGGTGCGCTGGTCGATCAGAGCGACGGGGGCTGCCAGCCCCCAGAGCGGCGCCAGCCCCTCCAGCGCCGCGCCGGTGCCGTTCGCGGCCAGGTGCCCATCGCAGGTGTAGACGTGGCGGAAGATCTCGCCCACCGGCGGCGAGCCGAGCAGCGACCAACTCAATCGGATCGTGAAAGTGCCGCCCGTGTGCTCGGTCTGGACGTCCGTCAAATACAGGCCGGGCTCAAAGCGTGCGAGATAAGACGTGGGGGGATCGGCGGCGCGCGCCTGGACACGGCCGGCATACACCAGGCGGTTGCGGGCGGGCGTCGGCCATTGCACCAGCCAGACGGAATCGTAGTCGGGCAAAGCCTGAACCAATCGGACGGCATCCCACTGCGGCGTTGCAGGATTGGCGACGGCCAGGTAGCGATCGCTGAGGTTTGGGAGCAGATCCGCGAACGCGACGCCGTCGATCGCGATCGCCTGTTGCGTGTTGGCTTCAATCAACTGCGCCTGCGTGACATAGTCGGCGCCGACGACGACGCCGTCGTGCCCGAGCGGGAAGGGGCGTTCTCGGTACGTCAACCACGTAATCGGGTTGACGACCAGATGCCGGGCTGTAGGGTCTGCCTGAACCGCCGCGATCGTCTCCGCCAACGGCCCGAGCGCCTGAGTATGGAGATGGACCTCCCGACCGACATACACCAGCGGGAGCACGCCCAGCCAGAGCGCCAATCCGCCCCTGACGAGCGCAGCCCGCCACGGCTGTCCGTCGGCTCGCAGGAGGCGGGTCACCAGATGCGACCAGAGCACAATGCTGAGCAGGCCCGGCGCGAACAGCAGGCGTTGACTGATGATGATGTAGCCGATCGTGAGCGACGTGATCGAGGGCAATCCCACGAGCAGGCCGGCGCCGGCAGCCAGCGCCGCCAGCCGCGCGGCCCGGCGCGGCCCCCACACCCACAGCCACAGCCCGCAGGCGGCGGCCACGCTGATCCAGAGGGCCGTGTCTTCGAAGACGCCCAACCCGTAATGCAGCCGACCGCCCAGGAACTGGAGCGGGTAGGTCGCCGGCTGGAGGAAATAACCGACGCGCGCGCCCAGTTCGCTCAGGTCGAAGTTGCTCGACACAATTTGCTGGCCAACCGGGCTGCGGCGTGACATCAGCCAGATGGGCAAGAACAATAACCCGCAGAGGGTGGGCGCCGCCAGTGGTCGCCAACGGGTCCACCACCGGGATCCCAGCCAGATGACGCCGGCCAACGTGGCGGCGGCGCCCACCATCACACCGGATTCGTGGAAGTAGGGGCTCAGCAGAGCGCTCACGCACGCCACCGCCAGCGCTGAGCGGTCGCGCTCTTCAAGGGCGCGCAAGAGCGCCGCCGTGCACACAACCAGCCCCAGCCCGGTGAAGACGTGCATGGCGGTGCCCAGATGCGGCAACGGCAGCACGGCGAACGGAAAAACCACGCCGAGGCCGGTCGCCGTCCAGGCGGCGATCATGGCCTGCGAGGAAGGGCTTTGGGGATTGAGCGTCCGCCAGTATCGGGCGGCAATCCCGCCGAGCAGGCCGCAGCTGACGGCGTGGGCCAGCCAAACGCCGGCCCGCGCCAGACCGATCAGGGCTGGCGGCGCCGCAAACAGGAGCTTGTACAGAGTGAAGATCGCCGGCCGGTACCAGCCGTAGTTCTGGGTGCCGCGCCAGAGATCGTCCACGCTGA